>PLGA01000443.1:3911-21949 GCA_003139735.1 Bryobacterales bacterium | reverse complement strand
GGAATGTTGAACGCGTCGCAGAAGCGCACGAAACGCGCGCCCTTCACCGACGAGTTGATATCCAGGCAGCCGGCCAGAAATGCCGGCTGATTGGCCACCACGCCGATCGACCGGCCGTCCATGTGGGCGAAACCGATCACCAGGTTCCTGGCCCAGTGTTCGTGCACCTCGAAGAACTCGCCGTCATCCACCACGCGCTGGATCACGTCCTTGATGTCGTATGGCAGATTCGATTCCGCCGGCACAATCGTGTCGAGCGCGGCGTCGGCGCGGTCGGGCGAATCGTTGGTCGGGCGGCGCGGCGGGTCCTCGCGATTATTCTGCGGCAGGTAACTCAGCAGCTCGCGAATCATGCGCAGGCACTCGGCATCGTCGTGCGCGCTGAAGTGGCCCACGCCGCTGGTGGCGTTGTGAGTCATGGCGCCGCCCAGGTCTTCCTTGGTGACGTCTTCGTGGGTGACGGTCTTGAGGACGTCGGGCCCGGTCACGAACATGTAACTGGTCTGGTTCACCATGAAAACGAAATCGGTGATGGCCGGGGAGTAGACCGCGCCCCCGGCGCATGGCCCCATGATGGCGGAAATCTGCGGCACCACGCCGCTTGCCAGCGTGTTCCGCAGGAAGATGTCGGCGTACCCGGCGAGCGAAACCACGCCTTCCTGGATGCGCGCGCCGCCCGAATCGTTCAGTCCGATCACCGGCGCCCCGGTCTTCAAAGCGAGGTCCATGATCTTGCAGATCTTCTGCGCGTTGGCCTCGGAAAGCGAGCCTCCCAGCACGGTGAAGTCCTGCGCGAACACGTACACCAGACGGCCGTCGACGCGGCCGTAACCGGTGACGAAAGCGTCGCCCGGAACCGTCTGGTCTTCCATGCCGAAATCGCGGCACCGGTGGGTGACCAGCTTATCGACCTCCTCGAACGAACCCTCGTCGAGCAGCAGTTCGATGCGCTCGCGCGCGTTCAGCCGGCCCTCCCGATGCTGGCGTTCCTGGCGCTCGGGCCCTCCGCCCTGTTCGGCGGCGGCGTGCCGGCGGCGCAATTCGTCGAGCCGGTTCACGCCACCCGCTCCCTCACCTGGAACTCCAGCTTCCACCGCCGCCCGTCGCGCGCCACGCACCAGAGTTGCAGCACGCCGGTCTCCGTGACCACGCTCTCGAAGGAAACCGGCGTCACCCCTGCGCTGGCCTCGCCGGCCTGGAAACTCACTTCCATGGGCGACAGCTCCTGCAATTCGTCGCCGAAATCTTCGATCAAGTCGCCCGGCTGGTCGTCCTTGCGGACGGTGGACGTGAAGAAGCGGAATTCCGCCGGCGCGCCTACCACCAGGCCGAACTCGCGGCCGGGGATGTGCGCGTCCGTGCCTTCCTCCATTCCAAACGGAACCACCGTCAGCGCCTTCAGCGGAGCGGCGAAACCCGGAACCGACGGCATGGAGCTTTCAATGCCCACGTAGTACGTGCGCGGCACGCCGCCGCGGATGCGCACGCCGCGCCCGCGCCGCGCCAGCCCATAATACGCCGCGCCGCGCGCCACCGCGTGCATCAGGTCTTCGCCCGCCAGCGGCTTTACCGGGTCCATGCCCTCTTCCGCCAGCCACGCGTCGAGCGCGCCCGTGATGCGTTCGCGAACCAGCGTGGCGTTGAGCACGCCTCCGTTGAAGAGCACGTGCGTGGGGCAAGCCATGCCGCTCCGTCCGCGCCGTACCGCGCCTTGTTCGGCGGTGGCGGCCTGCTGGCGCAGGAAGCGCGCCATCTGCCTGGTAATCGCGGGATCGGCCGCGTACGGCAGCCCGATCTCCTGCAAACCCGCGCGCCGCTGCCGCAGGGGCATCTCCGTGCTCGCCACCGCCGGCAGGAATCCCTCCCCCAGCACGCGGTCGATATCCTCGCGCAAGAGCGAGGCCTTAATCGTGCCGCCCACCAGTCCCGTCCCTTTGCCCAGGATGGTCACCGCCTGTTCCTTGGCCTTGGAGCCGGGTTCCAGCAGCTTCTCCTTGGCCGCCCGGCAGTTGTTCCACAGCGCCTGCATCTGGAAGCTGTCGATGCGCGTCCCCTTCTGCGCCAGCCGTTCGGCCACCACGTTCGCCAGCGCCAGGTCGATGTTGTCGCCGCCCAGCAGGATGTGTTCGCCCACCGCCACGCGGCTGAGCGCCAGTTCGCCCTCGCTCTCCGTGACTGCGATCAGCGTGAAGTCGGTGGTTCCGCCGCCGATATCCACCACCAGAATCAGATCGCCCACGCTGACGCGCTCACGCCAATCGGCATGCCGCTCCACCCAGGCGTAAAACGCGGCTTGCGGCTCTTCGAGCAGGGTAATGTCCTTGAAGCCGGCCTGTTTGGCGGCGTCCTCGGTCAGTTCGCGCGCCACCGCGTCGAAGGAAGCCGGCACGGTCACCAGCGCCTGTTGCCCGGCGAACGGCGCATCCGGCATTTTGGCGTCCCATGCATGCCGCAAGTGCTCCAGATAGCGCCGGCTGGCTTCCACCGGCGAAATCTTCGGTACTCCTTCAGGAGCGCGGAACGGCAGCAGCGCGGCCGTGCGGTCCACCCCGGAATGCGAAAGCCACGACTTGGCCGAGGAAACCAGCCGCCCGGCATTCTCCACCCCGCGCTTCTGCGCCAGCCGCCCCACCACGAACGCGCCGGCCTCGTCCCATGGCAGCGCCAGGGTTCCCGCCGGGAAATCGGTTGCCCCAGGCAGATACAGGAACGACGGCAGCAGATCTTCGTCGCGCACTTCGCCCGGATTGACCAGTTGCGGAATCCCCATCAACTGAACGTTGGCCGGCGCAAACGGATCGGCGTCCTGCCGAATCTCCGCGTACGCCAGCGCGCAATTGGTGGTGCCTAGGTCGATGCCAATGACGTATTTGGGTTGCAATGTGGCTCCAGATCCTTTAAGGATAGCCAATTACGCCCTGCAGCCCGGAAGTTGGCAACCCTCAGGGTGCGTAACCGTCTTGGGGGATGCTGGCACGAAAGGACGTTGGCAGGCGAAAGCGCCTGCCCCACCTTGCAATGCAAATTGTTGAGCCTCCGTGGTGGGGCAGGCGCTTTNNGATGAATCCCCACTTCGGTTAAGCACCCCAATCCTCAAGCCGCGCGCCGGGGGAGCACCTCTCGCTCGATCTGTTCCCTCAGCGCGTCTTCGGCGGCAGCCCCGTCGCTTTCTCGGCGGTCATCTTAACATCCCCTACTCGATCTCAATCTCCGCCGGCGCCACAATGGCCGCGTCCTGCTTGGCCGAAAGCGCCGGCAGAGTCACCCTGGCCGCGCGCCATCCCTTGTGGCGGAGTATCCCGCCTGCAGGCGGACGGGCCGGCACGTTGCCGATGAACTTCACCAGGTTCGGATCGTCCGACGGCGTCTTCGCGAACGTGCCTTCCACTCCGTCGATCACCGGCTGCAGCTTGACGTACTGCCCCATCGATTCGCGGCACTGGTCGTGCATCTCGCGAACCGCCGCGCCCACCTGGTCGTCGGAGTAGGCGGCGATATCCTCCATCAGAAAGTCCACCAGCCGCGAGTCGCGCTGGAGAATCGCCAGGATCTGCAGCGCGCCGTCCGAGGCGGTCGCCACGCGCGCCACCGGAGCGGGTTTCGCCGTCGTGGGCGCGGGCACCGGCCCCTTCCTTACCAGCTTGAGATCGATCAGCGTACGTGGGGAAAGCTCCCCGCGAAACAACATATTGAAGAAACAGCGTATCGCGAGAATGATGCGGCTCAAATGCGTGTCTCCAGACCTAATTGTAGGCCGGGAAGCCGGCCATTGGCGATCCCGCAGGCCGCTGCAAAGACGCCTCACTCGGTCGATTTTTGGGCGTTTTGCCCAAAAAACCGCGGGGCGCCGGTTTAGAATCAGCGTGTTACAGGCTCAATTTTTGGTAATTTTGGGCGTTTTGCCCAAAATCGCACACCTGGCACCCTATTCCGGGAGCAGCCCGCACAACTCTACCACGCTCGCCCGCCGCCCAAACTCGCACAACTGGAAAGCTTCGGCGTGCTCCGTCTTGCCGCCCCGCTCGGTCCCGTAGCGCCGCTCCAACGCGGCTCTTACGGCAGGCGAAATCCTGCCTGCCCGTGTTCGGGACAGCCATCGCCTTCTTGCCGCCGCGTCGCTGGGAACCTGATCCGCGTTCCCCTCCAGCCACGGCAGCCAGTCGTAAAACTGCGACGCGTGCGCATCCAGCCCATCGACCTTCGTATCCCAAACATCGTCGATGTCCACGGCCACATCCGGACGGAAAGGCGCCGGGTCCTGGAAATCGTCCTCGAAATAAAGGAAGATCGGGTTTCGGCGCAGCGGCGCAACGTCCGGGACGATCTTCGGCACAACCACCAGAAATGCGGCGTCCTGCACCAGCATGGCGGTGTAACGGTGGTCGGGGTGGTAGTCGCTGGGCCGAGGCGCCAAAACCAGGTCGGCGTTCCACTGGCGAATGGCGCGAATGGTCTGCCGGCGCAATTCGAGCGTAGGCAGCAATGCGCCGTCGTGGTTGTCCATCACCTGGTACTCGGCGATGCCCAGCCGTTTCCCCGCCGTCTGGGCCTCCGCGTACCGGACCTTGGCCAACGCGCCGCCGTCCATCTCCTGATGGCCCGCGTCCCCGTTGGTCATGGAAACGAACTTCACGGCCGCCCCGGCCCGGCCGAACTTGGCCGCCGCGCCGCCGAACCGGTATTCGCAATCGTCCGGATGCGCCCCAAAGGCGATCACGCGAAGTCCGGACATTATTTCAACAGGCCCAGCAGCGCCAGGTTCGCCAGCACAATCAGCACGGAGAACAACGGCAGAATCAGCAGCGCCTTCTTCAGCCGCTTCGGATCTCCGCCGGCAATGGCCCCGATAATGCCCGAACTGACGGCCAGACCCGTCCAGCCGAAGGTCTGGCACAAGCCCATGGCGGTCGCTTTCACCTCCGGAAACGCCTCGCTGGCCATCGAGTTCACCGTGGGGAACATCGGCGCCATGGCTAAGCCGGCGCAGAAGACCGCGAGGCCGGCCACCGTCGCATCCTTAGTTCGCAATGCCACAAGCAGCGTGATCACCATGGCGGCGGCCGCGGCCAGCGTGACGAACTTCGGCGCCACCGAACCCAGCACCGGCACTACCGCCACGCGGCCCAGCGTGATGCCCAGCGCAAAGCCCAGGCTGAGTATGTTGAACGCCTTGCTCTCGCCCACGCCCTGGGCAATCAGGTGCCGCGCCATCCAGTTCCAAACCCCGACTTCGCAGGAAACGTACAGGAACAGCATCACGCCCAACAGCCAAAACACCGGGGAGCCCACTACGCTGCCGACCTTCGACAAGTCGAACCCGATCTTGGCCGGCGGCATCGCCGTGATGCCGTGGAAGGCAAACGTGGCGGCGGCCACCAGCCCGGCGAAGAGGCACAGCTTGGTGGCATTCTTCTTGAAAAGGTTGGCCGCGATAAACGGTGTGGCCATTCCGCCCAACCCGAAGAACAGATTCACCAGGTTGAAGGTCCGCGCGGTATTTCCGCCCAGGCTGCCCGCCAGCGCGAAGGCCCCCGTCACGATGCAGCCGCCGCCCAGGCCGAGCAGTAGCAGAAGGAGCACAATCGAGCCGTAGCCCGTCGATTTGGGCAGCAGCAGCAAGGCCAGCGCCGCCAGTCCCAGCCCCAGCATCAGGCCGGCTTTGGTCCCCTGGGAATCGATCAAAGGCCCGGCGAAGATCGACGCCGCGATCAGTCCGACAGCCTGCGCCAACGCGATGTTCCCATTCTGTTTCGGCGAAAGCGTGAAGCGTTGCGAGAAGTCCGGCAGGATCGTGCCAAGCATGGCCGCGATCATGCCGTAGACGAAGATGGCCAGAATTGCGGCCACAATGAGCATGAACATCCTCCATCGATAACGGACCTAAAAGCTTAGCAAAAGGTGAGGCGGACGGTCGCCTTTTGTCGTCTGCCTCCTGAGCCTCCTACATCCCCTTCGGCATTTCAGGCGGGACGCCCACGTGTGTACCCGCTATGAAGGTCCGGCGCGCGACATGTTAACGCGTGGCGCAAAGCCCCGCCAGGGGCGCCAGATCCTAGCCCAGGGCGTAAGCCCTGTGGAATCCGTCCGGAATCACGCCAGCCCTGTAAGGGCGTAAGAGTTCTTCGCACCCCGCTGCCGCAATCAGCTCGGGTCGGGGGCCCGTACCGGATTGCGGAAATCGAAGCGCACCTGGGTAATGGGCGTCCCCAGCACCTCGATGCGAGACAGATCGCGCGTACCCACGCCCAGTTCTTCAGCCAGCCGCAGAGTGCTGTCGCTCCGTTCGAAGGGCGCCTTGCCGCGGTCCGCCATTGGGTCGAAGCCCATGGCCGCCATGCCCACGGCATCCGCGCAGACGCAGTTTGTACTCGCAATCAACACTCCCGGCGCCACCGGAATGGAGCGCCCGCCGGGGGTCTCGCCGCCGGTCTGCGTCCGGATGCCGTCGATAATCGCCAGATGGATGGGTCGCGCCGCCACCAGGTCGGAAACGATGGCGGGCACCCGGTAGCCGGCATCCCGCGGCGACTTGGGATCGTTCTCGGAGGGAACGCTGGCGGAAGGCTGGCGCGAACCGCTGTGCAGAATGCCGCGTCCGCCCCGTGGCAGCAAACCCGGTTCCTTTTCCCCAGCGCCATCGCCATAGATCGTGCAAGGCGTGATGCCAAAGCAGTTCTTCATGGATAGCGTCACGCCGGCCGTACGGTGTTCCTTGAGTTTGGCGATGGAGACGAAGACATCGCAGTCCTGATAGGAGTGATTGAGGTCGAAGGCCCGGAAGACGTGGCCGCCATGCGGGGTGACCAGCCTCACATACTGCTTTCCGTACCCCAAGAAGTTCGTGTTCTCAAACTCGACCAGGGGCGCCGCATGGACAAAATCGCGCGGCTCCCAACCGGCCTGAAGCATGATCTCCTCGATGGGTTCCGCCGACTTCCAGGGGCTTTCCAGAATGCGAATGCGGCGCGCCCCGGCTTTGCCCATCAAGTGAACGGTCGCTTCGATCACCGCCGGGTTCGTCCAATGCGTTAGTCCGTTGGGAAGGAAACCGAGGCGCTCGATGGGCAGACCGGTGAGATTCACTTTCACCGCTACCGTCTTGCCCTTGACGATGCGTCCCAAGCCGCCCAACTGGTCGAACATCTTTTCGAGCGTCGGCGCAAGTTCCGGCCCATAAGTCTGGCAACTGGCCACGGCCACCGCGGCGGCAGGAGCCTCGGCGCTGAACATTCGCTTCGGCAGCGCCAGGGAACCGGCCAGCGCGCCCGCCCCGGCAAGCCAGGTTCGTCTCGTGATACAGTGCGGCATCACCCCTCCTAAAGCCGCGCCTCCAGGGCCGCAAAAACACCGAAGGCCGGTAGTCCCAATTCTACTCCATCCCTCACCTTGGTTTGACGGATATCCACTCCTTCCGGCTTTTCGAGTGTAGTCATCTTCACGGACGAATAGTTCCGCCGCACGAGCACGGAAACCCCCTGCCCTTGCGACTCGGCGGTGTACCGCACCAGTTCGAGCAGGTCTCCACCCCCGCCGTTTCGAGTCAGGTACGTCGCCATGAGTGAAGCGCCGTTGAACAGAAGGAATGGATCTTCGCGGTGGCTGATCAGTGAGTGGGCATCCGCCGCAACGCTGTATGGATCTTCCCATGGCGCCGTGGGAACGGCCACGCGGCCGCTTCCCAGTCGCCATACGTCATAACCGGGAACCGGACTGCTTAGCGGTTTTCCGCCCGCCGAGAATTCTTTCGCCCAAGCCGGAGCGACCAGCGCTCCGCCTGCCTTTACGAACGCCTCCAGCTTGCGGCGCAGCGCATCCGGGGGAGCCTCTTCATCCACGCAAACGATCGCCCTGAGCGGTTTGAAATCGGCGGTCGCGGCCTGGCTGGCGAGCAGCGGGGAGCAAAGCAGATTTCGCCGCGCCGCCAGGTTCAGAAATTCGGTGGACATGAACTCGTTGGCGCCGCTGAAGGTAGAAATCACGGCCACCACGGCTCGCGGCCGGCTGTCGGCCCAACTACGGCGCTCCTCAAAGTAGCGAAGAGCCGCCGCCAGCTTCTGCCACCGTCCGATGGCTGCTTCCTTGCGCGCCGCGAGGTCTTCGGTGAGTTGCTCGTCGAGCGACGCCAGCCACCGTGCGCCGCCCGCCGCCGCGTCGGCAACCGCCAACAGGTACGCATTCTCGATGACGATGTTCTGGCGGTTCCCCTTCGGCTTGCTGACCAGCCAAATGGTTTTCCGCGGCGCGCGGGCACGGGCCAGCTCAATCGACCAGCCGTTGGCATTGATCCAGGGTTCGCCGGTAGGCCCGGAATCCGCGGCGCTTCCGCCTTGACCGGAGCCCATCTGAACGCCGGGCCAAACCGCATCCGCGATCGCCGCAACGGGTTCCGAGCCGTTCCACGCAATCTTGGCCGCTTCTCCCGCCACAATGCCGGAGGCCTCTGGTTTGGTCCNNTGCCTCGGCGTTGGGCCTCCTGCGCCACCCGGCCCGAATCGGCCAGGCCAGCCTCGAATACCAGGCAATTGATCGGAGAACCCGTCAACCAATCGAGCGATTGAGGGTCTTTCCAGGCGGAAGGCCAGGAGAACGGAACCCAACGGCTTTGCGGAGGTGCCTCTGGCACTTGGTTTCCCATACGCTCATTTCCCCTCCTCGACGAATACCAACTGCCCGAAACGGGCCGGAACGTGAGGGTTCGCCTGCGCTTGCACCGGATCGGACCACATGCTCAGACGGCGGTTGGGCTCCACTCCGTCCCAGCGGTTCAGGTTCGCCGTCCAGATGGTTCCGGGGGTGGGCCGCTTCGCCAATTCTTCAAAATTGACCCAGGGAATAGCCACTTCCAAGCTCCAGCCCTGGTCTTGATCTCCGCGGGCGTTGAGGGTGCCACGAATAAACGACGCCAGCAGCACGCCCTGCAGATTGAAGCGCTTGAAGGCATACTTCGAGTCCACCATCAGGTAGTCGTACAAGACCCCGCGGGCGTTCATTTCCATACCGAAGTACACGTCCGTCTGGGAAGGTTTCGGGTTGACGAAAAACTCGACGGCGTCGTCCAGATAAGTGGGTTCGTCGCGCTCGGTGCGCAGCGCCACGATGTCCGAGTCTTCGCACTCGTATCCCACATAGAGATAATCGTCGTCCCACAGGAGTTTGGCTGTGGTCTTTTGTTTGGCGCCGGTCTGGAACTCCCAGGGGAAAACGAACTCGGCGCTGGCCGCCGCGGCCCAGGCTTTGTCATCCAATTTGCCATCGATGACAATCCGGCCCGCCGCGCGCTTCACCTCGTAACGCGGAATGGCCGGCTGCGCCATGAGCGGCGCGGCGAGCAGCAGGCAATACGCTAAGTTCATCAGCACCCAGCCTACGCGACCTGCCCTATATTTGCAACCGCTCGGCTACGCGCGCAACTGGAGCAGGATTCTGCGGACTTGGTCCAGGGTGGCATGGACGTCCGGCTGCTCGACGCGGATCACGTGGCAGCGGTCGCCCACGGGACGCCAGCGTTCGAACATGCGCGGGGCGGGGAAGCCGGCGAAAACGCCGATCAGGGGTACGCCCGCCGCGGCGGCAACGTGCTGGCCGGCCGAATCGTAACCGGCGTACAACCTGCTGCCCGCAATGATGGATGCGAAACCGGCGAACGAGCCTGCCCAGTAGGTGGCTTGCGCGCCGGAACGCTCCACCGCGCGCTCCACGCGCCTGGCTTCCTCGCCCCCGGCGCCTTTGTCGATCGAGATCGGCGCGCCGGTCGCGGCAACGAGGCGGAGCAGCTCTTCTTCGAAGGGGTCCGGAAGCCGCTTGGCGGGGTTGTCGCCCACTCCGAGACTTACGGCAATCGATCCGGTTTGGCGCGATGCGGTTTCCAAAGCCAGATAAGTCTTCGCTCCATCGACTCCAAACGTCTCCGACGCCCAGGCCGCCGCCAGTTCCGGCAACGCCAGGCGGGTTTCGCTGCCATAGGCGCGGCTTTCGAAGAAGTAATAGCGGTCTTCGGAGCAAACCGGGAGCAGCCCGAGCTGCGTCAGACGGGAATCGGGGTCGACAATCACGCCGTCCGGCGCCGCGAACAATTGCTTCAGCTCGCTCCAAACCGCCAGACGCTGGCGCAATCCGCCGCGGACGTAGCCTATCTCCGCGTGACGAATGCGTGGATCGCCCGCGAACAGCTCGTAATTCTTGCGCGGGCCCACGAAAACGATCTCGGCGCTCGGGAAGCGCATTTTGACCGCCGCGAACAACACGCTTGTGATGGCCACGTCCGCGCCCAAGGTCACGCGGGAAAGCACGAACACGCGCCGCGGCTCGCCGGTGATGCGACGAACGCGCCGCACCCGCTCGTAGCGCTCCACCAGGGACGCGGCGTCCAGACCATCGGCCTCGGCAGCCACGGCTTGCGAGAACAGGCGCGCGTAGGCGTCGCACAGCGACGGTTCGAAACGGTCGGCCAGCCCCTCGACCAGGATGCCGAAAAGAGCGTCGCCCGAATCGTCCCGCGCGAGCTCCGGCGGGAACTCCTCGGGAGTACGGCCCGCCAGGCAGAGCGAAAGCGTCTCCCGCGCGATCTCCTTAATATCCGTCAAGTGTCCAACCTTGGCAGGCGAAAGCGCCTGCCCCACTCGTCTGCCACTTCACGCGAAGTACTTTTCAATCAGAATCCCCAGCTTGACGCGCGTGGTTTCGGGGATCAGCTTGCGGTCGGTGAGAATGGCATGCGCCAGCGCGGAGCCGCACTTGCAACTTCGGGCTGGCGGCATTTGGGCCACCGCCTCGGCCACCACCTTCGCCGCATTCTCGGCGTTCTTGACCAGGTTGCCGACAATCTGGTCGACGGTGACCGCGTCGTGATCGGGATGCCAGCAGTCGTAATCCGTAACCATGGCGATGGTGACGTAGCAAATCTCGGCCTCGCGCGCCAGCTTGGCCTCNNATGCCGATCACGTCCATGCCCCAGGAGCGGTACACGCCGGATTCCGCCTTGGTCGAGAAGGCGGGACCTTCCATGCAGAGGTACGTGCCGCCCTTTTTCGCTTTGACGCCGGCGGCCTGGCAGGCGCGCGACACCAGTTCGGACAATTCCGGACACACCGGGTCGGCGAAGCTGATGTGCGCCACCAGGCCATCGCCGAAGAAGGTCGAGACACGGCCTCGCGTGCGGTCGAAGAACTGGTCCGGGATCACGAAATCCTGCGGCCCGTGCTCCTCTTTCAGCGAACCAACCGCGCTCAGGGAAATGATGCGCTCCACGCCCAGCGCCTTCATGCCGAAGATGTTCGCCCGGAAGTTCAGCTCCGATGGCGTATGGAGATGCCCCCGCCCGTGGCGCGCCAGAAACGCCACCTCGCGGCCCGCCAGCATGCCGACCACATAATTATCCGACGGCCGCCCGAAGGGCGTATCGATGTACTTCTCCTCTTGCGCCTCGAATCCAGGCATGGAGTAGAGCCCGCTGCCGCCGATGATTCCAATTTCCGGTTTCACGTTTCGCTCTCCTGTATGAGTTCCATCAGGACGCCGCCGGTGGAGGCCGGATGGATGAACACGTAAAGATGGCCGCCCGCGCCCGGCCGCGGCTCGTTCAACAGCCTGGCGCCGGAAGCGCGCAGCCGCTCCACAGCCGCGTTGAGGTCCGGCACGCGCAGCGCCACATGGTGCAGCCCGGGGCCGCGCTTTTCGAGGAACTTCGCGATGGGGGAATCGGGCGCGGAAGGCTCCAGCAGCTCCAGCCGCGATTCGCCCGCGGGCAGCATGGCGACGAGCACTTTCTCAGCCGCCACGCTTTCGCGGCTGGCCGCTTGCAGGCCGAGACTCTCGTAGAAACCGAGCGCCTCTTGCAAGCTCTTCACCGCGATGCCCAGATGATCGATGCGTATGTGGGGCGGGCCGGGGCACCCACCGTCTCTGCGGGTCCGCCTGCCTTGTTTTTCTGTGGGTTTCGGCGCGTGCTCGACGGCCTCCAGCAATTCCTCCGCGCCCGTGCCTTCAGTCGCCACCGTGCGCACTATCGCCGGGCCCGGCCGGTCGCTATCCCCCAGACTCAACATGGCGCGCAGTTCCCGCTCCACGCGGTCGGCGCCGGGTTGGTCGGCCTTGTTGACCACGAATATGTCGGCGATCTCCATGATCCCCGCCTTGAGCGCCTGCACGTCGTCGCCCATGCCGGGAACCAGCACCACGACGGTCACCTGCGCCAACCCGGCGATCTCGACCTCATCCTGGCCCGTGCCCACCGTTTCGATTACCACGAAGTCTTTCCCGGCGGCGTCCATCAGACGCACCAGGTCTTCCGTGGCCCGCGCCAGTCCGCCCACGGCGCCGCGCGTGGCCATCGAGCGGATAAAAACGCCGGGGTCGCCGTGATGCCGCTGCATGCGGATGCGATCCCCCAGGATCGAGCCGCCGGAGACGCGGCTGCTCGGATCCACGGCGACGATCGCGACCGTTTTCCCCTGGCGGCGTATGGCCGCGGCCAGCGCGTCCACTAGAGTGCTCTTGCCGGCGCCCGGCGGGCCCGTGATCCCGATAATCCGCGCGCTGCCCGTGAAGGGGGCCAATTCGCGCAGGACCTCGAGCGCGAGCGGATCGCGGTTCTCCACTCCGGTGGCCGCTCGGGCAAGCGCCCGCGCATCGCCTTCCCGGATCTTAGCTGCCCATGGGTTCATGTTCGACCGTGCGATGGCTCGCTTGGCAGGCGAAAGCGCCTGCCCCGCTGGCCTGCGACTCCTTCGGCGGCAAGGTGGGGCAGACGCTTCCGTCTGCCAACCCCGGAGCTAGACTATCTCTTCCTTCTCGGTGTCCCATCGCACGGTGCGCTGATGCCGGTAGCTTTCCACCGCCATGCGGCACGCGATGGCCACGCGGTACCCCAGATCCACCGGACAGTTGGTCTCCTGGCCCGACCGGATGCAGTCCATGAAGTTCTGCATGTGCGCGCGCGGCGGCGAGGGGGTCTGGCCCGCCATCTCGTTCCCCTGCGGCCGGTTCACCTTCTGCGGCGCGTAGCGGATCTGCTGCGCGCGCGTCACGGTCCCGTCCGTCCCCAGGGCGTCCTCGGAGATGCCCAGCCTGTCGTTGCCGAATCCGGAGTCCCAACTGAACAGAATCTCCTCCGGGAGCTCCATCGAGACGTTCATGGTATCCGGCACTTCGCGGCCGTCCTTCCAGAGGTAGAGGCCGCCGGTCATGGTCACGGCTTTGGGAATCTTCAGGCCCAGCACTTTGTACCAGAAGGCCGCCTGGTGGCACATGTTCTCGTACACGTTGCCGCCCGAGTAGTCCCAGAAAAAGCGCCAGTTGATGTACCGGTTGGCGTCGAAGGGACGCTGCGGCGCCTCGCCCAGGAACGCTTTCCAGACGATGTTGTCCGGCGTCATGTCCGGATAAACGGGCCGCGCCCACTGCGGCTTTCCGTGCGGCGTGTTGCGGTACATGTGAGCGTGAATGGCGGTGATCTTGCCCATCAGCTCGGGCTTCAGGAAACTGACCGCGTCCGGAATCTGGCCCGTGGAGCTCCATTGATGGCCGATCTGCACGGTGCGCTCGCCGGCTTGCCGATAGGCGGCGCGCATCTTCTTGGCGTGCTCCACCGTGAAAGCCATGGTCTTTTCCTGGTAGACGTGCTTGCCGGCGGCCAGCGCAGCCACGAAGCACTCGCAATGCAGGTGCTGCGGCGTGGCGATCAGCACCGCATCGATGCTCTTGTCGTCCAGCAGGCCGCGGTAATCCTGGTACGTCTTGGCACTGGGCGCGATGGCTTTAGCTTCTTCCAGCCGCTTGGTGTAGATGTCGGCGATGCCCACGCATTCGACGTTGTCGCAGCCCACCGCCTCGCGCAGAATTTCCTTCCCGCGGTCCCCCGGACCAATGATGCCGATGCGGATGCGCTCGTTGGCCCCAAGCGCGTTGGACGCCGCCAGGCCGCCCGCCAGACTGGTCGCCACTTTGCTGATGAAAAACCGTCGAGACTGCATGGAAAGACACTCCTTCGATCCGAGCCGCGCCAAAGCCGGCAAAAACGATTATATCCTCAGGCTAACAGGCGCGGGACCGGAACGGGTTCACGATTTCCACGCCGAGGATCTTCTGTCCGTGTTGCATGTCCTCCGTGTAGAGGAACGCGGACCCGGAGCGTGTAGCAGCGACCACCACAAGGGCGTCCCAAAACGACAGGCTGGCCGTTCCGGATAACTCGGCCGCCTGCCGCACCGCGCCGTAGTCGAGCACGACTACCTGCCAGCGGGCGACCTCATCGAGATAGCGCAAAGCCTGCCCGGCGGTCAGAAGTTTGCGAGCCTTCCGGGTCAGCACTACGAACAGTTCCTGAAGCACCTGGGTGCTGGTGTGGAACCTGCCCGCCGCCATCAAGTCCCGAAGAAGGACGCGCGCCACCGGCGAGCGGGATTCATCGTTGGCGCCGAAGGCGTAGACCAGAATGTTGGTGTCCACAAATGAGTCCGCCAGGGGCTCATCGTTCATGCAAGTCCTCGCGGGTCCACGTAATGGGCCCAACGTCGACGGGGGTTGTGCGGAATAATTTCTCCAAGCTCGCCCAGGCGGTTTTTCTCCCGTCGGTCTCAGCCGCCAATCGAGCCAAATAGTCGCGGACTAACCGATTCACGGAGGTATTCCGGTCAAGCGCCGCCTTACGCGCCGCGCGGAGGATATCCTCGTCGATGGTCAGGGTCAGGTTCCGTTGCACATGACCAGTGTAACACGTAATCCGTGTCCCCGCTTCAGGGCGCCATGGTTTGCCATACTGTATGATTGTTATTGAAGGACTGGGAAGCTTCCGGCATGATTGCCATCGGCGAAACCTTGCGGCGCGAAAGGCTCAAGCGGAACCTCGATCTGCAACAGATCTCCGACGAATTGAAGCTCTCCAGGCGCTTTCTGGAAGCCATCGAGAACGAGCAATTCGACCGGCTTCCGGGCGGGGTCTTCACAAGGAGCTTCGTCCGGCAATACGCGCGCCTGCTGGGTCTCGACGAGGAGGAAATGGCCGCGGAGCTTGTGCGCCTGGTCGAGCCGCCGCCGGACACTCCGCCGATAGAGGCGAAGAAGCAGCCCTCGGTAAGCGGTTTTCCGCTTCCACCCCCGGTTTCGTGGGACCGCGTCAGCGATAGCATCCGGTCTGGTTGGCCGGACTGGGCGCTGGGGTTGGTGCTGGTGGTAGTCGTGATACTGGCTTGCTCGGGCGTTTACGTGTGGTGGGAACGGGCCCAGCGCCCGGCGGCGCACGCGGTCCAGCGGCCCGCGCCAGCGGCGCAGCGGGCCTTGCCAGCGCCGCCCGCCGTGCCGGCGCCCGCGGTTGAGCAGCCAGGGGAGCCCGATGCGCATTCCGCCGGCGTCCCCACGCCGGTGACCTCGCCTTCGGCCTCTCTGGCGGCGGCACCCTCCCCCACTCAAGCCGTCACTGCCGGCGCCGCAACGGGCGCCGCTTCAGGGGTGGATCCCGGCGCGCCTCTTCACGTGCAATTGACCGCAAGGAAACCGGTGTGGGTTCGCGCATCGAGCAACGGGACTGTCCTTTTTACCATTACGATGGCCGCGAACGAAACCCGCACCGTGGACGCGAAGGGATCGCTCCAATTGCGGCTGGGCAATGCGGGCGGCGTCGATATCCAACTGAACGGGAAGCCGCTCGGCCCGGCGGGACCGGAGGGGCAGATCCGGACCGTTCAGCTTACGTCGGGAGGCTTCAATATCGTGGCGCCTTCCAAGCCCGCGCCCATCAACCCTCGCTGACGCATGAGCGCCCTTTGGCGCCTGCGCTCCAACATCAGCAGCTCGCGCCGCCGGCGCAGCTTGACGCGTTTGTCCACCTTGCGCCAGAACTTGCGGAAGTAGCTCACCGCCGACAGCAGGGCGAAGAACACCACGCCCCACATCATGAGCATACCGGGCGTGTGCAGGGCCCCGTACCGCATGCTGAGCATCACGCAGGAGATGGCCGCCACCTGCGCCACCATCTTGGTCTTGCCGAGATCGCTGGCACGGATAATATAGCCTTCGGCCGCGGCGATGCTGCGCAGACCGGAAACCGCGAACTCGCGGCCGACAATCAGAATCGCCATCCACCCAGGCAACTCCCGCACTTGCACCAGAGATACCAGCGCGGCCGAGATCAGCAACTTGTCGGCGATGGGGTCGAGCAGCGTGCCGATGGTGGTGACTTGCTTCCAACGCCGCGCCAGATACCCATCCAGCATATCCGTGCCGGCGGCGGCGAGGAAAATGGCCAGCGCCAGCCACTCCTGGGCGATCTGCAGACCCGCCAGGTGAACGTTGAATTCGTTCTGCTGTACCAGCGCCGCCACCAGCAGCGGCACGAAAAAGATCCGAAGGATCGTCAGCGTATTCGGAATATTCATCGCCCCAACCAAATATAATGCGGCGCGCGTCCCGCGACAAGCGCGGGGCGGGGCGTAGGATGCCCGCCTCACCTACTATACTGATATTTCAGATATGATCTTATCGCGACGCCACTTCTTTTTCGGCAGCCTCGCGCTGCCGGCCCTCGCCGCGCCGAAACACACCGGGGCCCGGCCGAATATTCTGCTGATTCTGGTGGATGGCCTGCCCGCCTGGATGTTGGGCTGTTACGGCAGCAAGGACGTCAAGACTCCCAATATCGACCAGATCTCCGCCACCGGCGTGCGCTTCCGCAATCACTTCGCCGCCTCCCCGTCGGCGGGGTCCGGCCGCGCCTCGCTGTTGACTGGCCGCACGGCGCTGCAACTGGGCGGCGGGGAGTCCATCCCATCGGACGAGGTTTCGCTCGCCAGTATTCTGGGCGGCCTGGGTTATGGCTGTCTGGCGGCCGATACCGGCGCCGCGGATGCCGTGACCGCGCAGACGGTGAAGTTTATCGACGAGCAGGCCGCCAACCGGCCATTCTTTCTGACCGCCGGCTTCACGGACCTGGTTCCACCTTACGATGGCGTCGCGCAAAAATACCGGGACATGTACGCCCAGGCGCCGTTCGAATCCTGTTTTCCTTCCCAGCCGCCGGCGTCCAACGGCAGGGGCGGAAAGGAGATGCTGCCCGACCTGCTCGGCAGCCTGCGCAAAGTGGCCGCCGCCATTACGGCGCTGGACGAGCGGGTGGGTTTGTTGATCGCCAGGCTCAGGCAGCGGCAACTGGTCGACAATACGCTGGTGGTCTTCACTTCGACCTGCGGTTCGTTGTATGGCCGGCATGGCTTGTGGGGGCCGGGTGACGGGTCCACGCCGGTCAACATGTACGAGGAAGCCGTCTTGACCCCCATGATCCTGCGCTGGCCGGTGCGCCTGCCGCCGCAAACCGACCGGCCCGAATCGGTGAGCGCCTGCGATTTCGTGCCCACCTTGTGCGAACTCACCGGCGCCGCTCCGCCCAATCGCAACCTGTCCGGACGCAGCTATCTGCCTCTGGCCGAGGGCAAGCCGCTGCCCCCGAAACAGGCTTGGCATAACGTGGTGTACAGCCATCTCCAGGACACGGACATGGTCCGCGATTCGCTCTACAAGCTGGTACTGCGCGACGGCGGCAACGGTCCCAACGAGCTCTACGATCTGCAGTCGGACCCGCGCGAGGCGGCCAACGGCTACGCCGATGCGCAGTATGTGTCCATACGCACGCCGCTGGCGGCGGAAATCGCCAAGTGGAAGCAGCGTTTTTCGTCGTGAGCGGCGCCGCCGGAGGGAACCGGCGGCGCTACCGTCCCGCTATTTCGATGGCGCGCACTTATCGAGGTCTTTGTGCCCGTTCGTCTGGTAGCACTTGCCCGTGTCGTTCAGGTTCTTCTTGTTGGCGGGCATAGTGTGGCAGTAGGGGCAAGCTTTCGGCCCGTCACCGACGATCTTTGCTTCCTTCTTGGCGTACGCAGGGGTGCCGTAGGAAGCCGACGAGCACACCAGGAAGCCGACCGCCAGGATCGCCGCGGGAAGCGCTACTCTTAATGTCTTCATTTTCGATGTCTCCTTATGATCCGAGCCCCAGCCAAACCGCAACATGAGGTCTCAATATACCTTGAGGCATTATAAACCACTTGGTTGCA
>PLGA01000443.1:0-3875 GCA_003139735.1 Bryobacterales bacterium | reverse complement strand
GCTTCGACTTCCACCGGCAGGGGCAATTCCGCCAAGCCGTAGGCCTTGCGGATGGCGTTGCGAATCCCCAAGTCGCCGGTCGGCAGCACATCGTTGCGCCGGAGGGCGAAGATCAGGAACATGTGCACCGTCCACGGGCCGACGCCCTTAACTTGCGTGAGTTGCTCGATCACTTGCTGGTCGGTGAGCCCGGCCAAATGGTCGAAGGACACCGCACCCGTACGCGTGTGCCGCGCCAAGTCGCGGATGTAGGCGATCTTTTGTCCCGAAAGACCCAGCGTCCGCATGCGCGACGGGCGCAGCTTGAGAACCGTCGCGGGCGTGATCTTGCCACCCGCGGCTTTGGCCAGACGGGCGAAAATCACGCTGGCTACCCGGCCGCTGAGCTGTTGGTATATGATCGATTTCACAAGGGTCTCGAAATCCGGGCTTCGGAATTCAATGCGGTATTCGCCAACGCGGTCGATGATTGCGGAAAGCACCGGGTCGGCTCGCTTGAGGTGCTCGATGGCTTCCTTCATGTCATTGAAACGATTATGTGAACGCAAACGTCATCCCCATTGTACCGGGATGCGAATACTGACTGCTCTTGCGCTCGCCGCCGCTTTGATGGCGCAGACCCCCCAAACGGGCAAACCCGAGGACGATTCCCTCCCGGCTCCCATTAAAGTGGATGTGAATCTGGTCAACATTCTAGCGTCGGTGCGCGACAAGCGCGGCGGGCTGGTGGCCAACCTCGAAAAGCTCGATTTCACGGTTCTGGAGGACGGGAAGCCGCAGGAGATCAAGTACTTCGAGCGGGATACGGACCTCCCACTCACCATCGGGCTGCTGATCGACGTCAGCCGCAGCCAGGAGAACCTGATCGACATCGAGCGGCGCGCCGCCTCGGCGTTTTTCGCGCAGGTGCTGCAGAAGAAGGACGAGGCTTTCCTGATCAGTTTCGGCGAGGAATCCGAGTTGCTGCAGGACTACACCAACTCCGCCAAGCTCCTGACCAGTGCGATGAATGGGCTGCAAGTCAGTTCGGGAGTCGGCGGAATAGGACCGGGGCCGGTCCCGACCGTCGGCCAACCGCGCGGCACGGTCCTGTACGATGCCATCTACCTGGCGGCGTCGGAGAAGCTCAAGGGAGAGGTTGGGCGGAAATGCATCGTGGTGATCACCGATGGCGTGGATGAAGGCAGCAAGCTCAAGATCGACGAAGCGGTCGAGGGGGCGCAAAAGGCCGACACGGTCATCTACAGCATCGACTATTCCGATTCGGCGTTCTACGGTTTTCTTGGCGGCGCGGGCGGGGGGTATAGCGCGTTAAAGCGGATGTCCGACGAAACTGGCGGCCACGTGTACCAGGTGGACCGCAAGCATTCGCTCGAAGAGGTCTTCAAGGAACTTCAGGACGAGATGCGCAGCCAGTATTCGATCGGNNACCATCGACAAGACGCAGAAGGTGGAAGCCCGCAAGGGATATTACGCTATCAAGCCCGAATCCCGCTGAAGGGCCGGGCCTCCCAACATCAAGGGTGCACAACGCGAAGGTCGGGCGGTCCAGAGGGCGCTCCCAAGGGGGTCTGCCCGATAAGCGTTGATTCTCGCGGCGGGACGGAACGCCATCGCAGCGAAGTAACAATGGCGAAAGACCGCGCACGGCAAGCCGCCCACCGGTAGGGGATAGATAATCACTTGGCCGGCTCTACTCACCACCTGGTGCCCCCGCGCGGCATTGTGCGTGATCCACGCGCGCGCTTTCTAACATTCGGGTACGAGAGCGGCTATAATCAGGTGGAAGCCCGCACGGTCTAATAAGGGTAGGGCTTCCGGTCTTTATGAGTGCGATCCAGCCAAGAATCCTGACTTGGGCACGAGAGACCGCAGGGCTCTCGCGGGATGATGCTGCGCACGCGCTCAGCCTCACGCCGGCACGCGGCAAGACGGCCGTGGAACGGCTTGAGGCGATGGAAGTTGGGGGGGAGGAGCCGTCGCGCACGCTCATCGCGAAGATGGCAAGAGCGTACCGTCGGCCCCTCATAGCGTTCTACCTCTTTGAACCACCAAGGAAGGGCGATCGCGGCCAAGACTTAAGCACCTTGCCCGGCAAGGAGCAGTTCAACCCGGAACTTGATGCGCTGGTACGGGACATCAAGGCGCGGCAGGGGCTCATCCGGTCGATGCTCGAAGACGACGAGGCGAAGCCCTTGGACTTCATCGGGTCGGCAACGATGGAGGATCCCGTGCAAAAGCTTGCGGCGCGGATTGCTGAACGACTCGGGTTCAGCATGGCGCGGTTCCGCGCTAGTAAGACGCCTGATGAAGCATTCGCGTACCTGCGGGAAAGCATCGAGGAGAACGGCGTCTACGTGCTCCTCCTCGGGAACCTGGGGAGCTTCCACACCAACATCCCGGTTGGGGTATTCCGTGGGTTCGCCCTCGCCGACAACATCGCGCCTCTCATCGTGGTCAACGACCAGGACGCGCGCACTGCGTGGTCGTTCACGGCATTGCACGAACTCGTCCACCTCTGGCTCGGGCAAACCGGCATCAGCGGCACGGACGCGGAGAACGATATCGAGCGGTACTGTAACGATGTCGCTGGAGAATTCCTCCTTCCAGCAAGCGAGCTCCGACCGCTCGCGAACGTCGTGCACCTGAGCGTTGCGGCCATCGCCGAACAGATTGGGCAGTTCGCTGAGGCGCACCGGGTGAGCAGAGCAATGGTCGCGTACAAACTCCACCGTACCGGCATGATCGGCAAGGCTACCTGGGCCACCCTGGACGATTACTTCAGGCAGCAATGGCTGGACTACAAGCGGCGCCAGGCGGCGAACGCGAAGAAGGCAGAAGGCGGACCCAACTACTACGTCGTGCGCCGGCACCGCATGGGCACCGCGCTGCTCGGGCTCGTGCGCCGCTCGCTGGACGAAGGAACGATCACCTACACCAAGGCAGGCAGGGTGCTTGGCGTGAAGCCGCGGAATGTGGAACCACTCCTCTCGATGCGGGGTGCGCGCTGAACACTGTGTTCCTCTTCGACGCGAACGTCCTCATTACCGCGAGCAACCTGTACTACCCACTCGACCAGATACCTGAGTTCCACCAAGCCACAAACGGTCACATCAAGCTCCCTTTCGAGATCATTAATGAGGTACTCGCGGGCGGGACGAACGACCCACTCCTTGACTGGGTGACCGACCACAAGGACGCGCTCACGCTCAAAGAGAAGGTCGATCCTGCCCTCGCCAACAAGGTCGTGGTCGAAGGGTACGCCGCAGACCTCGCGGATGACGAGCTCATCGAGATCGGCCAAGACCCCTTCCTCATCGCCTATGCCCTTGCAAAACCAACCGAGCGCTGCGTCGTCACCGTCGAAGTCAGCTCGCCAAGCAAGAAGCGTCAGAATCGAAAGATACCGGACGTGTGCCAGCAATTCGGCGTCCAGTGCGAGAACCCCTTCCAGGCATACCGCGCGCTCGGCTTCAAGACGGGATGGAAGCACCAGTCCTAAGCGCTGCGAGTGCTGCATTCCCACTGTGTCGGCTATGCTGGATATGTAATTCCGAACCGAGGAAGTGCCCGCAGCTCGATTGGGAGCGGCAAGTCGGCTTGTGTTCGCGCACCAGCCGGAACCCGCATTTGGCCGTATCGCCCAAACCGTTCATGCTGCGCCGTGACGCGGGCCAAAAGTCGCGTTGGGGGAAGCCTGCCGGATCGGTACCCACAAACGCGCTTGTGGCTGCCTTACCNNCGGGAGGGTTCCCGTTTTGTCTTAGCTTAACGCCTGCTGGGGTCTGCCCCACGGTTTCGAGTTCCACTGCCGCTATACTTAGCCTTGGAGGACAAATGAACCCGAAATTGAATCTGGACCCGACGAGGCGGGC
>PLGA01000107.1 GCA_003139735.1 Bryobacterales bacterium | reverse complement strand
TCGAAGATATTCGCGTTGCTGATCCGCTTGGCGATGCGCAGGGCCTTCTTCCGTTCCAGGCGATAGACCACCGTCTGCACGGTCGTATACGCTGGCCTGCCGGACTCGGGAAACGTTTCCTGAACCTCCCGAACGGAGCAGGCGCCCTTCTGCCAGAACGCCTCCAGGCATTGCAGTTCGAGCTTCGTCAGTTTTGGGAGCGGCATATCAATTAACCTATGACAAGATCTAGTCTACTGCTATGGTAGTCACGCTGCAAGAGGTTTTTGAGGCCTTTTTTGGGGACCTTTTCAAAAATGCGGGCCTTATGGAACCGGATCGAAGGGGATTGGGCAGTAGCACAGCGGCCGCCAGGCGGTACTCCGTCGCGACGGCCGGGAGTGAACTCTCATCCGGTCATCCGGTCGTAATCGGCATGTGTGCCGATCCAGAACCAGAGGACGCCATCTTTAATCCCAACTCCCAACGCCCGGTAGTGAAGACCAACCCGCACGGACCAGAGGACATCAATCTTCTTGAAGTGCAAAGACGGGTGGTAGGGGTCAGCCTTTAGTAGAGCGAAAGCCCGGTCGGCAAGCGTTCGGATGCCTGCCGGGAGTGATCGGTACGAACTCCAAAAATCCGAAGCGGCGTGGTGGGTCACAGCCGCGAGGAGCGGCCGGCTTCGTGATCGCGAAGCGCCCGTTCAGCGAAGGAACGGAGCTTTCCATTTCTTGAGTCGGTCTCGATTTGGTCGTCCCAAACCTTGGCGTCGAAGCTTGCGAACCAATCGCGGAATACCCTCAGTTCTGCCAAGCTGAGGCTTTTGACTTGGCCTTCAATATTCTCGACACGGTTCATACCAAGCTCCACTCTTCGATTATACCGGCGTGAAACCGGTTCTGGGAGCCGTCGTGGCGGCAGGTAGTCAATTCGCCAACTGCGACACCCGAACGGGAGCTAGTGTAGTGCGGCAGACAGAATGCGAAGTATCCTCGAGGTCGAGACAACCGCTCCCTCACGGTCGCGGCTCTGCAAAACCAAACAACCCAACAGAGCCGCGACCGTGAGGGAGCGGTTTCCGGCGCGATCATACACGTCGGGATTTCAGCCGCAGACCACTAGTGGGCCGATTCCCACCCATCGTTCCCGCCAGACCGCCGGCAGTACCGCCCTCGCGCCACATCAGTTTGCCGTCGGCTCCTTCTCCACATGGTCGATGACCAGCACCTCAACCGGCGCCCGCGTTGTCTCCAGCCGAAGCCCAAGCTCGGGCAGCGCGCGGTTGATCATCGTCACGATGTCTACCTCGCCCCGCTCGTCGCGCAGGACGTGTCCCGAGGCGTCCTTATCCAGATACTGCTGGAGGTCGAAGGTGAAATCGAACGGACCTGCAAGCCCTGTCTGATCCACGACGTGCGGCGTACCGGGCGTGCGCGTCATGCGGTCCAGATCGTCGGCGAACTGCGCCATCGTAAACCCCTGATAACTGTAATTCATCTGGCCGGGCGCCGAACTGCGCGGGGCCCCTTCGCCCATGCTCGCGGCCCTGGTCAGCTTTGGCCCATCCTTCCCAACAACCACGGCAAGGACCGGAACCACCCGCGACTCGCGATGTACCACCAGCTTGAATCGGCTCGCCAACAGGGTCCGCATCATCAACCGCAGCTCGCCGGTCGATACCGGGCCGCTCGCCTTTGCCCCTATGTCGTAGAGCTCGGTACTCGGATAAAGGAGCCAGTCCGGTCCTTTGAGATCCTCCAGACGGCTCTGCTGCGGCCCGGAGGCGTAGGCCCATTCAATGACATAGCCCAACACGGAAAGCACGCTCACGCCATCCGGCTCAGTCCGCAGCGGCCGCTGACGGGCCGGGCCAGGCACCCGCTTGACGGACGCCACGTCAAACGCCGGCGGAGCCGCCGGCGCCTGGGCGAGAGCGCTGGAAACGGTGAGGGTCGCAACGGCCATGCACCGCAATCGAATATCTATTCGAAGTCTCATCCTCTTCCCTGCCAGAACGCCTCCAGGCATTGCAGTTCGAGCTTCGTCAGTCTTGGGAGCGGCATATCAGTTAACCTATTACAAGATCCAGTCTACTGCTATGATAGTCACCCTGCAAGAGGTTTTTGAGGTCTTCTTTGGGGCCTTTTTAAGAACTGCGCGCGTTGCCCACGCGGCAGCCCGAATATTGCAAAGCAATGCAAAGTCGTGCGCTACAATACGCGTATGAGGATGAGCCGGACCCTGTCGATCACCCTGCCCCCGGAGATGCTGTCCCGGGCCGAGCAACTCGCGCACCGAGAGAGCCGCACGATGAGTGAGCTTGTGCGGGAAGCGTTGCGCCATTACGAGCGCAAGATATGGTGGGAGGACACGAACGCTTACGGCCGGGCTAGCGCTGAGAAACTCGGCCTTACGGAGGCCGACGTTGTTCCACTCGTGAAGCAAGTCCGCAAAGAGCGCCGCGCGCCGCGGAACTCCCGCCGGCCAGCCAAATGATCCGCGCCGTTGTAGATACCAACGTCTACGTCTCAGCGCTCGTGGCCGCGGATGAACGCAGATCGACGCTGATAAGTCCTTTATTCTTTCATCTGCGTTCATCTGCGTTCATCTGCGGCTAACCTCTTTCCGCAACCTGCCAGGCAGAACGATTCGCGCCCTCTCCTGGATCGATCCTGTCCGTCCCCAAGTTTCGTATAATATAGACAAGGTCTGTGAGAGTACCCGTGTCCCTGCGCAACTTCTTCCGCATCGCCGCCCACGCTTCCATGCTGCCCGCCTTGGAAAGCGGTGAGGAAATCCTCGTCGGCGGCCAGGCCGTCATGGAAGGCGTGATGATGCGGGCGCCCCATAGCTACTGCGTCGCGGTTCGCAAGGCGGATGGCGGCATCGTCACCACGGCGAAGCCGCTGGCGCGCATGTCGGAACTGTACCCCATCTACCGGCTGCCCATTTTTCGCGGCATCGGCACGCTCTACCAGGCCATGAAGCTGGGCATACAGGCGTTGCAGTTCTCGGCTGGCGTCGCGCTCGCGGACCAGGGGAAACCGGCGCCCAAACAGGTTGACAAGGAACCCGCCAAGTGGGCCATGGCCGCCAGCCTCGTCCTCCCGCTGGCCTTTTTCATCTTCATGTATAAGTTCGTGCCGCTCTACGCCGTAACCAAGCTGTCGCACGTCTATCCCGTGCTGGCCGGACGCATGGCGTTTAACGCGGCGGATGGGCTCATTCGCATCGCGATTTTCCTCGGCTTCCTGTACCTGGTCTCGCGCTGGGGCGACATGCGCCGCGTCTGGGAATACCACGGCGCCGAGCACAAAGTGGTTTTCAACTTCGAATCCGGCCAGCCCGTGACAGTCGAAAACGCGCAGCGCTTCACCACCTTCCATCCCCGCTGCGGCACCAGTTTCCTGCTGGTGGTGATGGTGATTTCGATGGTGGTCTACATGTTCATCCCGTTCGATGGCTTCATGGCCAAGCTGCTATCGCGCATCGCGCTCCTGCCCCTCATCGTGGGCCTCAGCTATGAGCTGATCCGCTACGCCGCCAAACGGCGCGGCGGGGTGCTGGCCACGCTCACCGCGCCCGGGCTGTGGCTCCAGCGCATCACCACCAAGCCGCCGGACGACGCCCAGGCGGCCGTCGCCATACGCGCCCTCGAAGGCGCCATGGCGCTCGAAAAATCGCAGGGCGGACAACTGGTCATCGCCTAACCCTCCATGCTATTCACTCAGAAGCTCGACCGGCTCGAAATACGCTTCGACGAGCTGAACGGTCAAATGGCCGATCCGGCCGTCATCGCCGACGCGGATCTCTACCGCAAAGTCTCCAAGGAACACAGCAACCTCTCCGAGCCGGTGGGCAAGTACCGCGAGTGGAAAAAGGTGGAAGAGGAACTCTCGCAGGCCCGGCCCATGTTGCTCGATAGCGACCCCGGCATGAGGGAGATGGCCCAAGAGGAAATCGCGCGGCTGGAGCCGGAACGCGCGCGCATCGAGGAAGAACTCGCCATCCTGCTGCTGCCCAAGGACCCCAACGACGAAAAGAACATCGTGCTCGAAATCCGCGCCGGTACCGGCGGCGACGAGGCCACGCTCTTCGCCGCCGAAACCTTCCGCATGTACAGCCGCTACGCGGAATCGCTGGGCTGGCGCGTCGAAGTGACCTCCAGCAGCGAGTCGCCCGTGGGCGGCCTCAAGGAAGTCATCGCCCTGGTGAGCGGCCACAACGTTTTCAGCAAGCTGAAATACGAAAGCGGCGTGCACCGCGTGCAGCGCGTTCCGGTGACCGAGCAGCAGGGCCGCGTGCACACCTCCGCCATCACCGTGGCGGTGCTGCCGGAGGCCGATGAAGTCGAGGTCAAGCTCGAGCCCAAGGATATACGTATCGACACCTTCTGCTCTTCCGGGCCGGGCGGGCAATCCGTCAACACCACTTACTCCGCCGTGCGCATCACTCACCTGCCAACCGGTCTGGTGGTTTCCTGCCAGGACGA
>PLGA01000149.1 GCA_003139735.1 Bryobacterales bacterium | reverse complement strand
ACCAAAGCCGTGGAACGGTCCTGTCCAGTTATTTCCTGGACACCGCACTAGACTAGCTTGCGTGGGAGGCGACGCCGTGCGAACGCGAACGTCAAATAGCGCCGAAGAAAGCCCGTCACGCCGAACAACTCGTCACAAATCTCTGCCGTCCCCTCAGCTTCGCTCCCGGGGAATCTCGTTGGGAGACCGGGCAGGGGCGCACGCGCCGCCGCCAGCCTTGTTGTAGAGCCAGCAGAAGGCCGCCGCGAGGATCGCTCCGCTGACCAGCCCATAAATCAGGCCGACGACGCTTCCGAGATACGTGACGGAGTAGCCGGGGCACACGATCACAAGCTTGCCTAGGGTGTGCCCGGCGCCGCGTGCAGTCTCCAGAACAGTGAAAGCGAAGGCCAGGAATCCCGATAAGATTCCCCCGGCGATCGCAAAAGCTTTCAGGTTCATGTGTGGCGTTCCTTTCCCGGTTCACGAACCGGCGCCGGCGCGCCGTGCGGCAACCCCGCACGACAGAACGCCTGGCAGGCCCAATTGTAAACCGATACGCGGGTCTTTACAACTGAAACGATGGCTTTGCCGCGGCGCTCGTGGACACGTCAGGTGGAGGCGATCCCGCGAGGCCGGCGCTGTTCGCTATCCTACATCGTTGAACAGATGACAAACGAACAACAGCTCCGCGAAAAGCTGCGCAAGATTACCGCATTATTCGAGGGCGCCGCGACCGCGGGCGAACGCCAGGCCGCGGCGGCCGCGATAGGGCGGATCCGGGAGGCGCTCAACGCCGCGGTCCAAACGCAACCTTTGCCCGAGACGAAGATTTCCATGGCGGATCAATGGCAGAGACGCCTCTTTTCGGCGCTTTGCCGGAGATACGGGCTCGAACCGTATCGCTATAAGGGCCAGCGTTACACCACCGTGATGGTGCGCGCGCCGCGGTCCTTTTTCAACAATACGCTTTGGCCGGAATACCTTGAACTGCAGGCGGCCCTGCACTCCTACCTCAACGAAGCCACGGAACGAATTATTCGGGAAGAGGTCTATCGGGACGCAGACGAGGCGAAGGAACGGGCGTCTTATTGTGAGTAAATGGAGATTCGTGCAGCCCGGCTCCAGCGCACCGCCATTTCCGAGGCACTTTGACGGCAAGCGCTTCTTCAATCCCAACGCCTCTTCACCGCGTGGCTTTCTCGACGTCTTGCGATGGAAGCTGACTAGCCGGCCGGAGGCGTCTCCCCGCTTCGTTTCGGACGTAGAGCAATCGAAACCGCCGCTCCGCGTTGAAGGAAGCCAACTCCGGGTTACGCCGATCAACCATTCCACCGTGCTGCTGCAGCAGAGCGGCTCCCACATTCTGACCGATCCGATCTGGTCGGAGCGTGCCAGTCCGCTCACCGCAGTGGGCCCGCGCCGCCACCGGAAGCCAGGCGTGCGGTGGGAGGATTTGCCCCGGATCGACACCGTACTTCTGAGCCATAACCACTACGACCATCTGGATCTTGCCACCCTGCGACGCCTGACAGACCGCGGACAGTCCCAATTCATCGCGCCGGCCGGAGTGGGCCGCTTGCTCCAATCCCGGAATATAGGCCCCGTGCAAGAACTGGATTGGGGCGAATCGGCGCCAATCGCCGGAGGCATCGTTCATGCCGTCCCAGCAGTGCACTTTTCAGCCCGCGGAGCCTTCGATCGCAATGCGACTCTGTGGTGCGGATATGTGATCGTAGCGGAAGGCGGCAGCATCTATTTTGCCGGAGACACGGGTTTTGGAGAGCATTTCGCCAGTATTCGCGAGCGGTTTGGGCCGCCGCGTCTGGCGCTACTGCCGATTGGAGCCTATGAGCCGCGCTGGTTCATGTCGCCGATCCACATGGCTCCCGGCGAAGCCATCAGAGCCCATGAGGTCCTCGGCGCCAGGACCAGCATCGCGATCCACCACGGCACGTTCCAACTCACGGACGAAGGCATCGACACGCCGAAGCGAATCCTCATGGCGAGCGCTCACGACGATTCGTTCCTCGTACTGGACAACGGCCAATCCGTGACTCTTCCATAGGCGGCATCCCCCCATGATGGACAAACACACGCTGCCGCCGCGCCGCGTCATAGCTCCAGAACCACCGCCGCGGACCGAGCGGGAATGTTTACCGGACCGGCAGCCGGCTCGGTATCCGGCCTCTCCGGAGTGACAATCGCCAGACGGAGCCCATCCGGCAACGCAACCTTCGCCGAGATTGCCTTGTCCTGTTCGAGATTCACCACTACAACCGCGCGTTTTCCGCTTCTTGTTACAAAGACCGTGTGGCGATGGTTTCCGTCCACTGTCACGGTGGCTCCCAGAGTATCGCGAAAATCGGCATCCCAAAGATATTCGCGATACCTCCGCCGCAGTGCATCGACCCGTTTTCCGTACGCCAGGGTAAGAGGAAAATCCGTGACGCGGCCCTTGAAGTTAAAAGGTTCGTAACTGATGATATAGCGATAAGCGAGGATGAGATTGATTTCATTGCGCGCGTCGAAGCCTCGCACGGCGGCCATGAGCGGAGCTTGCGGGTCGATATAGCGCAGCGCGTGACGGGTGTCGGAACCAATGCGGTAATACCCGAGCGTATAGTACGGCATGAGCCAATCGCCCGGACCCTCGCCGGAGAAAAGGAATTCCGGGTTCACCTTGTCCGCGGCGGCGCGAAACTGCCTCGCCAAAGGGATGTCGCCGCTGAAAAGATAACCGGGCGGCGGGTAGCCATGATCCGGGCTGAAATTGTAAAGCACGCCGTTGTGCTGCATGACTTCATCGAAGAGCCAGCCGGCCGCGCCGAGTGCGAGCGTCTTTTCGAACTCCCGGGCGGCAATGTCGCGATACGCCCGGCTGCAGACGTCCATGATGGCGCGGCGGCGGTTGTTAATCGCCGCGAGTTGCGTGGGAGTGGTGTAGCTATAGCCGTTCGACTCGTATTGATTGCCCCACATGTCGACCGCTTCGTACTTGTGCAGTTCCTGCTTGTAATAGTCGGTGGACATATCGGCAAAAATGGGTTTGCCGAATAGAATCATCCTGACGCCCATGGCCTGGATCTTCGCGATGGCGTCGAACAGTTCCTGCCATGTGCCCAAGGCAGGGTCGGTGTCGAGCGACGGATCGCCGCCGTCCTGGCCGCCGCGATTCCACCCGACCAGTTGAATGGCTGAGACGCCATTCTCCGCGCACTCCTCGCCATACTTCACGATGTCTCGATAGGAAACGCGGTAGTCCTGCTCGGCCCCGTCGATCTGAAGTTGCAGCCAGGAGTGGACGTCGAGAGCCCAGGCAGGAGTCTTGGGCGCGCCGAACCATGTGGCGCGCCACTGTTTGTAAACATCCAGGCCGCTATGCCAATCGCCGTCATACGGATGCAGAACGATTGGGGCAAGTTGCGTCTGCGATCCGGGATGAGCGAAGAGGAAGTGGCAGGCGCGAAACTCGAGATGCACAGGCAGGCCGGAAATCTCGTCGCGCCGCGGAACGGTGTTACTAACCCAATCCTCTACGCCGGGGCGCTGTTCGAAAGTGAAGTGAAGCAAGTACCGGATGGCGGTGTCGTGCATGCCGGCGTAGAATCCCTGATCGGCCGTGCGGATGAGGCAGAATTGGCTAACGTTGGACTCGATCGTCTGGGTGGGGTAGAGGACCCCCCAATAGCCCTTCCCGTTGTTGAAGTGAGGATAAATCTGTTCGGCATTCAACGCGCCCACCCAAAGACGTTCGGTGTACATCGGGGTTTCCGGCCCGGGTGAAGTGAAATCGCCGAAGTACGGGTAATCGACAGTCTCGATAGTGAGGGAAGAGTTGTTGTCGAGGGTGGCGTTGAAGGTAAGTACGCCATCGACGAGCGTAGCCGTGGCGGTGAGCATGAGCGGAACGACGCCGCCATGCTCGCCGACCGGATCCTTCCAGACGATCTGAACTTCGCTGGGAGACACCTTCTCCACTCTGGCGGCAGTCTGTTTTTGACCGAGCACAAAGTTGGCGCGCTGGCGGTCCAGAGGCGCAAGAAGACGGAAGGAAACCCCCAGTTCGGGGCGGCGCTCGACCACCCAGCCGGTCGACTTCCTTATCATGCGCGTCAGCGCGCCGGACCTCTTGTCAAAAGCGACCAGCAGTTCTTTGTCTTCGAGGACGACTTCCGCGGATGACTGAGCCCGGAGATCGCCGCTCGCCGCGATGGCGGCCATCGCAGCCGCCCCAGCCAGTTTATTGAATGTTCGCCTCTCCATTTCGTCCCTCTGGAGACGACGTTACTTGAACAGCAGCGGCGCGAACTCGTGCAGGCTCCGCCGCCAGGTCAGCCACTCGTGAGCGGTCCGCGGGGATTCATAAAACACGGCATGGATGCCGGCTTTCTTCAGGTCCTCCGCGTTCGCTTTGCTGGCGGCGCCGTTCTCGACGCTTCCGTTGCTGAAGAACGCCAGCTTGACCTGCTTCTTAAACTCGACCGGGTCCTTGATCTCCGACATGGCGATGCTGCCACCGCTCAGCAGGCCGATGTAGGCGAACTTATCGAGGTGGGCCATGGTGGTCGTATGGGTCTGCATCCCGCCCATGGAGAGTCCGGCCATCGCACGGTTCTCGCGTCCGGGAAGCGCGCGGTAGGTCTTCTCGATCATAGGGATCAAGTCCGTGAGCATCATGTCGCTAAAGGCCGAGTTGCCCATCATTCCTCGTCCGCCCGCTCCAGGCGCGCCCGCGCCAGCCGCGCCGCGTCCAGGGCCGCCCGCTCCGCCCCTTGCCGCGGGTGGCGGGGCCGGGTGGTCGCTCGCGTCCGGAACCAACCCGCGCGCCGCGAACGTCGTCGCGCTCTCACCGGGCTTGACCGCGTTCAGGTTGTCCATCACGACGATCATCGGCTTCGCCTTCTTTTCCGCGATCAGGTTGTCCATGATGTAATCCACATGGCCCTGCGTGTACCAGCCGGTCTCGTCTTCGCCCCACCCGTGCAGCAGGTACAGCACCGGGTACTTCGCCTTCCCCCCGTCATAGCCCGGCGGCGTGTAGACGAAGCAACGGCGCCACTTCTGCGTGACCGTCGAGAAATACCATTGCTCGCTCACGCGGCCGCGCGGAACGTCTTTCGGCTGGTAAAACTCCTGGTCCGGCGCCGGGATTTCAATTCCGCTGTTCTGCCAACCGGAACCGAAATAGGTGTGCGTCGATGGGTCCGCGACGCTGGCGCCATCGATCGCAAGATTGTAGTAATGGAAGCCCTCCACCAGCGGCTGCGCCGTGGCGCCGCTCCAGATGTTATCCGGGCCCTTCGTCAGATTCAATCCTCCCAGAGAAACCCGCACCGTCTGCGCGTTCGACGCATTCACGCGAAACATCGCGCGGCCGTCGGGAAAGATGCAAGGATACTTGGCCTCCGGAATATTCAACGGGTTGGGTTTGCAGCCGGTCGGCGCCTGCCCCCAGCACGCCGCGCAGCCGAGCGCGGCCAGGATCAACGGAAATCTCATGAAACCTCCATATCGGGAGGCGGCTGGCGGCGGTGCACGCCGCGTCCCCGTCTCCAGAAAGTTCTGCAAGCTCAGAGTATCAGATTCCGAAGCCGCTATACCCATAAGTGAGAATCCCCTGTCAAAGGGCGGCAATACACGACCGGCCCAAAGTGGGGCGGACGCCTCCGTCCGCGCCATAGGCGTTAAGATAAGCCNNCGAAGGCCGAGACGACTCTCGGCGGGCGCGGCCGCCCGCGCCACCCTGCGCCGGAAATCGGCCTTATCTTAACGCCTATGTCCGTCCGCGCGCGACCCCCCGGTCGCGCTTTTGCACCCATTGTCAATTCTTACGCTGGACAACACACTGGACCTTCGCGGGCAGAGGACACCGCCGTAAAATGCGCCGACCGGCGGGAAGAACGGGCAGGTACCGGAGCGCATGCCGCCATGTTTCCCAGAAGGGACTTGGGGGGCGTCTGGCGCCAGCTCTACGGGTCGAGGGCTTTACCGGCAGGTCGCTTCGGCTTGGCACATTACCGTCGCCAAGCCGACTTATGGGGAGTAATCCGCGCCCGCAGTCGGAGCACGTTTCCCCGAACGCCGTTTGAGGCCAGTTTCCGAGTGGGCGACAATCCAGCCCAGAACGAGCCACACTTCGGTAACCGGACAATCCCAGGCACTAGAGCCCAACGCACCAGCTCCCTTGCCGCTTTGGGCCCCGGCAGCAAATTCGCCCCAACACGTTCGGGCGATGGGCTGGCGCCGCCCAACTGTGAAACGGGGACGTGCTACGAAGTCCAGTTCACACCCCAAACTTCGCGCAGTTCCGTGGGAATCGCGAAGCTGGGCCGGTTGCCGCCCCGTCCGACGAACATGATCGAGCCGATGAGCAGTTGGCCCATTTTTTCCGCTATGTCCCCCAGCGCCTTCGAATCCTCGATCGCGCCGGCAAATGCGAGGCCAAGAAACCGAATGGGTTGAGCTGCCAGTTCCGCCAGAAACCCGTCCTGAACACCCAACCACCCGGCCCATTCCTTGCCAAGGAAGAAACGAAGCATAATGGCCGGCATTTTGTCGAGCACGTCGCCGGGCAGAATATTCGCCAGCATGTCGACCAGGGCCGTGGTCAAGTCCTTGCCCTCCTGCGTCGGGCCGAACTGATGCGCGGCGATCGCCTCGGCGAGCGCTTTCGCCTGAGCAGGGCCGGCGGGAAGCAGATCGTCATGCACGCCCAACAGGTGGCCGATGACGCTCCAGCAGTGAAGATACCCCATCCGATCTTGGTCGGTGAGCTGGACGCCGAGTTTTTCGAGCCCATCAAGCACGATGTAAGAGAACGACATCAGGGTACCCGCCAGATCCTCCTGGTTGACAGGCGCCCCGTACTCGGGCTTCCATGAGGGCGCGACGGGCGCAAGACGCCGGATCGTCGCGTGCATCAGCCGGACTTTTTGAATGGTCAGGCGGCCTCGCCCGCGCGGAGTAGTGAGCCCGCCCGCCGACAGGCAGTCGACTACCATCTGCGCGGTCTCCACGATCCGCCGCCTGGGATTGCTGGAGAGCCTGTTCGTCATCGCCAGCACGGGCACTCCGTTGCGGCCCAGATAACAGAATGGCAGCGAGTAGCAGGTCAAGATCAGGATGATGCGCGGGCCGAATCGCCAGAAGAGGTCCTCACCCGCTTTGATGAGCTCCGGGGCGGCCCAGCCGGGCAGTTCGCCCGATTGCAGAAGGTAGTTGCGGACAGGCGCCGGCAGGTTGTCCGGCGCGGGATGTTCGTTGGCGACAAACCCGCTCATCAGGGTGTTCATCGCCTGCACGCCACCATCGGAGAAGATCTCGTCGATGACCGCATCGGCAAGGGGATCTCCGATTTCCCGCAAGGGCTGGAGAGTTTCGCTGGTCCACGTCGGCGGCCAGGAAGCTGAAAGAGGTGAGGCGGTGGACATAGTTGACTATGATATACCAACGGTTGGATCGCGGACCGCCCTTGAATCGTCCTTCGTCCGGCGCCAGCAAGAGGCTGTCTTCAAGACGCGCCGGGGGCGACCCAGCAGCAGTTTCCAACCCGTTATACCTGAGCAACAGATCCTGTCTGGTTGCCAGGCGTTCACCTATCCTTGGGTTCCGGGCGGGTCACGCGCCACTCGGAAAGTGGGCCGCATTTCCGCTTTCTGGTGCGTGGTTGGCCCCAAGTCGCGTTCTGGGAGATCTCGCCGGATCAGTACCGACAAACGCGCTAGCGTCTTTGTCGGTAGGCCATAGGCACGAAGCCTCGCCGTCGTGGGGAAAGGCAGGCGGTCCATTTGCTATCGTTTGATTGTGCTGCCCGAGTTGACCAACGACGGAGAGCTGCCTCCTGGCGTGCACATTGCCGACTGGCAGGAGTTCAATTCTCGCTTCGGACGTTCGTCTCCGAGGCGTCTGTGGCTTTCAGGCAGGCTGCAGGCCATCCTCGAACTGGCCGCCACCGGCCGACAACTGCGCCGTGCCTTTGTTTGGGGTAGTTTTGTCACCGCGAAACCGGCCCCCAGAGATCTCGATATCCTTCTGATCATGAGCGAAGATTTCGAGGTGGATCGCATGTCCGCCGCGGCGCAAGCCGCTTTCGATTCCACGCGGGCTAAGCTTCTGTTCGAATCCGACGTCTTCTGGGCGCGGGCCTCCATCGGACACGAGTTGCTTGATCTTTGGCTGGACACCTATCAGACTTCCAGAAGCTTTCGAAAACGCGGTATTGTGGAACTGGAGCTGCCGTGATTCGAACCGACGACCAAATGCTGCTCGCGCAGCAATGCGTTGGCAACCTTCGCAGAATCCTCCTGGAGGCGCGCAAGGTCCATTCGCAGCGGGACTACACTCGAATGGCAGAACCGATCCTGCTCGAAATTCAGCAACGCGAACAGGAGATCCTTGAATACCTGAGCAGGGACCTGGAACAGGCCATAGCCAGCTAGCCAGCGCGCCTGGCTCTCCAGACGATTCACGATCCGGCGAGATTACTCCCCACAAACGCCCTTCCGTCTGGGGATCCTCCGCCCGCATGCGCGAAAGTCGTCAAGTCGGACACTGGCCCCATACGCCGTTCGAGTCAGTCTCCTCCCCCGCCGAACGTACCCCCGCCGCGTTGCCGGTCACCAAAACTTTAAAATTCTCATCCCACTGAATCCAAACCACTTCCTGAATCGCCCAACCCGGTCTCCGCCTGCCCGCCTGCTAACGTCAAGCCAGGTAGGACGTATG
>PLGA01000310.1 GCA_003139735.1 Bryobacterales bacterium | reverse complement strand
CGTGATGCCGCGCTGCTGAAGGGATCCGCATACCTGAATGGCGCTCCCATATCGCTATTGCCGGGCGATTTGATGGAGAGCCCCGCGATCCAGGTCTCCGCCGCTTCGCCGGGCGCTTCCCGCGCACCCACGAAGCTGGAAGTGGAATATCGCGACACGCTCGCCAGAATGCTGAAGGAACTCGATTCGCAGGCGCACTTCGTCCCCTATGCCCCGCCCTCCTTCATTGCATTTCGCGACGGCCAATACCTTCAGATCCCGATTGCGACGACTCTCGCGCCGGCCGATTCCGGTTCGCAATACAAGCTGGCAGCGTTGGCGTTTGATGGTCACGTCGCACACCTGATCCGCGCCGTTCTCGCCTACTTCAAGGACAGCGCCGACTTTACGGGCATCGATTTCAGCACAACCGTTCGCCTCGATCGCGCCATTGCGGAAGGCGAAGGCGGCGAGGCGGTGGAGTTTCTCTTGCCGTTGAGCGCTCTGCGCGGCTATGCGCAGTTCAACCTCACCGGCCAACAACTGATCGACGCAGGCGTCGTTTTGATCAACGGAGAGCGCGCGGGTCTCGATCTTCAAACCGCCGAGAACCACGGCGCGCCTTCCAAATGATGCAATTGCTAACCTTGCTCTGGACTTATGACTGGGAGCTGGCAGTCTAAAATGAACTTTCGGCATAAGCGGCCCGCTTGACCTACTTCGTGCCCGGTTTTCGTGCAACCCGGTTACCGGGCGGGCCGTCCGATTTCATGATCGACCCACCGTCGCTGCTGGCGATGCCCATCAAGAACGATATCCCGGTGCGCGTGGACATGACCTGGCGCCCGCAGTAAATGCAAAGTGAAAATCCGAGCTTATGGACAGACCACGTTTCATGCGTCATCTTTACAGCCGCTGGCTGTTCTTGTCGATCGGGTTGGCCGGCCTAGGGAACCTCATTCTGCTGACTTATCGATTCGCGGTGTTAGGGCTTCTGAGTCATGCCGCGGAGCACATCGCGGCAGCCGTCTTCAGCCTGGTTACATGCGTCCTGGCATTGGCGATTTTTGTTGATCTCACGCTACGGAAGCCAAGTGGACACGAGTAGATGGCGACCGTGTTGGTGGTTGACGACGAGCGGTCGATTCTCACCCTGCTCAAGCGCATGCTCGGTAGGGAGCACAACGTAATCACCGCTGAAAATGGGATCGAGGCTCTGGCGATCTATGAGTCGTACGCCAACCAGATCGATCTCCTAGTAACCGATATCACGATGCCAGGCATGTCGGGGCTGGAGTTGGTGGCACGGTTGGAAGCGCTCTATTCGCGGCAGGTGGCGGTCATTTTTATGACCGGCTTTTCCGAGCTTCCCATTGAGCCGGGAAGGACCGTCGTTTCTAAACCCTTTTCGCCCACCGCACTGATCGACGCGATTCAACGCGTACTCCCGACGGGCGCAAATCCCCGTCGACCGCCCACAACGGGCCAACGGTAACCGGCCCGTCGCATCACGGAATATGCTTGGTTCGCCAGACCGGTCGAGGCCCCAGGAGGTCGACGGACGGACGAGGAGCGCTGGTTCCCGAACGAACCGCACAGCCCAGGCTGCTCTTGCGTGGCAGCCGTTAACCCTCAGTAGCGCGTCTTGTCGGGCTTGGCGGTCCATTCCTCGAAGGGGCGGGCGGCGCGGTCGTGCGGAAGGTGAATGGTGGGGATGGTTCGCTGCGGGAGCGGCGCCAGGATCTCGCGGTAAATCAGGGCGTCGTCGAAGCCGGCGGCGGCTGCGTCGTCGCGGGTGGCGGCGAAGAAGATGCGCGCGGGACGGGCCCAGTAGAGCGCTCCGAGGCACATGGGGCAGGGTTCGCAGGACGCATATACGTCGCAGCCGGTGAGTTGAAAGTCTCCCAGGGCGCGGCAGGCCTCGCGGATGGCTACGATTTCGGCGTGCGCCGTGGGGTCGTGCGCGCGGACCACCTGGTTCACGCCGGTAGCGATCACGCTGCCGTCCTTTACGACCAGCGCGGCGAAGGGGCCGCCGCCCGCGCGCACGCTGGCGGCGGCCAGTTCAATCGCCTGTTCCATGAACCGGTTCATCACTTCAGCAATAGCACGACTGCCCGGCTATTTCAGGAAAGCAACGGTTTTCAGCGCTGCGTGTGATAAGCTAGCGGGGAACTGGGAGCCAAATTGGAGGGCCGACGATGCCGCTCAAACGTTCCATTGCTCTATTGCTGTTGCTGGCCATGTTCGGTTGCCTGGCATTGCCGGCGGCGGGACAGGCCGTCCCCGCGCCGCTTTTGAAGACCGGGCAGGCCGTGAACTGGTGGTTCGTATTCAAGTTCAACGCCGGAGCGTTTCCCGGTTGCGGCGGCAGCGCTCAAAGAGCGTGCACGTTTGGCGGGACGGTTCAAAAGTACGATCAATTCGGGCAGCAGTACATTTACGCCAGCAGCGCCGCGCCCGCATTGCAAGCAGGCGGCGGGTGCGCCGGCGACACCGCGGACGACCCGGTAGGAGCTACGTTCAGCCAGGTGTATAACGGCAAATTCTTCTATCTGCTGTGGAACGACCAATTCGATGGCGACCCGGTGAAGACCGAGGCGGAGCCGTGGGGCCACTCCAAGGGCATGCTGGTCTGGAACGCGGACGGGAACGGCTTCGTGATGCAAGTCTCGACGCCGTCGTGGCCCGGCTCGGGCAGCTCCGAGAATCCCCGCCAGACGGATGGCAACACGCTCGGGTGCGTCAAGGACAACGACGTTCTGGTGAGCCAGCATTTCTTCGCGCTGGCGCTGACCAAGGCCGATACCGTGGCGGTGCTGAAAGGTCTGGCCAACGCCAGCGTGGTGACCGACCCCACCAAACCGCAACTGGTGAACAACGGCGGACCGCCCGACGTGCAGGCGGCGGTGAAAGCCCTGGGGAAACTTTCCAACGGCAAGACCGCTACCACGGCCAAGCTATCGAGCGGCGTGATCCTGCTTTCCAAACCGAACGGGCTGGCGGTTCCGCCGTGGCAGATGGTATCGGCCATGTTGGGCGGGGAGCCGCTGCGGGCCGCGACGTGGTGGGCAGATCCCGAGATTGCGAGCACGGATTCGTCCGCCAAGGTGGGGTGCTGGGACCCGTCGCTGGGCACGCCCGGCGCGGTGGATATCGCCGTGACGGGGACCTGGGCGGAGAAGACGCTGGGTTTCAAGGGTACGGCCGATCCGGAGGGAAACCATGCCAAGATCGGCGTCTCAACGGGATCTCACACGTATGCGATCTTCGGGGACATGAACCAGCAAGGATCGTTATCGGGGCCGAATTGCAAGAGCAGCCAAAATGGGCGCGGCGGTCTGTTCTACGTGGTGAATAATGCGCAGCTCTTCGGAAGTTTGCAGGCGCTGCTCAAAGGCGATTCCGCGCCGCAATAGGAGCGCGGCTCAGGCTTCGATCAGGCCGGCGCGGATGGCGTAGCGGACCATGCTGGCGGTTTCGTGAACGCCCAGTTTTTCCAGGATGCGGGTGCGGTGGGAGTCGGCCGTCTTGTAGCTGATGCCGAGGCGCGCGGCGGTTTGCTTGGTGGAATTGCCTTGGGCGATCAGGGCAAGCACCTGGCGCTCGCGCTCGGTGAGGGCGAAGACCGTGCGTACGGACTGTTCGTCGGGCGCGGTCATGGGGCGCTTCCGGCCGGTAAGCTCGATGGCCGCGCCCATATAGCCCGCGAAAGCCCCATCTTCGCCGTGGCGCGCCACGCCGGCGCTTTCCACCCAGCCGTACTCGCCGCCGGCGCGCTGCATACGGAACTGCGCGCGGAACGGGTAGCGGCCGGCGAACGCCTTGAGATAGGCGCCGTAGACCGATTCCCGATCCTCGGGATGCAATCCATCCATCCACCCGTGGTCGAGCTCCTGTTCCAAGGTGCGGCCGCGGAACTCGATCCATGCGCGGTTGCAGTAGGTGCAGCGGGCGTCGGCGCCACCCATCCAGATCATGACCGGCGCGGCATCGGCAAACGACCGAAAGCGCTGGTCGCAGGTCCTCTGGCTTTCCTGGCGGCGCAGCAGCTCCGCCTCCAATTCAGCGAGTCTCTCCCGCAACGCCTCCGCATCGTCGACTTGAACTTGGTTTCCGAGGGTCATCGCCGCTCCGCGAGTGTGATTGAGATAATAGGATAGCGTAATTGAGTACGTAACGGTATCGGGGATAGCTCCAAATAGTCTTGACAATTTACCGGCGCCCTGCTAGGGGCCTGAGTGGGTCCAGGATTGTGGAACTTTCCGGCGCGCCGGGCGAATCATGAGTGAAGAACCGATGGCGGAGATTCCGGCGGAGACGGACGACGAACTCCTCTTGCGCATGCGCAGCGGCGACGAGCAGGCGTTCACCGCCCTGTACCGCCGCCGCCAGGCCGCCATTTACCGGTTCGCGCTGCATATGAGCAGTTCGGCGGCCACGGCGGAAGACGTGATCCAGGAGGTGTTTCTGGCCTTGATTCGCGACGATTGCGGGTACGATCCGGAGCGAGGAACGCTAGCGGGGTACCTTTTCGGCATAGCCCGCAAACTGTTGCTGCGGCAACTGGAGCGCCGCCGGGCGGACGTGGCGCTCGAAGCCGGCGAGGAGGATTCGGTGCTGCCCGAGAGGGCGGCCGGCCCCGATCCATTGGCCGCTTTGACGCGGAAAGAGGGCATTGCGGCGCTGCGCCGGGCCGTGGAAACGCTGCCGCCGCGCTATCGCGAGGTGGTGGCGCTGTGCGACCTGGAGGAAGTGGATTATGCGGAAGCCGCTTTCGTGCTGGGGTGTCCGGTGGGTACGGTGCGGTCGCGGCTGCATCGGGCGCGCGCGCTGCTGCTGGAGAAGCTGCATCAGGACCGCCATCCCCGGCTGGACGCCCTGGATCCGGCCAGGAGTTTGATATGACTTGCCAGGAATTCTGGAGCACCATGCCCGAGTTGGAAGGTGAGGCGGGCCCGGAGGCTGCCGCTCACGGGCGGGAATGTACGGCTTGCGCGGCGGTTCTGAACCATCACGACGCGCTGGCGGCGGGGTTGCGGGGCGTGGCGGCCGAATGGGGCCGGCTGAAGGCGCCGGGGCGCGTGGAAGCCAAGCTGTTGGCGGAGTTCCGTGGACAGGCGGGACTGGCGGCGCCTCCGCCGGTGCGCCGGTGGTGGTCCCCGGTGTTGGCGTGGACGGCCGCGGCGTTGGTGGTGGCGGCCGCGTTTCTGCTGTTCGCGGGGCGCGTCCGGCAGCCACGAACACCGGCGAATACGGCGGCCGGCGCGGAAGCGGCCGTGACCGATTGGGGCGCGTTCTTGCCGGCTGAAATGGCGGGAGACGCGTCGGCGGGCGAGTTTATTCCGCTTCCCAACGCGGACCGGCTTCCGCAAGATACGGATCTCAACGTGGTGCGCGTGGAAGTGCCGCGCTCAGCCATGATTGCGCTGGGATACTCGGTGGCGGCGGACCGCGCCTCCGAGCGCGTGCGCGCGGACGTACTGATGGGATCGGACGGGCTGGCCCGCGCCGTGAGATTTTTGGACGAGTAGCGTGTTTAAGGAAGATGGTATGGCGATTCGAACGGTTTTCGCTATTCTGGCGGTGGCGGCTGGCGCATACGCGCAGCCCGCGGGACCGCCCCAAGGCCGGAACGGCTTCGGGCCCGGGTTCGCCGGGGAGTCGCAGGATGCCCGCCTGCTGGGAGCGGTTGCGGGCGTGCCTCGCCGGGTGGTGAGGAACGCGCCGTACTCGGCCACCACGGTCACCGAGACCACGCAGGTTCTGGCCGACGGGAATCGCATTCACCATCCCTCCACGGGCAAGATATTTCGCGATTCCGAGGGGCGCGTCCGCAACGAGCAGTCCATGGCGGGACTGGATGCGCTGGCGCCGCACGCGAGCATACAGCAGGTGGTATTCATCAACGACCCAGTGGCGGGCGTGAACTATGCATTGAACGTGCATGACAAGACCGCCACAAAATCCCGGGGGCGGGGCGGACGCGGGGCCTCGGATCAGGGCAGGGGGGATCGCGGAGGGACCGGCCGGGGGGATGCGGCAAAGGGTCCGGGCGGACGCTTTGGGCGCGGTCCGAACGACGCGGGCCAGAATGTGAAAACCGAGCAGTTGGGCCGCCGCACGATGGCGGGTCTGCCGGCCGACGGCACGCGCAACACGTTCACCGTTCCGGCCGGACAGATGGGGAACGAGCAGCCCATGCAGATTGTGTCGGAGGTGTGGTACTCGCAGGACCTGCAGGCCACGGTGTTTTCCAAGCATCAGGATCCGCGCACCGGCGAGACGGTTTTCCGGCTGACCGATATCAGCAGGAGCGAGCCGGCGGCTTCGCTATTCCAGCCTCCGGCGGATTACCAGGTGATCGACGCGGGCGGTGACGGCGGACGCGGGATGCAGCAAAGGAAGAATTAGTTTAGACTTGGCCGATTGGCAGGCGGAAGCGCCTGCCCCACTTCACTGCCGAAGGAGTTGCAGGGGAGTGGGTCAGGGGCCCTAATGCGTCATGGCGTAGACGATGTAGTTGACGCCGAGGCGCATGGCGAGATCGGAGAACTGCGCGGGATAGCGCGGGTCGTCGGCCCACTCCCAGGCGTCGCCGACATCCGAATTGTAGGAGATCGCCACCAGAATCCGGCCTTTCTCGTCGTAGATGGCGCGCCAGTGGGCTCCCTTGCCGTCATCCGGGCCGGTGAAGCGTAGGGGACGCTTATAGCCCATTCGCACGTGGTCGGCGCCGGGCAACTGGTAGCGCTCGCCGATGTCGTAGACGGTGTGGAGAATCGGGTCGTCGTCGGGGATATCTCTGATGACGGCATCGGGAAACGCGAGCCGGATGCCGCGCTCGAAGACTTGCCACTCGTAGTCGCCGTGGAAATCGTCGACCATGAAAAAGCCGCCGCGCAGCAGGTATTCGCGAAGCTCTTTGCCTTCCTGCGAGGTAAAGCCCCACTCGCCCACTTGGACGGCGTAGAGCCAGGGCCAATCGTAAGCGTCGCCCTCATCGAGATCCACAACCTGCTCGGCGGAGCGGACATGGATGCGGGTGAGGCGGCGGACGGCTTCGGAAAAATGGCGGTCGGCGCGCGGAAAATCCTGCGTCCAAAGCGACAGGCCGTAATGATAATCGCCCTGAAAACGGGGATAGTAGCCGTCGTCGGTCCCGCCGCCAGGGAACATGAGGCGGGCGAAGGCCCACTCGGTTTTTTCCTGGTAATCGGCGGGCAGTGGAATGCTGCCCATGCTGTATTCGACGCCGGGGTACTGGCGAAACGGACGCTGGAAGGCGTAGAGCGAACCGAGAATCGACAAGGCGATCCCCCCGCGCCACAGAACTCCAGACAGCACCATCCCTTCAACGAAGATAGCACTTCGGGGCTGGCGCGGCGCACGGGCGGCTTCGCTCAGTCGAGCGCTGCCAGTTGGCGCCATTCCCTGCCCTGCGATTGCGCCACTCCGCGGTGCGTCACAAAGCCGTTGTGGGTATTCACGCCCTCGCGAATGGCCTGATGGCGCTCGCATGCGCCCTGGAGGCCGTGGTTGGCCAGTTCGAGCAGGTACGGGAAGGTGGCGTTGGTGAGCGCAAAGGTGGAGGTGTGGGGGACCGCCGCCGGCATGTTGGAAACGCAATAGTGCAGGACGCCATCGACGAGGAAAACCGGCTCGGTGTGGGTGGTGGCGTGGGAGGTTTCAAAGCAGCCGCCCTGGTCGATGGCCACATCCACTACTACGGCCCCGCGTTTCATGCCGGCGATCATTTCCCGCCGCACCAGTTTGGGAGCGGAAGCGCCGGGAATCAGGACGGAGCCTATCACCAGATCGGCCGTCCTGACGCTCTCGGCAATGGTCCAGGAGTTCGAGGCCATAGTCACCAACTGGCTGTTGAAGATGTCGTCCAGTTGGCGCAGGCGGTTCAAATTCCGGTCGATCAGGATCACGTGGGCGCCCATCCCCACGGCGATCTTAGCGGCATTGGTTCCCACCACGCCGCCGCCGAGTATGACCACGTTAGCGGGCGGCACTCCGGGAACGCCCCCCAGGAGGATGCCGCGGCCGCCGTTCTGGCGTTCCAGGTACTGCGCGCCCACTTGCACCGACATGCGTCCGGCCACTTCGCTCATGGGGGTGAGCAGCGGCAGACCGCCATCGGTTTCGCGGACGGTTTCGTACGCGACGCCGCTGACCCGCGCGGCCAGCAGGCGGTCCGTTAAATCCGGCAGGGGCGCCAGGTGCAGGTAAGTGAAGAGAATCAAGCCCGGACGGAAATTGGCGTATTCGGCGGGCTGGGGTTCTTTGACCTTGACCACCAGGCCGGCTTTGGCCCACACTTCCGAGGCGTTTTCGACCATGGCGGCGCCGGCCTGCGCGTATTCCTGGTCGGTGATGGAGCTGCCCTCGCCGGCGTGCGCCTCGACCAGGACATCGTGACCGGCCTCGCGCAACTGGTGGACGCCGCTGGGCACCAGACCGACGCGAGTTTCGTGGTCTTTAATTTCTTTGGGAACGCCGATGATCATGTGCCGCCCTCCGAGCGAAGCTCGCCGCGTCCCGCTGCGCGGGACGGCTTGGCGAGGGCAGGCGAATCGCCTGCCCCACCACAACTTCCAAAGCCACTGTGCATTTTAACACCACCGCGTTGTGGGTGTCTCCTATTTTCGCTTGGTCATGAGGCGCACTTTGCCGGTTTGCGAGATGACGCCGGGGGCCAGGGCGTCGTTGACAATCTCGGCCTGCTCCTGCTGATGACGCCGGCCGGAACCGGTGGCGGGACTGGCGCTTTCGGGCCTCCCGATGTAGCGCAATTCGCGCCCCGTCGCTTGCAACAGCGGGCGGAGGTATTCCCGCATGAATCGCCACGGTCCCATGTTGCGCGGCTCCTCCTGNNTCCACCTTACGCTCGCGGCGGGCGGCCAACAGGTCGTAAAAGAGTTTGCCGGAGCAGAAAACCAGGCGTGAAACGGGAGCGTCGCCGGCCGGCTCCGGGTCGCCCAGAATCTCCATGAATCCCCCGGAAGTGAACTCCCGCGCGTGCGAAACGGCTTCCGGATGGCGCAGCAGGCTCTTGG
>PLGA01000559.1 GCA_003139735.1 Bryobacterales bacterium | reverse complement strand
GTTCGCTCGATGGCCTTGAGTTGGCTTTGTTGCTGCGCGATCGCGGCGCTCTGCTCGAGCGCCAGTGGATTCGCCACGGCATCGAGCGGCGCCTCGGGCCTCTCGGCTGGCAGTGGGCCGGTGGACTTGCCTGGGTTCAAGCTGATCGCCGATGGTTCGAGACCCACGAATTGCGCGACCGTGGAACGCGCGACGTCGATGGCCTGCTCGGCCTGGGCGAGTTGGGTCTGCGCGGCGGCCAATTCCGCTTGAACTCTCGATTCGTCCGCGCCCGGCCGCAGTTCGGCGGCCACCAGCGCATGAATGCTCTTCAGAACGGTTTGCCAACTATCGACGGCTGCGCGAGCCGCCTGAGCGGTCTGCTGGGCGGCGACCACGGTCAGGAATGCATCCGCCGTGGCAACCGAAACGTCGTAGCGCGTCCGATTCATGGTCGCCTGCGCCTGGTTGCGCATCGCCGTGACGGCGGAGACATTGGCGGCGCGCAAGCCAAAGTCGAATGGCTGCCAGGTGACCAGGACTCCCAAGCCGCTGTCCCAGACGGAGCCGAAATTGTTCGAGGGAACGCCATCCACGCCCGGAATGACGCCTTGCGGCAGCAGAAGTCCGTAAAACGTGTTGCGCGTGGCGCGGTTGATCTGCGCCAGGCCGTCGACCCGCGGCAGATAGGCGGTTTGCGCCAGACGGATCCCGGCCGCGGCCGCATTCATCTGTTCCTGGGTCACTCGGATGGACGGATAATTCCGTGACGCGTCTTCGACCGCCTGGCTGATAGTCAATCCGGCGGGAGCAGCGGAGGGCTGCCCCCGCAATGCTCCCGCAATCGCGGCCATTGCCGCGATGCATGTTGCCGCACGCGCCAGTTTCGAGCCTCGCTTAATGGGCATCTGGGCTAATCCCCTTCGATGAGTTCATGAAAAAGCTCCCGCACTTTGCCCTTCGATGCCGCCAGCGCCTTCCGGCCGAGCGCAGTGGCCCGGTACACGCGCCGGAGCGACTTGCCGTTTCGCACTGTGGCCGATCGCAGATACCTTTTCTTTTCCAGGCCCTGAAGAAGCGGATACAGGCTCCCCGGACTGATGCGGTACCCGTGGCGCGCCAGTTCCTCGATCATTCCGAGCCCGAAGACCGGCCCTTCGACCGCGTGGTGCAGCACGTGCAGCCGGATCAAACCCGAGTACAAGTCGCGGTCGGCGGCTCTAGCGTCGTGCTCTGAATTCGATTTCGACATCGGATAGCGAAAATACCGATATCGTACGAATGAACCGCCGCGCTTGTCAAATATGTGCGAGGGAGTATGTACGAGGGATCACGTTTCGCGGATTACGGCGTCATGCCCCACCGCAGGAACCCGACCATGGTCTTGCCATCTTCGATCTTGCCGGCCACGATCATCTCTCTTACTTCCTTCCGCGTGAACCAGCGCGCTTCGATGCGCTCGTCGTCCATGGGGGTGGCGGCGCCGGCGGTGAGATCCGTCGCCAGGTAGATGGTCATGCGCTCCTGCACGAACCCGGGGCTGGCCCAAAACGAGGTCAGCTTGGTCCACGCGCGCGCCTTGTAGCCGGTCTCCTCGGCCAACTCGCGCTTGGCGGCCCCGAGCGGCGTCTCGCCGGGATCCACCTTTCCGGCCGGCAATTCCCAGAGGTTCTTTCCGGCCGGCAGACGGTACTGGCGGACCAGCAGGATGCGCTTCTTCTCATCCACCGCCATCATGACGGCCGATCCGGCGTGGCGCACCACGGACCGTTTGATGGTGAAACCGGTCTTGGGATCGACGGCTTCGTCCTCCGTCACCCAAAACAACCGGCACCGATAGACTTCTTTGGAGCTGATGATTTTCATGATCTCTTGAGGGCTTCGGCGAACTGGTCCACGGGCAGCGTATTCATGATATCGGCCGGCCCCAGCCAGCCGCGCCGCGCGGTCACCACGCCGTATTTCATACCCGCCAGGTGCTTAGGGTGGTGCGCGTCGGTGGAGATGGTGAAGCGCGCGCCTTTGGATTTCGCCGTTCGAATATTCGTGGCGTTGAGGTCCAGCCGTTCCGGGCTGGCGTTGATCTCGAGCCACACCCCGCGGCGCACCGCCTCCGCCACGACGCGGTCGAAATCGAAGGGGAACGGGTCGCGCTGCAGCAGCAGGCGTCCCGTGGGATGGCCCAGGATGCGCAGCCGCCCGGTATCCAGGGCGCGCAACAGCCGGTCCGTCATTTCGGCGGACTCCATGTTCATGTGGCTGTGTACGCTGCCAATCACCAGGTCGAGCTCCGCCAGCGCGTCATCGGCAAGATCGAGCGCGCCGTCCTTGAGAATGTCGCACTCCAGGCCGGAAAAGATGCGGATGCCCAGGCCGTCCGCGTTCATGTGGCGCACACGGCGCGCGAACTCCACCACGCGCTTTTCGTCCAGTCCGTTGGCCATCGCCAGGGCTTTCGAGTGGTCGGTGATGGCGATGTATTGATACCCCCGCTCGCGCGCGGCCTCGGCCATCTCTTCGAGCGACGCGCGGCCATCGGTTTCCGTGGTGTGCATGTGCAGATCGCCGCGAATATCGCCAAGCTCCACCAGCGGCGGCAGCCGGCCCTCCGCTGCGGCTTCAATTTCGCCCAGGTTCTCGCGCAGCTCCGGCGGAATCCACCGAAGGCCCAGGGCCTCGTAAACCCCGGCTTCGGTTTCGCCCGCCACTTTGACATCGCCTTCCACGCGGAACAGTCCGTATTCGCTGAGCTTCAGCCCCATTTTCACGGCCCGCGTGCGTATGGCAACGTTGTGGTCCTTGCTGCCGGTGAAGTACTGCATGGCGGCGCCGAAGCTGCCCGGCGGCAGAGCGCGCACGTCCACCTGCAAGCCTTCGCGCCCCACCTTGGCGCTGGCTTTGTTCTCTCCGTGCCCCAACACCTCCGTGACGCCCTTGTACGCCACGAACGCGTCGAGCGCGGCGCGCGCCTCCGGCCCCGTGACCAGCAGGTCCAGATCGCCCACCGTTTCGCGCCCGCGCCGCAGGCTGCCCGCGGGCGTGATAGCGTCCACTCCCGGAACCGCTTGCAGCACGCCGGTCAATTCCTCCGCCACGCCCTCGGCGTAACTCAGCAGGTAGCGGCCGGTGCGCAGCCGGTATTGCGCGATGGAGCGCAGCACCTTCTCTTCGAGCTTGGCCCCCATGCGCGGCAGCACGCGCAGCTTTTGCTCCACGCACAGCCGCTCCAATTCGTCGATCGAGGCGATGCGGTAATGCTCCAGAATCAGCGCGATGCCCTTGGGCCCCAGGCCCTGAATCTTGAGGAACTCCAGCGTGGCGCGCGGGAATTTCTCAAGCAGCGTGTCGCGCCGTTCGCAAGTGCCGCTCGCGACAATCTCCTCCAGCACGTGCGCCAGCCCCTTGCCGATGCCGGGAATCTCGGTGACTTTGCGCGCGGGATCGCGGAGGATGTCTTCGATTCTCTCCGGATGCCCCTCCACGGTGGAAGAGCCGTTGCGATAGCTGCGGATGCGGAACCCATCCTCGCCGGCGATCTCCATCAGATCGGCCGTCTCCCAGAGCACGCGCGCGATTTCCTTGTTCTCCAAGCGCCTTCCCCAGTAACGATTGTAATGTCTTCAGGGCTTGGGGCGGGCCCGCGGCGGTCCGCGCGGGGGAGGAAAGCCAGTTTACGACAATCCCACTTTCGAGGAAGTTGCCACGGACGGGTCGCTGCACGGGCTCGTAAACGCAGCGGAGTCGCCAGGATTTATCCCCTCCAGGGCCATTTCTCCGCCTCCAATACGTCGATGTGGACGAGTTTGCGGCCGCGCCCCCAGAACCGGCCACTTTCCGGGAGTGGCCGATCATTCAGCGGAAACCGGCCCGATGGCTCGTATTCTAGCGCGCGCGGCCTGCGGAGCAGGTTCGCCGCTCTGGAGCAAGCAATGTGATAGCATTCTCCCTTTATGGCTGATTGGATCTTCCAGAGCGTCGCTCGCCTTTACGATCTCCCGGGCGCCCTCAAAGAAGCGCGACGGGATGACAAGCTGATCGCGTTTCGTGTGAGGCCGCAGTACGAGCCGGTCATCGGCGATACCGTATATTTGTGCTTCGGCGGCCCGGCTAAGAGAAAACCTGGATTGTATGCGAGGGCAACCGTTTTGACCTCACCGGATACCATCAAGTCCGAAGACTGGGAACGGAGGTACGAGGTGGCGCCCTTCCCGGTTGAACGCGGGGTCTGGCTGAAGATCCAGCGGTATCTGGATCCACCAGTCGCCCGCGATGAGATCTATGGGTCGCCGGCGTTGAAGAAGAATCTGTTCGTCACCCGGCACGAAGGCACGAACTTCAAGCTCACGCCCGCGGAGGCCCGTGCCGTCGAGACACTTATAGCGGGGCCGCGTCCGCTGACGCCACAAGCCCTCAGCCTGAACAGCGCATTTCCTGTCGCAGGACCGCGCCACCGTCTGACGTGACCCGCTTGTCACGAGAGGAAGCCAGCGGACCAGCCCACACACGCCGTATCCGCCTCGTTAGACGGCGCGAGCCACGCCCTGGCTAGACACCGAGCACGACACGAAGCCGTCCTTGAATTAGCCGGTTCCTCTCCTCCAGGAAGTACGGAAACTTTTCCATCTGCCACAATGAGCGGTCTGCCGGGATGAGGTGCCGCCGTATGAAACCCGGCTCTCGCGTCTGGATCCATTCCCCAAACGCCCTGCCCTTCTTTGCTTGGTTCTCAACTTGCAGTAGAAGAGTCACGTTTCCGAGGCAGTCCATCTGGTCTTTGTGCGTTTTTAGAAATGACTTAAACGCCACCTGGGGGAAAATATGGTCGACATCATGAGCGATCGTCCCCCATCCTCGCTCATCGAACAACAACGTCAGTGCGAGAAAGCAACGAGGATCCTTGTATTTGAGGGCGAGTATCCTTTCGATTGTTCTTGGGTCGGATGTCGAGACTCTCCCCGCCCTCGCGACCGCGGCATCGATCTCTCTAGCGGGAAAGTCATTACCTGGGCCAGTATGTCTCTTTAAGACATCACGCACCTGGGTCAGCATGGAATCCGCATTGCCGCTAAACACTCCATTTAACAGCGACAAGATCAACCAACGACGGACGAGAATCGCATTGCGCGCGTCCGATTCCGTGTCGGCTCGGAGGCGTGCTGTCCCTCTGCTCCAATATATGAAATATGCAACGGGGATCAGCGTATTTGCGCTCGTGAGATTCATGCCGTTCAGACCGAACCAACTGCAAACACTGACAGTCTCCGCGATTGCCGCCTTGATCTCCTTCCACTCTTCAAGGATGGCCTCGCAGGTGTCCCTATTGAAGCTGAGCAAATCATACGCGACCGGCCGATTCAACAGCACGAGGCACGACTTCAGGACGAAATCCTGACTGAGAGCCCGCTTCGGGGCGAGGATCCCAGCGTTCAATGATGAGTTCAATTCGTCAACGAATCTCTTGACCTCCTCACGAGCGTTTTCATCAGCGCTTCTTTCTTTCCAATGAACCGTAAGATTCGATAATAAAAGATCTGGTTTGCTTAGTGGCTTGCCGCCTGAGTTCGCGCGAACAAAAATCTCAAGCATACGTTTCTGATCCGTGTTTGTCTCGGTGTAATGTAGGATGACCGCTTCGTCAAACACTACGGCATGCAGACGCCGTAGATTAGCCGCGATTAGATCCAAGTGTTCCGGCGAAACATTACGGTAGGCCTTGACCTTGTTCAGAGTCGCTTGGACGAACTTGCCGAGCTCGCTATCTGCTGGGCACTCAAGAATGCGACCAACCTCAAACCAGTATGCTTTCCTGTCCGGACTGGGGCCGGGCTCACGAAAGGCGAAGCCGTACGATGGCTCAGCATTGTCTTCAACCTTGTGCCCATCCCTGAGGAGATCGAGGTACAACTGTTGAACGCACGCCTTGTGCCCCACCCGGCCGTATTTCCTCCTTGCCTCGTAGGAGCCGCCAAGGCCGACTAGCATCGACGTCAGGCGCTGCTGACCGTCCAATACAAACGTCAAGTTCGAAACTAAATCGATCCGCTTGCGCTCATTGTGCCTGCCCAACTCAGAGACGTCCTTCAAAAACTTGTATATTTCGAGATCGCCGTGGGCCTCTGGCGGAACCTTCCATAGCAGAAATGAACTGATGGGGTACCCCCGCATCAGCGAGTCAAAAAGTTTACAAATTCTGCTGGAATCCCAGACGAACTCCCGCTGTAGCGTGGGGAGAAAGTATTCCTTATTGAGCTTCTGCAGAGCCGACCAGATGGTTTCCGACTGGTAATTCATTTGAAGAGTATTATAGCCGATTACATCGGTAGGAGAAGCGTGGTGGAAATGGTGAAGATCTGGATTCGCCGCCCTTAGAGTCCGTTGCGGGCGAACCGCCATCCGTACGCCGTCCGCACACGACGACCCGCCTGCCGATCAGCGGAAGCCCCTCCTCGATCATTTCGGGGTACCGAGCCAGGGCGTCCTCAAGATCTCGGTCGTTTGCCATCTGGTGTCAATCCTGCGTCCAAAGTCGATCTGGGCACTTAGCACCTCGAAAGTCAACCGTCGCGAAACGCCGGGCCGCACAAAAACTGCTTCCGAACACGCCTCTCCCCTGGGGCGCGTCCAGGAGCCGCGGATAATCGCTACTTCAAATAAGCTCGTATCGAAGTTGGGCGGCCAATAATTCTGTCCTGCCTTGCCGATCCGGGGGCAGGGCTGTTTCGTAGGTCAACCGTGTTCCCTCCCGCAGCGTAGGCTGTCAGCTCGCTTAATGAATTATCATCCTCGCCCTTCTTCGAGGTGCACCTCCACGACCGGCAAGCTTCGCACCAAACATCGGCGTGATCCAAGTGTGGTCTCTTGTTGTAGCTGTCCCAACAGGAGAACATCCGGCAGCGGCCGCAACGGAAATATCCCGTCGCACGGCAATACGGACAACCATCATAGCTGCTGCCGATATGGATTTTGGCGCTCATATTGAGCGCCTGGAAGGGTGCGGCCGGGTTTTCTGACGTTCTTCCGTCCGCACCGCCGCCCTGCGCAGCATGGGCGTCAGGCTGAGGTAATAACTTTTTGCCGCACCTCCTACAGAAGGTCCAGGCAGGCTCCAGCTTGTGTCCGCACCCGCTACAGAAATTCCGGGGTACGCAAGCGGGTGTCGCAAGCTGTACTGGCACAGGCACACGTCCCGCCGACGGCGCGGGCCCAATCGCAACCGCCCGAATGAGTTCGAGCACCGTGCGCCCCTGCCGCCGAACCACCATCAGGAAGGGTTTGCCGGTCTGCCCACAGACCGCAGTCAGCGCCAGTTCATCACGAGACAGCAACCCTTCGGACTGCGGCGCTCCTGCGGCGGGGCTTTCCCTTAACGTGCCGTCATTTGTGGATTTCACGAAGTACCTCCATTTATGCATGTGGACATGCGCACTCCCCGCAGGGGAAGAGCACAACCAGGTTCAGGGCATGCTTCTTGTTACGAAAAGCTCTAACGGGCTCCGGTCATGTAGTGCCCCTGTTGGTTTTATCTGGCGATGTACACAACTGCCGCGGCAACCAGGAAGAGTAGCATAGCGCCAGCGGCGAGTACCGCTCGAACCAAGAGACTCGCCGCGCCAATCTTCAGGAAGGTTCCGGCAAGTCCGGTAATGGTGAACCGATCGCCGGGACGCACCGCAACCAAGCATCTTATCGGCGTCCGGAAGCCGCTATTGCGTTGCACTTGCACACCGCGTCCTTTCCGAAATACAAGTCACTGCGAGTCGCCTGGGTTACTATCGCCCCTTCAGTGTGTCTTGGGCCAACCGGCGCACCTCGGGATCGGAATCCTTCAAAAGCTGCCGCACAATAAGCTTGGGCGCCCTGCCGTTAGACGCAAGGGCGGCGCGAACGGAAGGATCGGCGTTACCCGCCAGAAGCTTCGCCACTACGGTGATGTCGCTCTGATTGTAGTCCTCCACGTTTCGTGCGATATTCCGGTTTACCCCGCTCCAATCGCGCGCAATGATCTGGGTCAGGGCCAATTCGCTGAGCTTGCCGCACTGTGTAGACACGATTGCATCGATCACCTCTGGACTCGGGTCGGATGCCAGGTGTACGACGGTTTCCTCCGAGATGACTCTCTTGCCCGCGATGGCCGCTCGCACCCCGGCTATGTTCGATTGCGCCAATTTATGGAACAGATCGGCCAACGATTCATCGTCATCCGGAAGATTGCCGACCAGCGACTCGATCGCTTCACACCCGAGTTGTATTTCGTGTTCATCGACCATCAACTTGATTTGCATCGCCTTATGCTCCTTCAGCCAAAATGGCAGTACCTATGGGCACCAGCCTAAGTCGATTCTAAGCCAGGGGGTAGCTCAGGGCGTGAGCCAGATGGCGGATATTTATGCGCAAGGTGCCTGATACCGGTTGGCGGCGGCTCGAAGTTGCTCCTCCACGTTGTGCCGGAGTCGGTCAGGCGCGAGGACCTCGACGTTGGCTCCATACCGAAGGATGTCCATCGTGATCTCGTAATCCGCCGAGTAGGGCACGGACAGCACCAAATGGCCGGTCGGTTCGATGTGCTGAGTCTGCTTGGAATGCCATATCTCACGAGAGACCCAGCGTGCGATGTGCGGTTCAAAGCGCAACACTGCGGTGTTCTGGGGCGCGCCGGTGAAAATCCCATAGCCGCTGCCAAGGTTAGCATCGAGCGCTTCATCAGGGATGTCGTCTGCCGGGGTATCGCTGATTTTGGCGTCCCGAATCATGTCCAAGGCAAAGCTGCGAAGGTCGTTACGCAAATGGCACCAGGAATCCAAGTACCAGTTGGCCCGATAGTAAACCAGACGTTGTGGCGAGACCTCACGAACGGTTTCTTCGTTACGGAAGCTACTCCAGTGCCTCAGTTCCAGACGGCGCCGCGACAAAGTCGCCATGCTCACCAACTGGAAACATTTGGCGTCGACCGGACGACATGCCATGTGCAGGATGCGAATTCGGCGCCGAATCTGGTCGGGTTCAAAATGCTTGGCGCCAAGCAGCAGTTGTAGTCGTTGCCGAAGGGGCGCGAGATCCATTTCGAGCAAACCGGGCTGGAGTTGGATGAGAAGGTCCTGCATGAGCAGCAGCGCATGGATCTCACTTGCGCTGTACATTGGGCCAGGGATATTCCCTCGCCCATCCCCGGAACGGAGGTCTTCGCAGTAGTACCCGCCACGTTCCCGGCTCCACTCGATATCGACCTGAAACCTGCTACGCAGGAATTCCAGGTCCCGCTTGAAGGTCGCAGGCGAGACCTCCAGCTCCCCCAGGAATTCCTCCCGCGGGATGACCTTCCTGGCCTGCAACATCTGCTGAATTCGCAGTACACGTTCCGTTTGGCTCATCGGAACGGCCATTGTATCCCGGCGCTCCATCGCGTTGGGCGGCCCCGGCTGGACCATCCCATGGACGGAATTGGCCAGCCTTTTCAGGGCTGTAATCCACAATGGTCCTCGTGATATCCCCATCCCTGAAGGATCGGGAACGCGTTTGCGACCGTTTTCAGCGTTCCACGTGCCCGTATCGTCACCGACACGGAGAAGCGGTGTTCCAACAGAAAAGCGGGCGTTGTGGCAAAAAAACGGGAATATCGTAAACTGCCTCCACGCGTCCCCAAGCTCTCGCTATCCGTTCAGCGTTTCCCACGGACGTCCTTATCAGGAGTCCTCTTCGAGGGATCTCCGTTGGGCGCGATCCAACCCGGAATCCACCTTAGCGGGTTGGCGCGAGTACACTTCATTCAGGCGCTCCGTTACCGCCCCCACCCGCCGGATCACCGCCTCCGTAAACTGCTCCGTAGTAGAATCGCCGCCCACATCCCCCGTGAGACATTCGCGGTGTGCGTAGACCTGGTCGATCGCGCTTCGCAACCGCGCGGATGCTTCGCGTTCGCCCAGGTGAGCCAGCATCAGGACCGCGGATTGCATCAGCGCGGTGGGGTTCGCCAATCCCTTGCCCGCGATATCCGGCGCCGTGCCGTGGACCGCTTCGAAAATCGCGTGGTTGTCGCCCAGATTGGCGCCAGGCACGATGCCCAGTCCGCCCACCAGTCCCGCGGCCAAGTCGGAGACGATATCGCCATAGAGATTCGGCAGAACCAGCAGGTCGAACGTCTCGGGCCGCATCACCAGTTGCATGCAGGCGTTATCCACGATCAGTTCGTTGTACTTGATCTCCGGAAACTGCGAAGCGGTTTCGCGGCAGCACGTCAGAAACAGGCCATCGCTCAGCTTCATGATGTTGGCCTTGTGTATCGCCGTAACTTTCGCCCGGCCCTCGCGGCGCGCGTATTCGAACGTCGCGCGGGCAATCTTCATGGACGCGTCCCTGGTGATGATTTTGAGGCTCTCCACCACGCCGGGAACAATCTCGTGTTCCAGGCCCGAGTACAGATCCTCGGTGTTCTCGCGGAAAATCGCCATGTCGATCGGCAGGTCCTGAAACCGGGTCTTCAGTCCGGGCACAATCCGCACCGGCCGGAAATTGACGTACAAGCCCAGCTTCTTTCGCAGCGCCACGTTGATGCTCTGGTGTCCGCCCCCGATGGGCGTTGCCGTGGGGCCCTTCAAACCCACGCGCGTCGCTTCGAGCGAGGCAAATACCTCGTCGGGAATCAACCTGCCGAAGTCCGCCAGCGCGCGCAGTCCGGCGTTCACGCGGTCCCACTCGATCTTCACGCCCGTGGCCTCCACCGCGCGAACCGTGGCCTCCGCGACCTCGGGTCCGATGCCGTCTCCGGGAATGAGCGTAACCAAATGAGCCATCACCGCTATTATAGGGGTGAGGGACGAACTTGATTCCGCACTGGGCCGTGGAGCGCCGCAAGATGGTCGACTGCCAACTCCGCCGGCGCGCCATTCGTGACGAGCGCGTGCTCGCCGCCATGCTTGAGATTCCCCGCGAGCAATTCGTGCCGCCGGAAGAGCGCGTCTCCGCTTACGCCGACCGCCCCATTCCCATCGGCCGCGGCCAGACCGTCTCGCAGCCTTACATGACGGCGTTGATGGCCGAGTCGCTCGAGTTGACGGGCGGCGAAACGGTCCTCGAGATCGGCGCCGGCTCCGGATACGCCGCGGCCGTGCTGGGCGCGCTCGCGGCGCAGGTGGTCTCTATCGAGATCGTTCCCGCCCTGGCCGATCTGGCGCGCGAGAATCTGCGCCGCGCCGGACGCGGCGGCAACGTAACCGTGGTCTGCGGCGATGGCTCCATGGGATATCCCGAGATGGCGCCCTATGACGCAATTTCCGTTGCTGCCGGCGCGCCCGAAATCCCCGCCGCCCTGCTCGAACAGTTGAGGGATCCCGGCCGCCTGGTGATCCCGGTTGGCGATTGGGGCCATCAGAACCTACGCGTGGTGGTCAAGCACGGCGGCAGGGTCAGCGACCGCGTGGCGACCGGGTGCCTCTTCGTTCCCCTCCGCGGCAGTGACGGGTGGCAATAGATGCGCCTGCGAACCGCCCAGGACCGCCTCAAGATCGAGCACAGCATCATCGACGGCGTGCGCGGCATTCTGGAACAATTGCTGGCCGCCAACCCCTCCGTCCGCTCCGTCATCCCAGGGGTGATCCGCCCGGTCCGCGATGCCCGTGGCAAAGTCAAGGTCCGGGTCACCGTGCCCACTCAGAACGGCTGGAAAGCCATCGCCCTCAGCGCCGGCGCGCGCCAGGAACTCTTCGTCAGCACCAATCTTGCCAAGGAAGACCTGGAAGCCGCGTTCCGAAAAGCCGGGGCCGATCTCGCGTAAAGCCGCTCAGTCGCTGTCCCGCGCCAAGGCCTTGACACGCTCCACGAGTTGTTCCGCCGTAAACGGCTTCAGCAGCACTCGCTCGGGCGCGTGACGAAGCATGCTGACCATGCCGATGCTTTCGATCGCCGAGGAGACGTACAAGGTCTTCAGGGCGGGGTGGTTCCGCTCCAACTGCAGCGCCAAATCCAATCCGTTGAGGCCCGGCATCACAAAATCGACAATCGCAATGTCGATCTTCCCGTCGTGAACCGCGGCAACCCCCAGCGCCTCTTCCCCGCTGCCCGCTCCCAGAATGACGCAGCCGTACGGCGCCAGAGCCTGCCGGATGAACCTCCGCACGGAGGCTTCGTCGTCCACAATCAAAACGGTCTGCCCGCCGATCTCCAGTCCCGCATCCGTTTTCTTCGCGTCCACGGTATCCGCCGCGCCGGTTTCGGACAAAGCGTCCGGCGCGGCCACGCGTGGAAGGTAAATCTCGAATGTCGAGCCTCGTCCGGCAGCGCTCGAAACGGTGATGCGCCCCCCGTTCTGTTTCACGATTCCATAGACCTCCGCCAACCCCAGCCCCGCGCCGGAGGCCCCTTGTTTGGTGGTGAAGAACGATTCAAACAGGTGCGCCATGGCGTCTTCGCTCAGGCCGGTTCCGGTGTCGCTCACCGCTAACCGCACGTAGCCGCCCGCGTGGAGGCCGAGTTCCCGCGCGAAACCCTCATCCGGATCGACGTTCGTGGCCTCAATCCGCAGCTTGCCGCCGCCCGGCATCGCGTCCCGCGCATTGAGAACCAGGTTCGTCAGCACCTGACGGATCTGGCTGGGATCGGCCATCGCGTAACCCGGCGCGGGTTCGTGAGCGGTGGTTAGCTCGACGTCCGCTCCAACCAGGCGTTCGAGCATGGCCCGGCATCCCGAGACGACGGCGTTCAGATCCACCGCCCGCGGCTGCGCCAATTGTCTCCCGCTCACAACCACCATCCGTTGAACCATGCCGGCGGCCTTCCCGCCCGCCTCGCAAATCGCTTGCAAATCCGCATGGATTGGATCGGAGGCCTGCGTCCGCCTCAAGAGAAGCTCGCTGTACCCATTGATTACGGTCAGCAGGTTGTTGAAGTC
>PLGA01000509.1 GCA_003139735.1 Bryobacterales bacterium | reverse complement strand
TGATCGGCCACCTGCAATCCAACAAATCGAATAAGGCCGCCGAACTGTTTCAGGTGGTGCAGACGGTGGATTCGGCGCGTCTGGCGCGGCGTTTGGACCAGGCCGGCCGGCGGCTCGACGTCATGTTGGAGGTCAAACTCTCGGAGGAAGAGGCCAAGAGCGGCGCCAGCCCGGCGGACCTTCCGGACCTGATCGATGCCGTGCGCCATTGCGCCAACCTGCGCCTCGCCGGCTTGATGACCATGCCGCCGTGGTCGGACGACCCGGAGGCATCGCGCCCTTATTTCCGGGGCCTGCGCGAACTGGGGGAACGGCACGGTCTCAAGCAACTTTCCATGGGCATGTCGCACGACCTGGAAGCGGCCATCGAGGAAGGCGCCACGTGCATCCGCGTCGGCACGGCGCTCTTCGGGGCGCGGAAGAAAGCGTGACGGTAGGCTTCTATTCTCCGCTGCCGCCCGCCCGCACCGGCGTGGCCGGCTATGCCGCGGCGCTTCTCACGGAGCTGCGGCGCCATGGACGCGTAGAGGTCGCGCCGCGGCGCTGCGGCGTGGCGCTCTACCACCTGGGAAACAACGCGTTGCACGCCGGCATTTACCGGCGCGCTTTGGCGCATCCCGGCGTGGTGGTCCTGCACGACGCCGTGCTGCACCACTTTTTGCTGGGCCAGCTTGACGAATCCGCGTATATCGAGGAGTTCGTCTACAACTATGGCGAGTGGCATCGGGCACTGGCCGCGGACCTGTGGCGCGGCCGCGCGGCATCCGCGTCCGAGGCCCGCTACTTCGATTTCCCCATGCTGCGCCGGGTTCTGGAACGCGCGCTGGCAGTGGTGGTTCACAATCCCGAAGCGGCTCGCATGGCGGGGGCTGCCGCGCGCGTGGTGGAAATTCCCCACCTTTTCCAGCCGCCCGAGCCGGTCCCTTCCGAATCCGCCGCCGCTCGCTACCGCCAGCGCCTGGGGGTGGATCCCGGCGCGTTTCTCTTCGGCGTTTTCGGCCATCTGCGCGAATCCAAGCGCCTGATTCCCGTGCTGGAGACTTTCGCGGAAGTGCGCCGCGAAAACCCGCGGGTGGCGCTGCTGGTGGCCGGCGGCTTCATTTCCACCGACCTGGAGCGCGCCGCCGCGCCGCTTCTCGATTCGCCCGGCGTCGTGCGGCGGCGGTATCTTCCGGAGCGCGAGTTTTGGCTGGCGGCGGCCGCGGTGGACGCTTGCATCAACCTGCGGGACCCGTCGGCGGGCGAGACTTCCGGCATTGCCATTCGGCTCATGGGGCTTGGCAAGCCGGTTCTGTTGACCGGTTCGCAAGCCGTCGCGGGATTCCCCGAAGACTCCTGCGTACGCATCGAGCGCGGCGCGGCGGAGCGGGAGTCTCTGCGGCAAAGCGTACATTTGCTAACATTAGCCAACGGGGCGGCGGTGGCCATCGGCCAGCGCGGGGCCACACATATCCACGAACGCCACCGGGTAGAGCTAGCGGGAACGCGGTATTGGGACTTGTTGGCGGAGTACTATGCCTGATTGCGGCGTGCGGCGCGGCGTTGTCCGCGGCGCCCACCGTCAAGCGCTTGAACGTGCGGATTCCCATGCGCGACGGCGTGCATCTTTCGGCCAACCTCTTCCTGCCCGCGGACCGCGCGCGCGTGCCCGCCATCCTGGAGCGGACGCCCTATGGCAAGGGCTTGGATATCACGTCCCTCTACCAGGCGTTCGTCGACCGCGGCTATGCCGTGGTGGCGCAGGACGTGCGCGGCCGTTATGATTCCGAAGGCGTGTTCGCGCCGCTCGAGCAGGAACCGAGCGACGGCGACGACACGCTGAACTGGATGGCGCGCCAGCCGTGGTGCGACGGCAAGATCGGCATGATCGGCGGGTCCTACCGCGGCATCGTACAGTGGAAAGTCGCCACGCTCAACAATCCCCATTTGAAAGCCATCTTCCCGATCGTCTCAGGCTGGGACGATTACCGCGACCGGTTCTATTCCGAGGGCGGCGCCATGAAACTGGGGCCGCGGCTCGAATGGATGGCGGAGAACCTGAAGGTTCCCGGGTACCAGCCGAATTTCGATAAGTACGTGCTGCACCTGCCCCTTCGCACTTCCGATATCGCCGCGACCGGCCGGCCGTCGCGCATGTTTCAGGAGGCGCTGAACCATCCGGCGTTCGATTCGTTCTGGCGGGCCATCAGCGTCCGGGAGCGGATTCGCAGCGTTCGGACGCCGGTCTTCGCCATCGGCGGTTGGTACGACAACTTTGTCGAGAGCGACCTGGAGGCCTACAGCGCGCTGCACAAGGCGTCCGGGGTGAATCGCGTCATTGTCGGTCCGTGGCCGCACAACATGTCCTACCAGTTCCAGGACGTGGATTTTGGAGCGGATTCCAAGGTCCCCGTGCGCACGCTGCAACTGGCCTGGTTCGACCAATGGCTGATGGGGAAGGACGAGCCGGCGCTCTCCGGGCCGCCCCTGAAGATTTTCGTCATGGGTTCCAATAAGTGGAGGGAGGCAAGCGAATGGCCGCCCCCCGAAGCGCGCCCCATGGCGCTCTACCTGGCGAGCGGGGGCCATGCCAATACGCTGGAAGGCGATGGCGCGCTGACCGATAAGCCCGCGGACCACAGCAAGCGGGACGGTTTCGTCTTCGATCCGCGCGACCCGGCACCCACGCGCGGCGGGGCCGTCTGCTGCAACCCGCGCGTGCTTCCTTGGGGTCCCATGGACCAGCGCCCTGTGGAACGGCGCAAGGACGTGCTGGTCTACACCGGCAAGCCGCTCGAAAGTGACACGGAAGCCATCGGCCCCGTCGAAGTGACCCTGTATGCGGCCACCAGCGCGAAGGACACGGATTTTACCGCCAAATTGGTGGACGTGTTCCCGGACGGCAACGCCCGCAACCTGACCGACGGCATCCTGCGGCTGCGCTACCGCGGATCGCTGGACAAGCCGGAGTTGGCCAGGCCCAGCGAGGTTTACAAGCTCTCCATCGATGCCGGCGTGACGGCCAATGTCTTTCTCAAGGGACATCGCATTCGCGTGGAGATCTCCAGCAGCAATTTCCCCCGCTTCGACCGAAATCCCAACACCGGCGGGCGGATTGCGGACGAGACCAAACCAGTCGCGGCGACTCAGACCGTGTACCACGACCGCCGCCATCCCTCCGAAGTAGTGCTCCTGGTAATGCCTCCGGATGCCCGCGAACCCTCGAGCCCGCTCACGCGCATTCCGCGCGCCGCCGGCTCGGCGCTAGGCCCCCGATGACGCGCCGGCCGGCGCAGCCGCCGCCAGCCGGAATTGACTTGGCCCCCGCCGCCGCGCTATTTTGCAGATAGAGCCTTCCTTAGGGCGCGGTAGCCAAGTGGTAAGGCAAAGGTCTGCAAAACCTTTATTCGTCGGTTCGATCCCGACCCGCGCCTCCAGCCTAAAATCAGAGGTAAATCATCTTAATTCAGCAGGTTGTGAGTTGCCAGGACGCTTCCCAATCATTCCCTGCTTTTCCCTTATCTTCCCCCGTCGGCGGCAAGCGTTCCTCTTGACAATCGCGCTCACGGCCGTACTATCCTGGCATCACGTGAACAAACGCCAAGTCGCTCCCCAGTTCAAGTAGGAACCGTTCGAGTTCGCGGAGAATCGCGGTTTCGAGGTCGCGTTCGCTGAACGTATCCGCGAGGCCTAGGAAATCCAGCAAGTAGGGATCGCGGAAAACAAGGTCCGGCGTGATTCGGTCCAGTTCGCGCAGTTTTTGAAGCTCTTGCCGTGCGACCTCTTCCGGCTTCCGCGAAATTGCCGTGCGCTCGAAGGGCATGCCACGAATCCGCTCCCGAAGAGTGCGCACCGACCAACCCTCGACGCGGCACATTTCGGCATAGAACTGGCGTTGGATTTCATTTTCCAGGTACAGGAGTTCCTTGAAGTGGCTCCAGCCCAATTGCGGCGTCCGGCCAGACGTCGACAAACCGGATCATATGGAACAGGTTCGGCCGGCTGAAACCCGCTCCGTAATCGGACGTCAATTGTCTCGACAGCGTAGAGACAATCTGTTCGCCATACCCGGCGCGCTCCTCGCCGAGGATGTCCCGGCGAATCCGGTTTCCGACGCCCCTGTAAAGAAGTACCAGCTCAGTATTGACGGCCTGGGCAGCGCGATGGCGCGCAGCGTCGATGAGGGATCGAACATCGGCGACGAGGACGCGGGAGATCTCCGCCGCTGCGTTCCCGCTTGGCTCCCGGAGCTTAGGTGGATCGGGCCGGCTCACCTCGCTCGCACTCGGCAGTGCACATAACAACGCGCCATTCTCTCACGGCTTGCGCCGCTGCCGGCGAAGTCAAATGCGACATGACGGTGCTGCCGAAGATCGGGCCTCGCTCGGGCAGCTTCGACATCGTGCCTATCAAGGTCTTCGCGCGGCTCGAAGGTCTATACATTCAAGCGCATCCTTCCGACGATTGCTGGTCCGGCGTGCATCGGTTAAACTGGCTCGCATGCAATCGAACTATATCCTGCCGTTGCTTGCTTTCACGGCTCTCGCCTCCGCTAATCTGCTTTCGGCGGCTGAGCCGGGATACGCGCCACCCGCGTCGCCGCGGATCACGTACAGTTTCAATTCGGACTGGAAGTTCATCCGCCAGGACGTACCCGGCGCTCAGGCAGTCACGTTCGACGACTCCCAATGGGAGACCGTCAGCACCCCCCATTCGTTCAACGATGTCGAATCGTTCCGCGTGATCATCGACCACAGCGCCGGCGATCGCGGCAAGTATCAGGGTCTAAGCTGGTACCGAAAGCACTTTAAGCTTCCCGCCGGCGCGGCGGGCTCGAAAGTGTTCATCGAGTTCGAGGGCATGCGCCAGGCTGGGGACATTTATTTCAACGGAAAACCCTTCGGTCTGTATGAGAACGGGATAACGGGCTACGGCGTGGACATCACCTCCGCGGCGCTCTTCGGGGACCAGGACAACGTGCTGGCCGTGCAGGTGGACAACCGCACAAGCTACAAGGAGCGAGCCACGGACACGCCCTTCCGATGGAACGCCAACGACTTCAACCCNNCCCGACTTCGGCGGCATCAACCGACGGGTGTGGCTGCACATTACCGGGAAGATTTACCAGACGTTGCCGCTGTATTACGGACTGGGGACGACGGGCGCCTATATCTACTGCACCAACTACAATATTGCGGGCCATAGCTGCGACGTGACGGTGGAATCGCAGGTGCACAATGCCACGGCGGACCGGAGGGTCCCGCAGGCGAACGTCACCCTGTCGGTTGCTGTGGTGGACAGGGATGGCGTGGTGCGAGCCACGTTCCAGGGCGCGGATGCCGACATAGCGTCGGGCGCGAAGACCGTGTTGAGCGCCAAAGGCCCGTTGACGAATGCCCGATTCTGGAGCCCCGACGATCCCTATTTGTACAATGTCTACACGATCCTGACCGTGGATGGGAAAGTCGTGGATGTCAACAAGCTTACGACCGGGTTCCGCAAGACGGAATTCAAGGGGGGCGCAGGCGCGGGCGGCGCTTATATCAACGACAAGTTTGTCTATCTCAAGGGATTCGCTCAGCGCACCAGTAACGAATGGGCCGGCGTGGGCGCGGGCTACCCCGAGTGGATGCACGACTTCACCGCCCAGATGCTTCGCGAGAGCAACGGGAATTACATGCGGTGGATGCACGTAGCGCCGCAGAAGGTGGATGTCGAAGCGTTTGACCGGTTCGGCATCGTGGAAGTCGCGCCCGCCGGCGACAAGGAAGAGGATGCCCAGGGGCGGCAGTGGGAGCAACGCGTGGAAGTCATGCGCGACACGATCATTTACCTCCGCAACAACCCGAGCGTGCTGTTCTGGGAGGCCGGGAATACCGGAGTCACCGCGTCACAGATGCAGCAGATGGTGGACCTACGTAAGCAATTCGACCTGCACGGCGGCCGGGTTATGGGATGCCGCTCGCTGACTGATCCAGGGGCGACGGCTGCTACCGAGTGGTTCGGCACCATGCTGGGCGGGCCCTATAGCGCCGAGGTCCGCGACAAGGCGCCGCTGATAGAGACCGAAGATTTCCGCGATGAAGGCGCCCGACGATTCTGGGACGACTATTCGCCTCCCTATTTTGGGTTCAAGAAGGGGCCGAACGATACGTGGGACTACAACTCCGAGACGTTCGCGCTGGCGCAGGTGAAGCGTTACTGGTCGTTCTGGTCGGAGCGCATTTCCAACACCGCCCCGGCGCACTCTAAGTGGGTCGCGTACGCATCGATCTATTTCATCGATTCCGGCGCCGACGGTCGGCAGGATTCGAGCGAGGTNNGCCTAAGGAAGCGTACTTCGCCGAACGCGCGATGCAGAACGAAAAGCCGGACATCCACATCATCGGGCATTGGACGTACCCGGCCGACACGACCAAGACGATGTATGTCGTAGCCAACAATGTGGACAGCGTAGAGCTTTTCGTAAACGGAGCTTCCCGAGGCAGGGTCACCCGGCCGGAGAACGGCTATCTGTATACCTTCCCGAACATCACGTTCGCACCCGGCGCGATCCGGGCTGTCGGCTACAAGGGCGGCGCCGCTGTGACGCAGCATGAACTGAAGACGGCCGGCGCTCCCGCGGCCATCAAGCTCACGGTCCACACCGCTCCTGGAGGCCTGCGCGCCGACGGCGAAGATATCGCGTTGATCGACTTCGAAGTGGTCGATGCCAATGGCGAGCGTTGTCCGACCGACGACGGCCGCGTCGATTTCACCTGGAACTCAACGGGGAGGGCCGTTTCCGCCACGGGTCCGGCCATCTGGCGCGGCGGGTATAACTCCGGCAAGACGAATTCCACCAACAACCTATACCTGAACACCGAAGACGGCATCAACCGCGTGGCCATGCGCGCGACTCTGATGCCGGGGACTTTCACGGTGACTGCCACGCGCGAAGGGCTGAAGCCCGCGACCGTCATGATCGAATCCAAACCGGTTGAAGTCGTGGACGGTCTTTCGCTGGAAATCCCGCGGACCCTTTCGCCGGCGACTCGTTAAGTCCGGCCTCCCGAGCTGCTTTAAGCGGGCGGCTGGCCCGCGCTCATGACCTCCTCCGAGGACATGTCCTTGAATGGTTCGAGGAGGGCGTCGGGAGTTTTTGGCCGGCCGTCGGGACGGCGGCCGGGACCTTCATTCCGGCTTGCGCTTCCCGCACTAAAGGACGCTGGCGCGTCCAATCTAATAGGTTGTAAGCGAGACGCGCAACACAACTGGCGCCTCGCCAAAGTAGAGGCCGTTCGTCTCACCGCCCCGTCCGCCCCACGTGCGAACGTGCTTGAAGGCGCCGTTCTCCCAGGTCACCTGCTCGAGGCGCAGAAACTGGCGGTGCTGCCATTTGCCGTCGATCAGAGCCGACGGCGTCTCATCGGTTCCCGGGATGATGTGCTGCGACTTTCTTTGCTGTTCCGTGCCAGTCGGACGGAAGTCGATACGGCAATCGTATCCCGTCACTAGGAACTGGTTGTCGGCAAGCTGCGCCACCAGCATGCGCACAGCCGGAGCCGGATTCGCCGCGGGCGTCGAGCCGCGGCGCGCCGCGCCAAACGTGACCTCGGCATTCCAGCTTCCGAAAGGCAGAATCTCCGTGGCCCGGCCCTCCTCTTCCGCCACGGCCTGGAGCTTGCCTTCGAAATTGAGCCGGGCAATCTCGCGCTGCATCGGGCCGATCAAGCGGTAGCTCATCGCCCAGGCCAGGAACTCATCCGGCTGCCGGGAACCGGGGCCGGTGTCTTGCCCCCTGGTGTAATCCATTCCGAAGGGCGAGAATCCTATGGCCTGGAGACCGAGCGCGGAGAACAAAAAGCGCGCGTTCGCGGCCCCCCCGGTTTCGGGCACGAACAGAGGATTGTCGTCGCGATGATAGAGCTCCAGCACCTTCAAATATGCGGCGGGATCGTTCGTGTAAATGTCGGGGGCCAGAATATCCAACGCCGGGGCAGCGACTTTCCAGATGGCGAGCACATTGTCGGTTGGGCCTCCGCTCTCGTAGCTGCCGGGGGCGCCTGGCTTGAGCGGGTCGCGCAGCGCGGCGTTGGCGTATAGAGGCAACGGATAAACGGCCTTGCCTGCGGCGGCAACTTGCCCTACATATTTCGCCACCGACCAGGCGTGGAAGCAAACCTCGGCTTCGGGACCAAAAGCTTCCTGCCAGTTGGGAGACGATGCAGAACTCGTCACCTGCATGGCATCGAGCATGTCGCGCGGCACAGGCGATGTGAAAAGCTTCTGCGCAGCCGGAGAATAATCGCGAAGCGTACCCCAGGTTCCAGCTTCATTTTCCACCTGAACCATGATTACGGTGCGCTCGGGGTCGGCTTTCTTGAGGTGTCGCATGAAAGCCGTGAAGGCGGTCTTGTCCGCCTCAAGCGAGGCGGCCGCGAAAGGCGAAGGCGAGTCCACCGCCTGCCCGTTCTTATCCACCAAATGCGGATAACGGTCGGGGGCGAGCTTCATCCACTCCGGCATGTAGTGCTGGCTGCCGTTCTTCCACGTTCCGAACCAGAGCAACACAAGCCTCACGTGATGCTGGCGAGCCTGTGTCAGAACGGTGTCGATGGTCGTGTAATCGTACTGGCCTGGCCGCGGTTCGAACTGCTCCCAATAGATCGGCATCTCGACCGTATTGACATTGAGGTCTTCCATAGCGGGCCACACCTTCGGAAGCATGGCCGGCCAAGTGCTGGAGTTGTGCACCTGCCCGCCCAACACCAAATATGGAGCGCCGTCCACTAACAGGGCGAAGCGTCCATCCTTTTTCACAATGCGGGGAATCGGGCGCTCCTTCACCTGGGCGTGAAGAGCAACCACTAAGCTCGTGGCTACAAGAGCGGCCAGAACGGTGGAAGTAAATTTCATTTCACAAGAGTCCTTTGGCCAGAATAATATTCCGCTGACATGCCCGCGTCCAAATGCAGATTAGCTTCACGAGCTGAACCATCTTTGAGATTCGCATCGAAAGACATTTTCATGAAATTCCGGCAATTTACTGTCGTTCTCCCACTACTTCTGACGGTCAGCATGGCGCAGGAGAATACCGCCGCTCAGCCATTACAACATTCGCGACGGCCGCACCTACATGTATTTCAAGGGGCAACCCTTGTATCCTTTCGGATTCGGCCTGAGTTACACGACGTTTGACTATTCCAACCTCCGTACATCAGCCGATTCGGTGAACGCCGCGGGGGAGATAAACGTGAGCGTGGACGTGAAGAACACGGGAAGTCAACCGGGTGATAAAGTGGCGCAGATGTACGTGAAGCACCTCGATTCCATCACGGGTCTACCTATGATGGAGCGGCCCATTAAGGAGCTGCGCGGATTTCAGCGCATTCCGCTGCGTCCGGATGCCGCTGAAAGGAATCGAGCTGACTTACTGAGACGCGGGCAAGCAGACCTTCGTGGTGGAACCCGGCCGCCTCATCATTATGTTGGGCATGTTGGGCGCGTCGTCCGCTGACGTGCGTCTGGAAAAGACGATTGAGGTGAGGGAAAAATGAACTCGTTAGTTCGGTTTTTGATCGCGTCCGCATGTTCGGTGTTGGTCGTGATCCTGGGTTACGGGAGCTTGGGTTACGCTCAGTCAGAGTCGGGCGTCCCGCACCTGCGGAAACAGGGCTCCGCCACGCAGCTAATCGTGGATGGGCAGCCGTTCCTGGCGCTGGCGGGAGAATTGGGAAACAACACAGCAACCAGTCTCGAGAACGTGCAGCCGATATGGCCCAAACTCGTTTCGGGCAATCTCAACTGCGTCTTGGTGGCCGTATCGTGGGCGCAGATGGAACCGGTTGAGGGCCGGTCCGAGTTTGCCCTGATCGACGGTCTCATTCAGGAGGCCCGGCGCAATCATCTAAAGCTCGTCTTTCTATGGTTTGGAAGTTGGAAGAACGGTTTGTCGAGTTACGCTCCTTACTGGGTCAAGACCGACTACAAGCACTACCCGCGTATTCAAATCACGGGCGGGAAGACCCTGGAGTTACTCAGCACGTTCGGCGATGCTACACGGGACGCAGACGCGCGAGCATACGGAGCCTTGATGCGGCACATCAAGGAAGTTGATGGCGTGCTGCATACCGTTCTGATGATGCAGGTGGAAAACGAAGTCGGCGTTCTGCGGGATTCGCGCGACAGATCCGCACGGGCCAACACGGCTTTCGCCGGACCGGTTCCGAAGGAGTTGATGAATTATCTTCAGCAGCACAAGGAATCCCTGAGTCCAGAATTGCGGGAGGTGTGGGCCGGGCAGGGCTTCAGAACCTCAGGAACATGGGAAGAAGTGTTCGGCCCGGGCAAGCCGGATAGCTTCGATATGCCCATTCAGACGAAAAGCCCTCCGATGAGTGTGGAAGAGCACGAGACAAGCTGGCGAAAGCTGCATTGGCCTGTTGACGAGATTTTCATGGCCTGGAAACACGCCCGCTACGTGAACACGGTAGTCGAGGCGGGCAAGAAAGAGTACGACCTCCCCGTTTTCGTGAACGCCTGGCTGCAACAGCCGAATCATGCCTGGCCTGGAACGTACCCGAGCGGCGGCCCAGTGCCCCAGGTTCATGACATTTGGAGAGCGGGAGCGCCTGCCGCGGATGTGCTCGCGCCGGATCTGTACTTGGAGTACTTCGACGAAGTCTGCACGAGGTTCACGCGCAACGGAAACCCACTGTTCATCCCGGAAACGAGCACAAACGCGACGAACGTGCTATCGGCCTTCGGAAAGTTCAACGCGATTGGTTTTTCGCCGTTCTTTATCGAACGGTCAGCAGCTGCGGACACTGAGCTGGCGGCGGCCTATGGTCTGGTTTCGCAGTTGGCTCCCGCCATCGGTGCGCAGCAGGGAAAGGAGACTATCACCGCCGCCCGCATGAATCAGGGTGACGCTCCGCTCGATCTCAAGTTGGGGAACTACACATTGACTCTTACCTATGTTGGCCTGGGCCGGGTTCCGATCGCTCCGGATCCGTCGGCCACCGCAGCGGCTCGCGACCCTAAAGCGCCGGAAGCAGCGGTGATCCTCATCGCGGCGGGGC
>PLGA01000417.1 GCA_003139735.1 Bryobacterales bacterium | reverse complement strand
AGGGGCCGGGCACGCCCGGCCCTGAAGCGAGCCCCGCGTCCTCCCCACTTCCGCTACACTGGTCTTTCTCTCTTAACCGTGACCCCCGTCGAATTCCGTGCGGTTTCAAAGAGCTACGCGATCTACGACTCGCCCGGCGACCGGCTTACCGAATTGCTGTCCCTGAACCGCGCCAGGCGTCATCGCGACTTCCTCGCCCTGGANNAACGGATCGGGCAAGAGCACCCTTCTGCAGATCGTCGCGGGCATTCTCCAACCGAGCGCCGGCAGCGTGGCCGTGAACGGGCGCGTTTCCGCCCTCCTCGAACTGGGCGCCGGCTTCAATCCGCAATTCACGGGGCGCGATAACGTCTACCTCAACGGCTCCATNNAACCCCGAATTCAGCGGCCGCGACAACGTCTACCTCAACGGCTCCATCCTCGGGCTCACCACGCGCCAGATCGACCAGCGCTATGCGGAAATCGAGGCCTTCGCGGAAATCGGCGATTTCATCGACCAGCCCGTCAAGACCTATTCGAGCGGCATGGCGGTGCGGCTGGCCTTCGCCGTGGCCATCCACGTGGACCCCGAAATCCTGCTGGTGGACGAAGCCTTGGCCGTGGGCGACCTCTACTTCCGCCAGCGCTGCATGCGCAAGGTTCACGAACTGCGCCTGCGCGGCGTTACCATCCTCTTCGTGTCGCACGCAGCCGCCGAAGTGAAGGCCATCGCCGACCGCGTCCTCTGGCTCGACGGCGGGCGCGTGGCCGGTTTGGGCGACCCCGAGCGCATCGTCGGCAAGTATCTCGCGGCCATGGCCGAGCGCGACTCCCGCTACCAGAGCCACCGCGCGGGAACCAGCCTGTTGAAGTCCCAAGCCGCCACGGACCAGGCCGAGGTGGTCGATTCCATTCCCAATATCGACCGCCGCCACGGCGACGGGCGCGCCGAAGTGCTGGGCATCGCGGTCTTCGACGAACAGGGCCAGCCGCTCCATCTGCTCGAGCCGCTCGCGCGCATCCAGGTGCGCATCAGCGTGCGCGCCCGGGACAACCTCGCACGCCCCATCGCCGGCTTCCTCTTGCGCGACCAGTTGGGCATGGATTTTTCGGGAACCGATACCGCCCGCGAGGATTGCGCCATCGGGCCGCTCCATACCGGCGACGTTTGCACCGTGAGTTTCCACATCGACCTGCCGGAACTTTATCCCGCGTCGTTCTCGTTCTCGCCGTTCATCGCCGACGGTTCCTTGAGGGACCACGCCGTATGCGACTGGATCGATAACGCCGTCACCCTGCAGATGGGCCGCTCGGCGGGCCAGGTTTACGGCTACGTGCATCTGCCCTGCCGCGTGGAAGTTCACGCGCCGGCGCCGGCCGCTGGAGAGACCCATTGACCGAGTTCACGGGCGAGCGCGCGATTCCGGGCGAAATAGACGCCGATCTGCTGAACGAGCACTTCGCCCGCTACCTGTTCGCCGCGCGCCTGGCCCGTGGCAAGCGCGTTCTGGACGCCGGCTGCGGCGCCGGCTACGGTTCCGCGGAGTTGGCCCTCACGGCCCAGTCCGTGGCCGGTTTGGATTGCGCTCCTGAGGCGGTCGCTTTCGCCAGCGCCCATTACCAACTCCCCAACCTGTTCTTCGAGCAGGCTTCCTGCGCGGCGCTGCCACACCCCGCCGGCGCTTTCGATCTGGTGGTGGCGTTCGAAGTCATCGAGCACCTGGAGGATTGGCGCGGGTTCCTGCTCGAAGTACGGCGCGTGCTGGCGCCCACCGGCCAGTTCATCGTTTCCACGCCCAACAAGCTCTACTACGCCGAATCGCGCGGCGCGGCGGGCGCCAACCCCTTCCACGTGCACGAGTTCGAGTTCGAAGAGCTGCGGGCCGAGCTGACCCGCGTCTTCCCCCACGTTTCCATGTTCCTCGAGAACCATGTGGAGGGCCTGGCGTTCCAACCCGACGAACCCGATAGCACGGTGGAAGTGCGGGTGGATGCGAACCGGACGGCGGCCGCCGATGCGCATTTCTTCGTGGCGGTTTGCGCGCACCGAACCCAGGTTGGCAACCCGACGTTCGTTTACGTGCCGGCCGCGGCCAACCTGCTCCGCGAGCGCCAGCGGCACATCGCATTGTTGGAGCATGAAGTCTCCACCAAGGACGAATGGCTCGCCGAGTCGGAGCGCCAGCGCGGGAAGCTGCAGGAGGCCCTCACCGGCCAGGCCGTGGAATTGGAGCGCAGCAACCGCTGGGCCGAAGATCTGAACCGTGAGGTGGCAGAGCGGCGCGCCACCGTGACGCAATTGCAAGGGGAGCTGGAGCGCAGCAACCGCTGGGCCGAAGATCTGAACCGCGAGGTGGAGGAACGGCGCGCCGCCGTGACGCAGTTGCAAGGGGAACTGGAGCGAAGCAACCAGTGGGCGGAAGCGCTGAACCGCGAGGTGGAAAAAACACGCGCCCGAATCCTGGAGTTGCAGGCGGAACTGTCTGGTGAACAGGAGAGCGGGCGCGGAGTGGCCGAAGGCTATCGGGCCAAAGTGGCGGAGCTCGAAGCGGAGCTTGCCCGGCGCGCGGCGTGGGCCAAGGGGCTGGAAGAGCAACTGGCAACTTACCGGTCGTCGGCATGGGTCAAGCTAGGCCGGAAGATCCGTATGGGGCCGGCCATCTGAAATGGCCCTGTTGAAGCGAGTTCTGCTGCCGCTCCCGCTGCTGCTGGTCTCGCCGTTGCTGATGGCCCTTGCCGCCATGGCGCTGGCCGTCGTGGATCTGGCGTGGCGCATTTTCGGCGCAAGGCAAACCACGGCGGCCGCCCCGGATTTGAGCCAGGCGAACCCAGTCCCGGCCGCGGCCTCCGTAGTGATTCCCAACTGGAATGGCAAGGATCTTCTCGAGAAGTATCTCCCCTCGGTGGTCGAAGCGCTGGCCGGCAACCCCGCCAACGAAATCGTGGTGGTCGATAACGGCTCCACGGATGGCAGCGTATCGTACCTGGCAGCCGCATTCCCGCGGGTCAAGGTGATCGCGCTCCCCGCCAACCTGGGCTTCGGCGGCGGATCGAACGCCGGCATACGCGCGGCCGCGAACGGTATCGTGGTGCTGCTCAATAGCGACATGCGCGTGGCGCCGGATTTCCTGGCGCCGCTTCTCGAAGGCTTCGCCGATGCCGCCGTCTTCGCGGTCTCCTGCCAGATCTTCTTCATGGACCCCCACAAAGTCCGCGAGGAAACCGGCCTGACGCAAGGCTGGTGGCGCGATGGAAGCTTGCGCGTGCGCCACCGCATCGACCCCGCCATCGACGATCTCTTCCCTTGCTTCTACCCCGGCGGCGGCTCCTCCGCGTTCGACCGCNNGAAGACACCGACCTCGGCTATATGGCATGGAAGCGCGGCTGGAAGGTGCTCTACCAGCCGCGCAGCGTGGTGTATCACCAGCACCGCGGCGCCATCGGCAAGAGCTTTGGCGGCGACCGGATTGAAGCCGTGCTGAAGAAGAACTACCTGCTGTTCTGCTGGAAGAACATCCACGAGTGGCGGCGCCTCGCCGCGCACTTCTTCTTCGCGTGGGCGGGGGCCCCGCTGTCCGCAATATTCGGCGACGTTCCGCTGCGGCCGAATGCGGCGGCGCTCTGGCGCGCGTTCCGGCAATTGCCGCAAGCGGCGCGCTCGCGTTGGCGCGCTCGCAGCCTGGCCGCCGTGAGCGATANNCGCGATCCCGAGCGGCTGCGCGTGCTCTTCGTTTCGCCCTATCCCATCGCCCCGCCGGTACACGGCGGCGCCGTGTTCATGTACCAGACGCTGCGCGAGCTGGCGCAACTCGCGGAAACCCACGTGATCGCCTTGCTGGATTGGCCCTCGCAGGCACGGGACAATGAGGAATTGCGCGGTTTCTGCGCCTCCGCGGAATGCCTCGTGCGCCCCTCCGCCGAGACCATCGACACCGGGTCCCGCCTGCCCTACGCCGTGCGGGAAATCGCCATTGACGACCTGGATTGGATGATCCACCGCCAGCTTTACCGCCAGCGCATCGACGTGCTGCAACTCGAATACACGCCCATGGCCCAGTATCGCGGCGCGTACCGCCGCATCGCCGTCGCGCTTTTCGAGCACGACATCTACTTCCAGTCGGTGGCCCGCGGCCTGGGCAGCCCCTTCGGCCAGTTCGACGGGCTGAAGGCGCGGTTCGAGTACCTGCGCGCGCTGCGCTATGAGTTGCGCACGCTTCCCCAATGCGACCGGGTGCAGGTCTGCACTCCCGCCAACCGCGAGTACCTGCTCTCCTTTCTTCCCGGGCTCGCGCCGAAGGTGCGCGCCGGTCTGCGCGCGGGAATCGACTCCGCGCGCTACAGCTTCCGCCCGCGCGGCCGCGAGCCGCTGACCATGCTCTTCCTGGGCAGCTTCCGGCATGCTCCGAATCGCGCGGCGCTCGATTGGTTTCTCCGCCGGGCCATGCCGCTCATCCTCGCGCGGCAGCCGGAGGCGCGCCTGGCCGTGGTCGGGTCCGATCCGCCGCCGGCTCGCGGCCTGGCTGGCCTGGAGAGCCGCGTCGAGATCCTCGGAAACGTGGAAGACGTGCGCCAGCCACTCGCGCGCTACGCCGTATTCGTCTGCCCGATTCTCAGCGGATCGGGCGTGCGCGTGAAGCTGCTGGAGGCTTTCGCGGCGGGAATCCCGGCGGTCTCCACCACCATCGGCGCCGAAGGGCTGGCGCGCCGGCAGGGCGAGTTCTGCCTCCTGGCCGACCGTCCCGCGGAGTTCGCGGACCGCGTGCTGGAGCTGTTCGAGAATCCCGAACAGGGGGCCGGAATGGCGGTCCGCGCGCGCGCCGAAGTGGAAGCCCACTGGGCCATGGCCGCCATCACGCGCAGACTGGTGGAAAGTTACCGGGAGGCGGTGCGGGAAAAACGCGGTCAAGAGGGCCGGGCATGCCCGGCCCCT
>PLGA01000032.1:1090-2849 GCA_003139735.1 Bryobacterales bacterium | reverse complement strand
CGACGGGCACGATATTAAGCGCCAGGCTGCCGAGGTGCGAAGAGCGATCGGCTACGTGCCGCAAATTATTTCCGTCGACGGAACGCTCACCGCCTATGAGAACCTGATGCTCATGGCGCGGCTCTACGATATTCCAAGGGCGGAACGTAAGGACCGCATCCGTGAGATGCTCGTATTTCTCAACCTCGAAGGGCATAAGGATGCGCTGGTGCGTACCTTCTCCGGCGGCATGATCCGGAAGATGGAGGTTGGACAGGCCATGCTCCATCGCCCCAAGGCGCTGCTGCTCGACGAGCCGACCACCGGACTCGATCCCGTTGCGCGTCAGAACGTTTGGGAACACCTCTTCGACCTGCGGGGCAGATTCAACACCACCATCTTCTTTTCCACGCACAACATGGAAGAGGCGGATGAAGTCAGCGACCGCGTGGCCGTGATGAACCGGGGAAAAATCGCCGCCACGGGCACGGCCGAAGAACTGAAAACGAAAACCGGTAAGCCCGACGCCACGCTCGAAGATGCGTTCATCTTCTTCACCGGCAACCAGCTTCAGGAAACCGGCAATTTTCGCGAAATTCGCAAGGCCAGACAAACCCAGCAACGGTTGGGATAGCGGGGCTTATGCTGTACTACCTTTCACAGACGATCACGAAATCGTACGTGCTCGCGGAGATGGAAACGCGCAAGCTCCTCCACGATCCCACCGAACTCATATCCCGCGCCATACAGCCCATCCTGTGGCTGGGCATTTTTGGCGAAGCGCTCAGCAAGGTGCGCGCCATCACCACGCCGGGATTGACCTATCTCCAGTTCATTACGCCGGGCATCCTCACGCAATCCGTCGTCTTCGTCGCGATCTTCTACGGCCTGTATGTCATCATGGACCGCGACACGGGCGTATTGCAGAAACTGCTGGTCACGCCGACGCCGCGTCTGGCCCTGGTCTGGGGCAAGATGGCCGCCGCCGGCATCCGGGGCCTGAGCCAGGCGCTCATTGTTTTCCTTTTCGCCATGGTCCTCGGCATTCGATTGCACATCACTCCCTGGTCCGTTCTCGGAGTAATCGTCATTGTCATGCTCGGCGCGAGCTTCTTCTCCGGCCTCTCCATGATCGTCGCTTCCATTGTGAAAACCAGGGAGCGGTTCATGGGCATCGGCCAGGTAATCACACTGCCATTGTTTTTCGCCTCGAGCGCGATTTACCCGATTGCGATCATGCCGGCATGGCTTCAATCCGTCTCGAACGTGAATCCTTTAAGTTATATGGTCGATGGACTGAGGGCGCTCATGCTCTCCGGCAGCGTCGAGAGAGTCGGCTTCGACATCGGCGTGCTCGCCGTTTCCGCGCTGCTGATATCCGTGCTCAGCGCGTGGCTTTACCCCAAGGTGGTATTGTAACGATCATGAGCGACATACTCATCGATAAATCCAAGACGGCATTGGTGGTCATCGACCTTCAAAAAGGCATCGTGGGACGGCCAACTGTACCCTATACGACCGAGGCCGTAGTTGGAAATGCGGCGGCGCTTGCCGCGTCCTGCCGGGAAAACGGCATGCCGGTATTCCTGGTTCGGGTGAAGCCGTCTCCCCCNNTGTGTTCGGGTGAAGCCGTCTCCGGACTGGAAGGACGCCTTGCGTCCCAAGGCCGATGCCGGGTGGCCGTCGCACACTCCTCCGCCGGATTGGGCGGAAATCGCTCCCGAGGTGGGACCGAAGCCCGGCGATTTCACCATCACCAAGCGCCAGTGGGGCGCCTTCT
>PLGA01000032.1:0-1024 GCA_003139735.1 Bryobacterales bacterium | reverse complement strand
GCCAACGCCATCGAGCGCATCTTCCCCCGCATCGGCCAGGTGCGCCGCACGGAGGAAATCATCGCAGCCCTCCGGCTTGACGCTGTCCCCCACGGACGATAGACTCAACTCCGTGGACAACCGCTTCCTTCTTTGCCTTGCAGCAGCACTGCCGGCGCTTGCGTGCGTCGTTCCATGCGCCATCGCGCAGCCGCGTTACGGCCTGATCTTGCGGGGCGGGCACGTCATCGACGCCAAGAACAACATCAGCGCCGTGCGCGACGTCGCCATCCTGAACGGGCGCATCGCGGCCGTGGCCCCGCATCTGGACCCTGCCGCCGCGGTGAAGACCGTGGACGTATCGGGCCTGTACGTCACGCCGGGCCTTGTCGATATCCACGTTCACGTCTACGCCGGGACCGGGGAGCGGGATTCCTACGCCGGCGACAACAGCGTCTATCCCGACGGCTTCACTTTTCGCGTGGGCGTCACCACGGTCGCCGATGCGGGCTGCTCCGGCTGGCGCAATTTCGAGGACTTCAAGGACAAGGTGATCGACCGTTCTCAAACGCGCGTGCTCGCGTTCCTGAACATCGTCGGCGCCGGCATGCGCGGACCGAATTACGAGAACAATCTGGCCGACATGGACGCCGCGCCGGCCGCCGCCATGGCGCTCAAGCACAAGGACGTGATTGTCGGCTTCAAGACGGCCCACTACGCCGGACCGGAGTGGACCCCCGTAGAGCATGCCGTCGAAGCCGGCACGATTGCCAAAATGCCCATCATGGTCGATTTCGGCGACAACCGGCCGGAGCGTCCTTCGAGCGTGCTCTGGACCGAGAAATTACGGCCGGGCGACATCTACACGCATTGTTATTCCGGGCTGCGGAACGAGCAGACCGCCGACGGCCACGTGAACCCCGCAATGTTCGCCGGACGCAAACGCGGCGTGATTTTCGACGTCGGACACGGCGGAGGCAGCTTCGCATGGCGCATTGCCGTGCCCGCCATGAAAGAGGGCTTCCTGCCGGATTCCATCTCCACC
>PLGA01000396.1 GCA_003139735.1 Bryobacterales bacterium | reverse complement strand
CCGGAGAAATTGCCGCCGCTGCCCCGGCTGCCGCCGCCGACGCCCGTGGCGTTGCCGCCCGCCGCGCCCACATTGGCATTGCCCACCGGGGAGGTGGCCACCAGCCCGCGCGCATCCACCGGATAGAAGGATACGTTGCTGCGCAGCGCGGCGTTGATGGTGGCGCGCATTTGCGCGTCGTTATTGATTCCGTTGCGCGTCACGCCGCTGCCGAAGTAGACCAGCGCCTTCTTTTCAGGCAGCGTGGCTAGCATCTTGACGGCGTCTTCCAGCGCGGACAACTGCCGGTCCGTATTGAAGATGTTGAACTCGGTATCGTCGGCGACGTAGGCCGCGCCGGTGTCCTCGCTGCTGTCGTCCTGCACCACGTCGCCCATTTCGCTGGCTTGTCCGATCACCAACTTGTTGATGATCGCCTCCACCGCGTCCCGGTCTTCGGTGAAATCCTGCAGCACCTTCAACTCGCCCGCGTACGTCATGAGGGCCACCAGGTCCGAAGGCGTCATGTTGGTGTTGAGGAACTTCAGGGCGTTCTTCTGGACGCGCACCTGGTCGTCCGGCGGCATGCCCTGGAAATCGAAATACAGCACCAGCAGGCGCTTATCCTTGTACTTGATCTCGCCCGGCCTGGCCGGCGTGATGGTGGTTTGAACCGCCGGCGCCACGGTGGGCGGGGGCGGAGGCGGCGGTGGCGCTCCTTTAGCCGGCTTGGGCGGCTCGGGCTCCGGCGGCAGGGCGTCCTCTTCCAGGCGCTGGTACTCGAAGATTTTCACCTGTTGCGGCTTGCCGTCCTCGGTGACGGTGAAATCGCTGGCCTTCAGGTTCTCGATGGGCTTGCCGCTCTTGTCTTTCGCGGAGACGTTAAGCACCACCAATTGGGCTTCCGCCTCGAACTTGTAGGCGGCCTTTTGGAGCGGCGCGTTGGGGGTTTGGACGATGGGCGTCCGAGGAACCGGCGGCTGCTGCGCATAAGCGGCCAGCAGCCAAATTAGAAACGTGGCGGCGACGATTCTTTTTGTCCTCATAGCGGAACCTGACGGTTAGAATCTAAATCGCATGCTGGCGGTCACGGTGCGCATCCCATTGACGCCGGTAGCTTGCCCGTACTGTTGGGATCCCACCTGCGTATCCCAGCCGGTGATGGTCACCTTGTTCAGAGCGTTGCTGGTGACGAGTTGAATCTCCATGCTGTGGCGCTCGCCAAACCGGAATGTCCTGGCGGCGCTCGCGTTCAGTGTATATATCTGCGGACCGGCTATGCTTCCTGGAGCGGCGTTGCCCCATTGGCCGGTAGGCAGCACCTGGGTAAAGGCGGCTGGGTTGAAGTATTGCCCGGGCAGAACCGGACCGACCGGCACGCCGGTATACTCAGGACGGGAACTCAATCCGTTTGAACCCACGGCCACGCAAGCGTTCCCGGAGCAGGAGGGCGTGAGCGGGTTCCCGCTCGCGAGCCTGACGGTCGTCGAGATTGACCAATCCTTGACCAAGTGACCCTTCCAGCCGGTGAGCAGGCCGGCGCCGCGCATGCCTTGGCCCGTGCTGTAACTGCCCGTGATGGCCAAATTGTTGGGGCCGACCATGGGGCCGCGGTTCAACCTGAAGTTCTCCCAGTCCATATCCGGCTCGTACTCGCCCAGATATTTCTGGAACGTATAAGTGGTGATTACCGATAGGCCGCCGCTGAAGCGTCGCATCAACTGGCCACTGGCGGCGTTGTAGCTGGAATTGGCGCCATAAGTTTCATAAGTGTAGCCCGGTGCGTAGTTGGGCTGCGCGCCGACGCCGTTTGGATACAGGAAAGAGGGCAGCGTGCTGCCGGGCGGCGAAACCCAAGGCTGGAACGTCCGGTCCAGATTGGTACCCTTGATGCCCGTGTAAGTGACCGTGGTCTGGAATGAGTAGGGCAGATTCTGCTGAATGGACAGGTTCCAGGTCTGCCCGTAGCCGATCTTGTAGTTGGGGTTGATGGCGTAGGTATTCGCGGAGAGGTTCGACCCCAGGGTCCCCGCCAGGCTAAGGGCGTTGGCCATGGTAATGCCGCCCGTTTGAAGCAACGAATAGTTGTTCAGAATATTCAGGTTCAGAGACCTCGCCAGCGGCGGTTGCTGCGAGAGGCGTGACGCCATGCCGCTGTACGCCGACGTGTTGTAGGAAACCCCGTAGCCGGCGCGGATCACGGTGGATTTCTTGGCGCTCGGCTTCCAGGCTAGCCCGAATCGCGGCGAGACGTTGCGCGGGTCCGGATTTACCAGGGCGTTCGAGAACTTCTGGCTCGTATAGGGGTTCGTCTGCCCAGGCAGGGCCGCAACGTAGCTTGAGAATTCCGGGCCGAACGCCATGTTCACAATCTGGTTATGCAGTTCGTTGACCGGGGTCTGATAGTCCCAGCGGGCCCCGAAGCTCAGGGAGAACCGCTGGCTCACCCGAAAGTCGTCCGTAATATAGGCGCTGATCACGTCTCCCCGGAAATAGTACGCCGGGTCTCCGTTGCACAGATTCGACGCCCCGCCTCCGGCGCATTGCACGGCGGCGGTATCGGGCACGCCGAGCATGAAATCGGCCAAGTCGAGACCGGTGTTCGGTACGGGCTTGCCATTCACGTACTGGCTGGTGGCATCCCCGTTGAAGCTGAAACTGCCGCGTGGGTTCGAATTGTTCTGGTTGTTCCACTGCTGGCGCCGGAAACCGCCGCCAAAGGTGAGCGTGTGCTTCGAGTGGATCCACATCAGGCTTTCGGTCGCCGAACTGGTCTGCTGCCGCTGCAGCCTCGCCGTTGCGTCTGACAGCCCGCCATAGTTGGTGAAGCCGATGCTGGGAGGTCCCCAATTGAGCGGGTCGGTGGCCACGCCCGGTATGTTCAGATATTGCGGTCCCTCTATGTTCTCGAGCCCGGAGAAATAGGGCGACGATTGGTTCCTCTGGCGGCTGAAGGTGAACGCCATGCTGTTGATCAGGCGCGTGGTGAAGTTATGCGACCACGTCGTGCCGGAATTGATGCCGCTTCCACTCGACGTATCGACGATCGTGGAGTTGTTATAGGGATCTTGCAACAGCAGCTGGTTCGGGCTCCTGCCGTTGGTGCCCTGCCAAGCCAGGCTGACCATGATACGATTCTTGGCATTGATGGTCTGGTTCACGCGCGAGTTGAGCGTGTTGGCGCTGGCCACGGGCGTGCTCGGCACCTCGTAGTTGCGCGTCAGGCCCGGCAGATTGGGCAGCGGGTAGAACTTCATCAACTGCGCTGCGATCGGGTTGATGCGCGTGCTCGGGATGATGTTGCCCGCGAACGGCGCGTTGGTCGTGGGGTCGTAGATCACTGCCGTTTGCCCATTCGTGCCCGGCACTCCCGCGAAGTCTCCGGTGCGTTCAAGAGCGGACGGCATCGTCGTTAGAGGGCTCTCATTGCCGTTCCGCGACCGGCGGACCGTGAAGTTGATTTGGAACTGCCCCTTGGAGCCATCGAGCAGCTTCGGAATTTTGAACGGTCCGCCGATGTTGCCCGTCACGTTGGTGTTGTTCATGTACGGCTTTGCGAGATTCTGCCCGGAAAGCGAATAGGTCTTCGCGTCCAAAATGGAATTCGCTTCGTTGATGTTCAGGCTGCCGGTGTACATCTGGCGCGGGTTCCGGCGGTTGTTGCCGAAAGCCATCGCGCCCGGCCGGCCCTGAAACCCGCCGCGTCCGCCGCGTCCGCCGNNGCCACCGCGGCCGCCGCCGCCGGCCGGTCCACCGCCGCCTGGTCCGCCGCCACGGCCACCACCGCCGCCGCCGATGCCGCCGCGGCCACCACCACCGCCGCCGGCGCCCGCTCCGGCCGCATCAGCGCCGGCCCCGCCGCCGCCCAGTCCGGGTAAGCCGCCCGTGCCGCCGTTGTCCTGGCCGCC
>PLGA01000104.1 GCA_003139735.1 Bryobacterales bacterium | reverse complement strand
TCGTCGATCAGAGCCGCCGTTAGTCCGCCATCAATGGTTCCGCCTCCGAGCGGGGAGTGCTCCACTACGATGTCGCCCACCAGTTCGCCATTGCGGCTTTGAAGATCGGGTATGCGGATCTTGGCGCCCATGCCGGTGAGGAAGTCGAGCAGGGCTGAGCGGGTCGGGTTCAGCCCCACGCCGCGGATGGTAAGCTTCGAGCCGGGCACGAGCAGCGCGGCCACCAGGAAGAAGGCCGCCGAGGACAGGTCCGACGGAACGAACAGCTCGCGGCCCGCCAGCTTGGGCCGGCCCACGACGGTAATCCTGTTCCCCCTGACGGCGACTTCGGCGCCGAACTCGCGCAGGGCGATNNTCTCGGTGTGATCGCGCGAGCGCGCCGGCTCGGCGACGGATGTGGCGCCTTCGGCGAACAGGCCGGCGAACAAGACGCAGGTCTTCACCTGCGCGCTGGCCACGGGCAGGACGTAGTCGATGGGCCGCAGCGTCGAGCCTTCGATTTCCAGCGGCGGGTACTGACCGGCGCGGGCGCGGATTCGGGCGCCCATCTCCGTCAACGGCCGCAGGATGCGTTGCATAGGCCGGCGGGAGAGCGATTCGTCGCCAAAGATCCGGCTGCGGAACGGCTGCGCGGCCAGAATGCCGGAGAGCATTCGAATGGTGGAACCCGAGTTGCCCGCATCGAGGTCCGCGGCGGGCGCGCTCAACCCGCCGAGACCCTTGCCCTCAATAGCGAACTCCGTTGCCGAGCCTTCCACCCGGACGCCGAGCGCACGCACGCATCCCAGCGTGGAATGGCAATCCGCGCCGGTGGAGTAGTTCCGAATGCGGGTTTCGCCCTGGGCGATGGCCGCGATCATGGCGTAGCGGTGGGAAATCGACTTGTCGCCCGGCAATCCGATCTCGCCCGAAACGGAAGAAGCGGGAGCGATCCTTCTTTGCATGAGAATTCCATTCTACGCGCCGCGGCCGGCCCGGATTCTCAACTTCCGGCCATCGACGTAGGATCATTCGAGGCAGAGCGCTGATAATCTCGATCCGTTAATTACCTGTGCTCGCATGGACGGGCGCCGCAGCGCCCGCGGAGTTAACCTCCGAGTGGATGGGTTGATCCCAGGCGCTATTCGACGGTCACGCTCTTGGCGAGATTGCGAGGTTGATCGACATCGCAGCCGCGGCGCACGGCGATGTGATAGGCCAGAAGCTGCAACGGCACGATTTCCAGAATAGGCGCGAGCAGTTCGTGGGACGGCGGGATTTCGATGATGTGATCGGCGATTTTCCGGGCCTCCCGGTCGCCCTCGGTGACTAGCGCCAGCACGATGCCTTCGCGCGCTTTCACTTCCTGAATATTCGACAGCGTTTTTTCGTACAGGACGCGACTTTCCGGGCTATTGGCGTCGTGCGTGGCCACGACCACCACCGGCAGATTCTCGTCGATAAGGGCGTTGGGCCCGTGTTTCATCTCCCCGGCGGGATACCCTTCGGCGTGGATGTAGGAGATCTCCTTGAGTTTCAACGCGCCTTCGAGAGCGATGGGGAAATGCACGCCCCGGCCGAGGAAGAGGAAGTCCGAGGCGCGGTGCAGGTCCCGTCCCAGCGCTTCGTAGACGGCGTCGTTCTGAAGGACCGTTTCCAGCTTTCCGGGAATTCGGAGCAATTCCTGAACCAGGCAGCGGGATGCGCTCTCATCCAGGCTGCCGTTGGCTTGGCCAAGATACATGGCAAGGATGAAAAGGGCGGTCAACTGGCAGGTGAAGGCTTTGGTGGACGCCACGCCGATCTCGGGACCGGCGTGGGTGACGATGGCCCCGGCGGATTCGCGCGTGATCATGGAACCGACCACATTGCAGATGGCCAGCGTCTTCGAGCCTTTGCGTTTGGCTTCGCGCTGCGCCGCCAGCGTATCGGCGGTTTCGCCGGATTGCGAAACCACCACGGTGAGCGTATCCGGCTGCACGATGGGATCGCGATAGCGGAACTCGCTGCCGTAATCGACCTCGACGGGGAGGCGCGCCAGCTTTTCGATCATGAACTTGCCGGACAGTCCGGCGTGCCAACTGGTTCCGCAGGCGATGATCTTCACCTGGCGAAAGCGTGCGAACTCCTCGGGGCGGATATCCATTTCATCCAGGAAAATGCGGCCGGTCTCCTGTCCCACGCGCCCCAGCGTGGTATCGCGTACGGCGCGCGGCTGCTCGAAGATCTCCTTGAGCATGAAATGCTTGTAGCCGCCCTTTTCCGCCATGATGGGATCCCACAGGATATGGGAGACCTGGCGGTTCACCGGGCGTCCGTCGAAATCGCTCAAGCGGACGCCGGCCGGGGTGAGCACGGCCATATCGCCATCGGCCAGGAAGAACATGTCGCGGGTATGGTTGAGAATGGCGGGGACGTCGGAAGCTACGAAGTACTCGTTGTCGCCGATGCCGATGACCACCGGCGGGCCGTTCCGCGCCGCCACGATCTTGTTGGGATCGGAGCGCGAGATGGCGGCCAGGGCGAACACTCCGGAGATCTCTTTCACGGCCCCGCGCACGGCCTCCTCGAGGTTGCCATTGAGGCGTTCCTCAATCAGGTGCGCGATGACTTCGGTATCCGTTTCCGTCTTGAAAACGTGGCCTTCGGACTGGAGGCGCTGCTTCAGCGGCAGATAATTCTCCACGATGCCGTTGTGCACCACAACCACGTCGCCGTGGCAGTCGCGATGGGGGTGGGCGTTCTCCTCGGTAGGACGGCCGTGCGTGGCCCAGCGGGTGTGGCCAATCCCGCAGGACCCCTCGATCGGGTTCATGCGAATGGCCTCCTCCAGATTGCGGAGTTTGCCCTGGGCGCGGCGGACCTCGAGCCGGTTATCGCCGCAATAGACCGCGAGTCCGGCGGAATCGTAGCCGCGGTACTCAAGACGCCGCAACCCCTCCAGAATGATGGGTACCGCCTTGCGGCTACCGATATATCCGACAATCCCGCACATAGCAACCATTATAGATGCGGGGCGGGAACCGCGGACCGGGGGAAATACGGTCAATCCAAAATTTCGATGCGGTAGTCTTCGATGACGGGATTGGCGAGGACTTCCTGGGCGATGGTCTCGATATCCTTACGGGCTTGTTCGGGCGCGATAGCGGCGGCGATGGCGATCTCGAAGTACTTGCCTTGACGCACATCCTCAATGCCTGGATAACCGAGGCCTTGGAGCGCGGAGCGGACCGTCTGACCTTGGGGGTCCAGGACGGTGGACTTCAACGTAACAAAAACGCGGGCTCGCATGGGGAATCTCGATTATCGCACGCCCGATGGTCCCGAGCGTGCAAAATGGGAGGAGATGAGTTCGAAAAACCCACTGAGCCGCGCCATCGGCGTCTTCGATTCCGGCGTGGGCGGACTGACCGTACTGCAGGCGCTGCGCCGGCGCATGCCACGCCGCGATTTTGTTTACCTGGGCGACACGGCGCGCGTGCCCTACGGGCGCAAGCCTCCGGAAATGGTGGTGGAGTTCGCCGTGGAAATCGCGGATTTCCTGTGCGGAATGGGCGTGGAAGGGCTGGTGGTGGCGTGCAACACGGCCTCCGCCGTAGCGTTACCGGCGCTGGTGGAGCGCTGCCCGGTCCCGGCGTGGGGCGTGATCGACCCGGGCGTGGAAGCGGCGGCGCGCGTCACGCGTTCGGGCAGCGTGGGCGTGATCGGGACCAAGGGGACCATCGCCAGCCGCGCTTACCAGCGGCGCCTCGAAGCGTGCGGGTTCCGGGTGTGGGCGCAAGCGTGCCCCATGCTGGTTCACGTAGTGGAGGAAGGTCTGGTGGATTCCCCCGAGGCCCGGCTGCTGGTGCGGCAGTACCTGAGCGGGCGTCCGGATATGGACGCGCTGATCCTGGGATGCACGCATTACCCGCTGCTGCGAGAGGTACTGCAAGACGCGGTGGGCCCTGGCGTCACGTTGGTGGACAGCGCGGAAGCGACCGCCGAAGTAGTGAGCAAAGCCTTTGCGGGGGCGCCGCAGGGGGAGGCGCAGGGCCAGGTGGTTCACTTCGTGACGGGGGACCCGGTGGCCTTCGCGCACACCGCCAAGGTGATCGGAGGCGTGGAGGGGGAGATTATTCCGCTGCCGGTGACGGAACTGGCGGCGGCGCGATCTCCCCGCTAGATCTCGGATACGCCAGCAACCCCCGCACGCCGCGCGCGGCGGATGAGGGATCTGTCGAAGGATGCAAATATGGCGCCGGGGGGGCTGGCGCTCAGGTGCATCGCGTCCGGGAGGTCGATTCCGTGCGCAGTGAGCGCCAGCGCGGCGGCCAGCGAGGGCTCGTCTTCGACCTGTACGCGCTTGAGGCCGAGCAACTTTGTAAAGGCGCTCCGAATGGCGCTTTCTTCAAATCCGTACAGGCTTCGGAGCACCCATGCGGTTTCGAGGAATACCGTCTTGGCGATCCAGATTGGCCCGGTTGCAAACAGGGCACGCGCCGCGGCCGCCTGCCTGGGTTCGTCGCCGGTCAGCAGGCGGACCAGTACATTAGTATCGACCGCAGTCATGACGCCGCTTCACCTCCCGGCCAATGGCGGCATGCATCTGCGCGAGCGTCTTTGGTTTGCCACTGCACGGCAAACAGCCGGCCACCTGGTCGAGTTCGGTTTCTGGGAAATGGCGCGCGGGGCGGAGCAGGATTCCACCGCCGGTTTCCTCAACCGTGAACTCGGTTCCCGGGGCCCACGCTCGAGAAGCGCGTATGTTCTTAGGCAGGACGATTTGGCCCTTGGTCGAAAGCCGCGTGATCTCCATCGGTAAGACTCCAGTAAGATTATGCCATATGGCGGGGCGCGGGTGGGTGGCCGAAACCAGCATGACAATGACAGGGCGGCCGGTTGAGCGCAAGACCCGCAATCCCGCGTTGTTGACGCTGTTCGCGGTCTTCACTCACCGTAGTTCTACCAACTGCTCGACGGTAAGACCTGCTTCGTTTAGAATCTGCCGCAAGGTTCCAGGGCGAACCCGCATGTGATCCGGGACGACAGCGCGGGCGTGCCCGCCTCAGACGGCTTGCGGAAGCGGTCGCGGCCGCGGATCATGGAGTCGCGGAGGGAGAGCAACTGCACGCCGGGTTGGCAAGGCGCTTCTGGTGTTGAGAGAATGGTATCGAGGAACACGATGACGATTCAAATCCCAGATGACCTCGCACGCGGCTTGGAGGGGATTGCCGCCGTCCAGCGGAAGAGCGCGGAGCAGGTGGCTCTGGAGAGTCTGCGCGCTCTGTTCGACAGGGCGAGTGCGCCTGAGGTCGTGCTGCGAACTGTCCGGGGATTGCCGCATCCAAGCGCCGCGGCCGTCGACGATCTCGATGCCGCGATTGCCGCAGCACGGCTGCCAGTACGCAACGAGAGCCCTTTCGAGCGGTGGCCATCGAGGTGACATACCTACTGGACACAAACGCGATCAGCGATTTGATGAGGGCAAGCCCAGGAATCGAGAGCTGGATGGCCGGGCTCGATCCGGGTGATCGCGTAGTTACTTGTACGATCGTTCGAGGCGAAATACTTTTCGGGATTGTCCGGCTGCCGGCAGGCAGACGGCGCGCCGAATTAGAAGAGACCGGCCACCAGTTTTTGGCTGCCCTGCGCTGTGAACCAGTCCCGGAAAGGGCGGGCGACTTTTACGCGGCGGTCAAGCTAACGCGCCAGCAGCGCGGCCTCACGCTGGACGAAAACGACCTGTGGATAGCCGCGACAGCGCTTGTGCTCGGCGCCACACTGGTCAGCCGCGACAGCGATTTCGGAGGCATTGATGGCTTGCCGGTCGTTGCGCTGGAGTAGCTGTTAGGGCAAAACGCGCTGGAAAAAAACGGGGCCTCTCGCGGCACGAATGGGAAGCGGAGAAGTGCGCAGTTCAGGCCGACCCTTTTTCCCCCAGCGCCTCCGCTAACTCCCCGCGGCAAATTTTTGAGAGTGAGTCCGCTGCCCCAAGCGCCGTGCAGGCCGGGAATCGACCCGAAGTAGCCGCCCTCCTCCAGCAGCCCGAAATGGGCCAGTGGCATCGCCGCGGCGATATACCGGGTCAGCATGATGATTGTCCGCGTTGTTGACGCTGTTCGCCGTCTTCACTCACCGTAGTTCTACCAACTGCTCGACGGTAAGACCTGCTTCGATCAGAATCTGCCGCAAAGTTCCGGGGCGAACCCGTCTGTGATCCGGGACGACAACGCGGGCGTATGGGTCGCCCCGTTTGAGAATGATATGGCTCCCTCTTTGGCGTCTAACAACAGCGTGCCGGTCTTGATTTCGAAGTATTCTCTTCCCGCCTCAGACGGGACAGGGTCCCCAGCGGCGATGCAATCCTCGATGTAGAGATCCGCCGCCTCGCGAATGTTCCGCATGACTTCATCGCGTGTGTCGCCTTGGGAAACGCAACCGGGCAGTGCGGGAACAGTTGCGACGTATCCGCCGTCCGCTTCCCGCTCAAGGATGACCGTATAGCGCATGGAGAATGACCCTTGATTGATGATACCAGCGAACGCACCGGACTTGGCTTCGCGGAACCGCTGCAGGGCCATTGGAGGTCCCGCACGCCCTACCCTCTCTTCTTCTGGTAGCTACGGGCGAGTTCCATGTAGACGCCGAGGTCGCGGTCGAGGTCCGATTGCGTGCCGTCGAAGTAGAAGTTGCGGATGGGGATGCCGCCGAGGTCGCGGCTGATCTTGGGGTAGATGGCTTCGCAGACGATGCCGTTCATGCAGGTGAAGGGGCTGATGTCGATGATGCCGGCGGCGCCTTTCTTGGCGAGATAGACTACCTTGCCGACGTTGAGGACCATCTCGCCGAAGGCGCCTTCGCGGGGCAGGTAGGGGCGGGCGCATTCCAGGATTTCGTAGATGTCGGGTTCCTCGCGGCCCTTGAAATCGTCCGCGAATGGTTCGAGCAGGACGTGCTCGTCGCGCTTCTGGACGCGCTTGCGGACCCAGGCGCCCAGGGCTTCGGCGGTCCAGATGCGGCCGGTCAGCTTGAGCTTGCGGAAGTGCTCGGAGTTGGTATACCAGATCCACTCGACGATGTCGGAAAGCCAGGCTTCGGCGCCGTAGTCCTCCAGGCAGCGGACCAGGTTCTCGTTGGAGAAAGTGTTCAGGCGGCAGAAGATCTCGCCCACAATGCCGATGATGGGCTGGCTTCCCAGAGGGCGGTTGGTAGTCAGCTTGCGGAAGCGGTCGCGGCCGCGGATCATGGAGTCGCGCAGCCCGAGCAACTGCACGCCGGGTTCGGTGGGCGTGGATTCGAGGGTGGCGCAGAGGTCGGCGAGCGACTCTTCGTAGAGGGCCTCGGCGTCGCCGCGCCGGTTTTCGTAGGGGCGGTAGATCAGGAGGATTTTTTGCAGCAGGTCGGCGGCCAGGAGCGCG
>PLGA01000010.1 GCA_003139735.1 Bryobacterales bacterium | reverse complement strand
TCCGATAAGTCCTAACGTTTTTTGCCCACTACGGGCCGATTACGCTCGATGCGCGTTTGATTTCAATAGGATAGGCCAGTGTAGGCCACCGGCAATTGTGAACGGGACCAGGAGCGATTTCGCCCATCTCAGACACGTTGGACGGCACTTATGGCGCGTGCCAGACCTTCTTGACGTCCTGAATATGTCAAGACCGCAAGCTCGCCGCCCTTGCGAAAACTCCGAGCGTGTGCCCATTTTGCGCCTCCTGCGCCAGTCCTCCTTGCGTTTGCACTGTGGCCGTTATACGATACGTATAACGATGCGGTATGAATGGAACGAGGACAAGAGCCGCAGCAATCGTAAAAAGCACGGCGTCGCTTTCGAGGCCGCCGTCAAGGTTTTCAACGATCCGTTTCTGCTGCTCATCAAAGACCGCATCGAGGAGGGCGAACAGCGGTGGCACGCCATAGGAGCCGCTGAGGCGGCGATCCTATTGGTTGTTCACGCCTACCGCACGGAGAGTAAACATGGCGAAGAAGACATTACCCGCATCATCTCGGCGCGCCCGGCTAATAAAAGTGAGCGCCGAAGATATTTTGACCAAGCCGCTCAGTAAGCGGCAGAAGGCCGACTTGGCGCGGATTGCCAAACACCAGGCAACCGGCGACGACTCGCGTATCGATTACTCAGACATCCCCGCACTCACCGAAGAACAGCTTGCCAATGCTAAGCGCGCACCGAAGATCCTGGTGGCCGCACGATTGGACCGCGAGGTGGTGGATTGGCTAAAGAAGTTCGGCGAGGGATATTCGACCCGCATCAACTTCATCCTGCGGGAAGCGATGGCGAGAGTTCGGTGACGCCGACCGCGCCCGCAAAGTAGGTCCGCCGAACAAGCAACATCCCGTCCGTCCCCGGTTTCTCCCGGTTAAGGAAAGGAGTCCGTTTTCTGCCATGTGGGTGCTCTAATCCCCTGTCGTAGAGAAAAAAAGAGCGATGAAGCCGTATCTTTTTGGGCCCTCATGTTAATCCTAAATCGTGCACACGGAACAGCAGCACGTCGCGCGCGCCGCACGCGGTGACGAAGATGCTTTTCACGTCCTCTGGTCTTACCATCGTGGCGCAGTGTATCGCTTCGCCTGCTGGATCCTCCAGGATGCCGTCTCCGCGGAAGATGTTGTTCAGGAATGCTTCGTGGCCTTGCTCGAACACCCGGCGCGATTCGATCCCGCCCAGGCGTCCCTCCGCGGTTTTCTGCTTGCGATAGCCCGGAATAAGTGCCGCAGCCGTTGGCGGGCACTTGCACCCGAAGTCGCACTGGAAGACAAGACCATAGGGTACGATCCGGAGGTGTTGGAACATATGGCGTCGGATGAAACAAACGCAATCCTGAACGCAGCCGTGGCAGGTCTTCCCCCGCTGCAACGCGAGGCCATTTTCCTGGCCGAATACGAGGACCTCGGCCTGGAAGAGGCTGCCAAAGTAGCGGGGGTAGCCGTGGGAGCCTTCAAGGCGCGTCTGTACCGTGGCCGGGAGCGATTGAAACGCGAGCTAGCCTGGTTAACCAAGGAGGGATACTGAAATGGAAAACGATCCTGAGCTGCAAAACCTGATCCGCCGGTGGTCGGCCCCGGAGCCAAGCCCGGACCTGGACCGCCGCATGATGGCCCGGTACCGGCTCGGTCGCGGTTGGCGCGCCAGGTGGAAGCGCTGGCGAAACCCATGGCGTATCTCCATACCCGTTCCGGCGCCGGCGGCGGTTTTGATCGTAGTCGCCGCCGCTTTGGCGATAGGGCGCTGGCCCGTTACGCCGCGAGTCATCGTTAGAACCGAACGCGTGGAGGTTCCCGTGGTGCGGGAGCGCGCAGTTCCGACGACGGTCTACCGGACTCGCGTCGTCTATGCCAAACCAGCGACTCTAGGCCGTAACGCTCGCGAACTGCAGCCCGTATCGGAACTGCGCCCATTCATCATCGGGAGGGACGAATGATCAAGAACGCTCTACTATTTCTGTTTGCGGCGGCCGCCACGGCCCAACCCGTTCCGGCCGGCGGCCTCGGACCGCACTGCATCATGAGCGGGCGTGGAGGGGTACTGTCCGGCATAAGGATCGAGTTCGCTGCCTACGCCATACCGGGCGGCAAGTGGGATGCGGCTTACGCGGGCGGCGGTATTTCAGCGGGTGGCGACACCATTCATCGGTCGGTTGTTGAAGCAGGAGGCGGCGCGCATTTCGGATACGATCTGGCATTTACCGGCGACGCCGCGAGCGGGTATCAGGCGGTGTTTCGGCCCCTGAGCGCGGTCGACGGAGTGTTGCTCGCCGCCCCGCCCAGGTTTCCACCGCCGCAACCTGTGCGCGATGGCGACACCATCGCTCTGGACCTTATGGTCAGTCCGGACGGTACACGGAGGATCGTCGATTACATCCGGGTTTCTTTGCATCCACTCGAACCCCCTGCCGCAACCACGACCGCCGAACCGCGCGATTTCACAGTGGATGATGGCGCCGTGACCTATGACGCCTCTGCAACCTCTGTCTGGATCGACGGCAAGAAGCAAACCGGCATCTTAGGCTTCACAGGAAAGCCCGGCTCGACGTTCTGGATAGCGTTCCCGGGCCACGGGCGATACATCCTGTCGCTCATCCCGCATGAGGGCCTGGTGAAATCCGGCGTAGTCTGCGACAATGTCCTGTTCTTCCAGGACGGCGGCGACCAGTATGAAGTGAGATTCATGAGTTCCGTCGCCGGCCGCGGCAAAGCCTGGAACCTTTACGTTATACGCGACGGCGGTTATGAGACGCTTACCAGTGATGCCGTGAGCGCCGGCATCGACCGGTTGGAGAATCTGCTGCCGGGACAGTAGTCCCATCACTGCGTGAGGGCATCATGGCGAATCGATTTGCGCGCGAGATGACGTGGACAGTGCGGACGGCGGTGGCAGCAGTCCTGGCAATGACGGCGCACGCTCAACGGCAGCCTGCCGCGCGAGCGGAGTTCGAAGTCGTCTCCGTGAAGCCGGCCGATCCGGCCGCTAACGGCAACTCCTGGGGCGCGACGCCGGGCCGCTTCCAAGCGCGGAACTTCACGCTGAAGGGCCTCTTGCTGACTGCGTACCACCTGAACGAGTATCAGCTCGAGGGCGGCCCGAAGTGGATGGACTCGGCAGGATTCAATATTGACGCCAAGCTCCCGGCCGGCGCTCCCATGGACCAAGCCCCGCTGATGATACAGGCGATGCTGGCCGACCGCTTNNAATATCCGGTCTGGCTGACATGCTTATCAGCGCCATCGGAGCCCCGGTTCTCGACCGGACAAACCTGAAGGGCCGATACAAAGTGACCCTGACGTTCGCGCCGCTTGCCGACGTGTCCGTTGAGGACGATCCCGCACCTACCGTCTTTGCCGCACTCCAGGAACAACTCGGTTTGAGGCTGGAAGCGATCAAGGGGCCGGTGGACGTCTTGGTGATTGACCGGGTTGAGATGCCGACGGAGAATTGATATGGGGCGAATGCGCGCAAAACCTACAAGCTCAATATTACTGGGGCTCGCCTTCTTACTGCCGGTGGCCGGCCTGGCGCAGGGCTTCGAAGTCGCCTCCATCAAGCAATTTGAAGCCGGGCCGTGCAGGGCTACGCCGAGTCCCAAGTCTCCAGGTATCGTGTCGTACACGCATTTCAGTCTGCTTGGCCTCATTATGGTCGCGTATGACGTCCCGGATGAGGAAATGAAAAGGCCCGCTTGGCTCGCGGATACGTGTTATGACATCTCCGCCAAGATCCCAACGGGTACCGGTCCAGAGCGCGTACCCTCCATGCTGCAGCAAATGCTGGCTGACCGGTTTGGCCTACGGGTGCACTGGGAGAGCGCAACGGTCAAGGGATACAAGCTCGTAGTTGCGCGCGGAGGCCCGAAGCTTACCCAGGCGAAGAAAACCGGCCCGGATGCGCCGTCGCGCCGGGCTACCTTCCGGGGAGCGGACGTGGAGATCCACTTCGATGGGATGACTATGGAGCAGTTCGCTAGAGTACTGAGTAGGTATACGGGCCGCACCACCGTAGACGCGACGAACCTTGCCGGGGCCTACGATATCGCCTTCGAGTGCTCGATGGAGTCAATCGCCATCTTTTCGGGGACGAATGAATCTGACGACGCCATGCCTGGCCCATCTCTCTACTCGGCCGTTCACAACCTCGGCCTGAACCTGGTGTCCGGCGCGGTCCCTCAGCGACGGCTTGTTGTGGATGCCGCGTCGCGAGTCCCGACGCCAGACCTAAGCCTAATGGACTCGCTGAGCCGAATCGTCCGCGCGGTATTGCCCGTGAGGCGCCCCGAAAGTGGCCCGAAAGGATCGGAGGAACCGGGCAGCCGGCATGCTCAACAAACCCACTCCGTACGGGCCGATGGTGGAGTAGACTCGGAAGCGGAGCATCCTGAAACTCTGCGAGTTCTTCCTGGCGTTGCCCGCAACTCGCGCCGCCGGCGTCACCGGCGGGGAGCTGAAGAAGCGAATCGGAGGGCATCGTGACGACCCGATTTACCCGCAAATTGAGTTACGGAAGGAAGGTTCTTCTGGCAGCGGCAGCCCTAGCGGCCGTTGGCGTGCCCATCGGGATCGGCGTGATGACGCCGCAGCCGAGCCACGCGCAGGTCGCCGCCCCTGCTGTCGCGGCGCCGGCGTTCGAGGTGGCTTCGGTCAAGGCTTCGTCGCCGCAGGCGGTGGGTGTTCGCAGGCGCCGCGATCCCGGGCTGCTGGACTACGGCAACGAGTCGCTGATTAGTATTCTCGCAGACGCCTACAATGTCGACTGGCAACTGATTTCCGGGCCATCGTGGCTCCCCGCCGCGCGATACGATATCGTCGCCAAGATTCCTCAGGGCGCACCTGCAAGCCAGGTTCCGGCCATGCTCCAGAGGCTGCTGTCGGAGCGGCTCAAAGTCAAGGTGCACCACGAAACGAAGGTGACCGACTGTTACGTTTTGGCGGTCGGAAGGGCCAGTCCGAAACTCGAACGGGCCAAGGATGCACCGGCGGCAGATCAGGATGACCGTAATGTGACGGTTACTTTCGGCAAGGCAAGCAGTTCCGCTTCGCGGCCTGCCGACGGTTTTCACCGTCTCGAAAATGTGCGCCCTCCTGAGACAGGGTTCCAGGCGGTAGGGGTAACCATGACGAAGTTCTCGGTCTTATTGAAGAGCTACGTCCAGTTGCCTGTTTTCGACAGTACGGGGCTTCAGGGAGCTTACAACTTCACATTCCAATTCGACGACGGACCCGAAGGGAGGGAGCCGCCCTACTATTATCCTCCCGCGCTGTTCACCGCCATCGAACACCTGGGCCTCAAGCTAGAAGCTCGCAGAGTGCCGGTCGATCACCTGGTGGTCGATCACGTGGAAAAGATTCCAATTGAGAATTGACATTAGGCGCCCCATGGGTGGGTTCTCGATAGCAGCTTAGCCGCGCGACGACTGAGATTCTGATCGCGGATGGGTTCAACAAGACGCCCACGAAAACCGGGGCGAAGCACTGCGCGATTGATAACCAATGAATTAGAGCAGATTCGCGCACTAGCGGGAGTTTATTAGGA
>PLGA01000658.1 GCA_003139735.1 Bryobacterales bacterium | reverse complement strand
TCTCAGGACCCTTCCGGTGGTGGATTCGACGGACCTCGAAGGAGGCTGGGACATCGATTTCCAGTACGCCATGCGGATGGCGAACGCACCCGGCCCGGCGGACGCGGGCGTCCTCGATGCGGTGGATAAACTCGGGCTGAAGCTCGAATCGGGAAAGGTTCCGCAGCCAGTGCTGGTAGTGGAGAGCGTGAACGAGCAGCCAACGGCCGATCCGCCGGACGTGGCGGCGAGCTTGCCCCCGCTTCCCCCGCCGCAGTTCGAAGTGGCGGCGATCGAGTGGCCCTGCCACGACAATATGTCGATATCTCTCCGATTTGAATCCGGCGGCCGGGTGACGGCGACGTGCATGGCGCTCGTCGTCCTGATCCAGCAAGCCTGGAACCTGGCGCCCTTCGAGCGGCCCGAGGGAATGCCGAAATGGCTGGCGGACGGTTCGACGACCAAGTACAACATCAGCATCGCGGCGAAGGCGCCTGCGGGCGTCGCCCCGGACCCGCAGCACAGCCAACAGGCCAGGGATGCGCTCAACGCCATGCTGCGCTCGATGCTGATCGACCGCTACAAGATGGCGGTCCATTACGAGGACCGTCCCACGGATGCCTACACGCTGGTGGCGGCGAAGCCGAAGCTGACCAAAGCCGACCCCGCGAATCGGACGGGATGCACGCGCCAGAATCAGCAATCGCAGGGGCGGGTCCTCATGGTCAAGCTGGTTTGCCGGAACATGACCATGGCGCAGTTCGCGGAGCAGATCCAAGCTTACGACACGGATATCTACTACCCCGTGCTGGATGGGACCGGCATGGAGGGGGCGTGGGATTTCACGATCAACTACGACGCGATGGCGGGGCCTAATGCGCGGTTTCCGCAGTTAAGCGCCGGGGCCGCGACTCCCGACGGAGAGGCCTCGGAGCCGACGGGCTCCGTTACCTTCGCCGAGGCGATCGGGAAACTCGGATTGAAGTTGGAAGTACACAAGCGGCCGGAATCCGTGCTTGTCATCGATCACATCGAAGAGAAGCCGACTGAGAATTGATCCCCTCTGGGAGCATTGTCGCGAGCGCATACTTGCAGCGATGATACCGCGGATGGCGCAATCCGGCCAAGAATGCGGATCGGCCGGCGGCGCCTGGCGAAACAGTTTGGTCTCCCGGTCATTCCACCCCCGGTTCGAAGCGATACCCGATATCACGAATAGTCTGAATGTACCTGGGGTTGCGCGGGTCCGGCTCGATCTTGGCTCGTAGCGTCGCGACGCAGCGGTCGATGCTGCGCGGCGTGACGATGACCGAATTGCCCCACACGGCGTCGAGGACGTCGTTGCGCGCCAGCGCGCAGTCGCGCCGCGACACGAAGTACGCCAGCAATTTGAACTCCTTGGCCGTCAATTCGACTTCCGCAGCGTCGCGGTACAGCTTGTGCGCGTCCAGGTCCAACTCGCAGTCGCCGAAGCGGAACGAGCCGGCCGGTTTGGATTTGCTTCTCCTCAAGAACGCGTTGACGCGCGCGGTCAACTCCCCCAGGCGGAACGGCTTGACGATGTAGTCGTCCGCGCCCAGGTTGAGACCGAGAATAATATCTTCCTCCTGACCCTTGGCGGTCAGCATCAGAATCGGCATCTCGAGCCCGCGCTCCCGCACGGCGCGGCAGATCTCGTACCCGTTCACCCGCGGCAGCATGATATCGAGCAGAATCAGGTGGGGATTCCGCGAGAGGGCGTAGGCCAGTCCGGTCTCGCCGTCTTGAGCGGGCAGGACATCGAAGCCTTTGGCGACGAACGCGTCTTTGAGGCCGCGCAGCAGGGCCGGCTCGTCCTCGACTATTAGAATCCGTGCGCCGCTCATGGGTTCACCAAGTGAAGTGCGACGTCATCTTACTGCCGCCTCTGACGACGTGGGCATCACGATGCGGAAGGCGCTGCCCGCCCCCGGCTTGCTCTCTACCCGCACGGACCCTCCGTGCGCCTTCACGATGAAATCCACGATGCTCAGACCCAGGCCGCAGCCGCCGGTCTCGCGCGCCAGCCGCCGGTCCACTTGGTAGAACCTGCGGAAGATCCGCTTCTGGTCGCGAGGCGCGATGCCGATGCCGTTGTCTTTCACTGCGAATACGACGGTGTCCGCTTCGGGATAGACCTCCAGCCGGATGCGCCGGTCGGATGGCGTATACTTGTGCGCATTGTCCAACAGGTTCAGAAGCGTTGTGACGAGCGCGTCCTGATCCGCGCGCAGAGCCGGCAGGTTCGCAGCAATGTCGATTTCAAGCTGGCAGGCCGGGGCTNNGGCTTGCAGCCGTTCGCGCATGGCATGCACGGCGATGCGGACGACGTCCTCCGGCCGGGTCTCGGCGAATTCGAAGCTCTGGCGATTGCGTTCGATACGCGAGAAGGTCAGGAAATTCTCGATCAGGCGGCTGAGGCGCAGGTTCTCGCTCCCAATCAACCCGAGATAATCGCGGGTTTTCTCCGGCTCGAACTTATTCTCTTCGATCAACGCATCCACCAGCAGCCGCATGGAAGCCAGGGGAGTCTTGAGTTCATGCGAGACGGCCGCCAACAGGTCGGTCTTGAGACGGGCCAGCCGCCACTGGCGGCGGAGGGATTGGCCGGCGGCCAGAGCCGTCGTCGCGACCACGATGATAGCCAGCCATCCGATCCAAACGTAGGAAATCGTCCGCTGGCGCGCGGCCTCATCCACCAGCCCGTTNNTAGCCCGGCAGTCTCGATCCCGCCGCGAGCGATTCGTCGGCGGAAACCGGCGCGCCTCCCGGAGGCGTGAGAGCGAGCGCCACGTTCGAGCTGCTGGAGAGGCCGCGCATCGCGGAGATCGCGGTCGCGGCGCGATAGAGGGCGACGATTCGCCCGCCCGGCGCGGTCAGCTTCCAGACATCCGGCACGCCGCTCGCCTCCAAGGCGGCCTCGCCAGTGCGCGCTCGCCCGGCTTCCAGAAAACGCGCCGCCAGCCGCTCGGCGGCGTAGGTCGGGAAATCGGACCCCGGCGCCACCGCCCGCAATTCGTCCATGAGGAACAGGCGCTGGGCGGACGGCATGGAGGTTGAGTAATCCAAGACCATGTCATGAAGCCGATCCGCTGTTGTAGGGCAGCTTGGCAAGCTGCGTGCCGATTGGCAATCGGCGCACACGGCGGACCGCCGCGCCGGATTCCGGCCTGCCCCACACTCGATACCGATCACCAGCAGCAATTCGTCTGCCCCAATCAGCCGGCCGGTCGCATCCGCGCCGCGCACGAGCCGCCCGCCTCCGAAGTTGTCCTGGATGGCGCGCAACGCGGCGGCCTTGTCGCCGCTCCGCGTCAAGCAGCGGATCTGCGCCTGCGCCGCACGCGCGGCCAGAGAAACATCCGGCTCCTTCCTCGCGATGGCCGCATAGGACTCCGCGGCGATGTGGGGGTCGGTCCAGCTTTCGAGCGTCCGCGCCGCCATCCAGTCCGGCCGGTCGAGCGTCGAGTCGGGCGCGACCGGCGTGGCAAGCGCGGGGTACGCAGCCGACCCGTCCCGGTTCAGGCAGACCGCGGAATCCGCGAGGCCGCGTTCCACAACCCGCGCGAAGATGGCCGGCGCGGTCCCGTCGTGCGCCTCACGCTCCAGGTCCGCCGCGCGCTGCTCCCAATACGATTCCAGGCGGTCCCGCACCAGCTTCAATTGCCCGCGATAAGCCTCCGCCAGCTTCCTCCGTGACGCGTCCCGCTGGTTGTCGATGGCCGCATTCATGAACCAGAGGACGCACGCCGTCGGCGCGAGCACGCCGATGATCAGGAGGACGGGGACAAGCCACCGCCCGCCATCGCCGCCCGCGCCGAGATGCCGATTCCACAGTCTCACGCAAGCGCCTTTCAGGGAAGCTTGATCGTGCTAAGAATCTGATCGATCTTCCACCGCATGAGCGCGAAGCTCTGGCTGGTGTTGAAGGTAGCCTTGGCTAGCGTGTTCTCTGTCTGGATCAAAACGATGTAAAACGTGACCTTCGGGTGATCGGGTGGTTGATTCGCTCTGTCTGCCACACAACTGAGAGCCTGCTGGCCCCCAATCAGGAAAGTCTGGACGCCGTTGCCCCGCACGTCCACCTTCTCGCTTCCCCCGGGCCCCGCCAATCCCTCGAGCTCGCGATGCAATGTCTGTTGCAACGACTGTGGTATCTCCGCCGCTGGAGTGTAGATCTTGGTTATCGCCAGGGGGAAACTATAGCCGCCCGTGTTCGGGATCTGTACGGAAGCAGTGGCGTAATGCCCGTGGTTCGACGAATTGGAGGTTCGGGCTTGCCACCCGGCCGCGTTCAGGGGAGCCAGCACGGCCTGCGCCAAATCNNAGAGCAGCCGGGAAGCGTCGACGCTGAACCAGAAGGTCTGTCCGATCGCGCCGAACACTACTTTGTAGCAATTGTATTTGCCGGCTGAGGTCTGTACCGCTTCGATTCCAGTAACGGCGAGGTCGAGTTTCCTGGGCGCGGTCTCTCCGATGGCGAACGGCAGCGAAGTCAGCGTCGTCTTGTATCCCACGGCGAACGGCAGGCGGCGCAGCAGGAAAACCGATCCCTGGATGTCGATCAGCGGCCCGATCAGCGGCTTTGACGCCGGGTCGCCCATGTCG
>PLGA01000094.1 GCA_003139735.1 Bryobacterales bacterium | reverse complement strand
TTCTGGCTGGCGGAAAGCCTGCGGCTCTCCGGCAAGTACCAGGAGGCTGTCGATTCCTATCAGCAGTATCTCAAGCTCACCGATTTCAATAGCCACCTTGCGGGCAAGTTAAACTACTACGCGCTCGGCTATCTGGTGGGATTCGGAAAGAAGAAACGCGCCGCGCAGGACGACGTGTGGCGGGACCTTCGGAACCTCGCTTATTTCGGGCTCTGCGACAGCGCCCGCCTGCTGAACCAGTTCGACAGCGCCATTGCCTATTGCGAGAAATCCGTCTCCTACGATCCCTCGGATCCCTTTGCCCACTTCGGTCTGGCCCTCTCGTACACCAGCAAGGCGGAGGCCACCGGCGCGGTGGAGCCCCTGATACCGGCGCGCAAGCATTTTTCCGAGACCATCGCGCTCAACCCCGACATGCCGGAATCCGATCGGGCCAAGAAATACATCGCGCGGATCGACACGCTGCTGGCTACCGCGTCGAAGTAGGCTGCCGCGTCGGGGATTAACCGGAGAGACCCTTCCGCTTTCCCGAAATTGCTTGTGTCGCGCGGCTGTTTAGCCTACGATACCGTGAGGAGCATCTCCATGATTCGCAGAACTCTATCGGTATTGATCGCCGCCGTCGCGGCGGGGACTATGCTGTACGCGGATTTCAGCTACCAGCAGACCACCACAATCACCGGCGGCATGATGGCCGGCATGATGAACATGGTCGGCCTGTTCTCAAAGAGCGCGAAGGAGCCGGTCGTCGTCACCGTGGCGCTGAAGGGCGACAAGATGGCGCATCGCGGCAAGAACGAATCCACGGTCATCGACCTGAACGCGCAAACCATCACGCATATCGATTTCCAGAGGAAGACCTACTCCGTCATGACCTTCGACGAAATGAAGCAGGCGCTGGAGCAAATGTCGAAGAAAATGGAGAAGCAGAAGGAAGGCTCCCCGCAGCCCGATTTCAAGGTCTCCCTGGACGCCACCGGAAATACCAAGCAGATCGCCGGATATGACGCCAAGGAAGCGGTCCTCAAGATGGAGATGCAGGCCACGGACGCGAAGAGCGGCCAGCAGGGATCGATGGCGATCACAACCGACATGTGGCTCGCGACAGGCGTGGCCGGTTACGATCAAGTCCGCGACTTCTATCGCAGAATGGCAGAGAAGATCGACTGGTCCCCGAACAGCAATATGTTCATGTCGCAGCCCCAGATGGCGAAGGGTATGGCCGGGGCAAGCAAGGAAATGGCCAAGCTGGAGGGCGTGCCCGTGTTGCAGCTCATGACCATGGGTGGGATCGGACAGCCCGGAGCGGACACCGCGAGCGGTCAGACGCCCGCGCCGGCGCCTGCTCCCGCGGCTGCTCCCGCGGCGCAACAGCAGCCAGCGCCGCAGCGTCCGAGCCTGGGTAGCGCAATTGGTGGTTTAGGACGCTTCGGCCTTGGCAAGAAGAGCCAACCCGCGCAGGACGCGCCCCCGCCCCAAGCTGCAAACTCCTCAACGCCGGGATCGATGCTCGAAACCAAGACGGAGATGACCGGATTCTCGACGAACTCCGTCGACGACTCGCTATTCGCCGTTCCCGCCGGGTTCAAGAAGGTGGAGTCGGACTTAAGCAAGGGCGCGCGCTGAAACCATGTGGGGCGGACCTCTGCGCGGCGAATTGTCAATCGCCGCGCAGGCCGATTGNNTCCGGCCAACCTGCCCCACATCGAGCCTTTCGACGCTGTCTTCTTCGTTGCTACATTGGAACGATGGCAACTCATCGTATATCCATCGGCGCCAAACGTGAAGAGAAACTTCTGGTCACCAGCGAGGTCTGCATTGGCTTTCTGGGCGCGGAGGGCGCCCGCGTGCTCTCCACGCCGCACATGATCGGGTGCATGGAGCGCAACTGCCGCGATGCCGTGCTGCCCATGCTGGAAGCCGGTTACGACACGCTGGGAACCAAGGTCAATGTGTCGCATCTGGCGGCCGCGCCCATCGGCGCGTGCGTGACCTTTACCGCCGAGATCGTCGCCGTCAGGGACCGGCGCGTGGAGTTTCGCGTGGAGGCGTGGGACGAAACCGAAAAGATCGGCGAGGGAACGCATGAACGCGCCATCGTGAATGTAGCCCGATTCACGTCGCGAATGGCGAGGAAGCCGCGGAACTGAGGGTTGGATTGCAAGTACCGGATGAGCGCCTGTGTGGAATAATGGTCTTTAGGTAATGGAAGAAATCACATTCCAAGTCCAGAGCGACGAGCAATCGGGCTGTTTTGTGGCGTGGTGGGACGACTCGGACGGAGCGGGCGGCATCACCACGCAGGGCAATGACCTCCGCGATTTGCAGCAGCAAGTAACGGAGGCGGTTGCGGTTCACTTCGATGGCAGCGCCGCCCCCCGCCGAATCCGCATCCACTTCGTCAGCGATCCTGTCCTGGTTCAGGCGTGAAGCTGCCACGGGACGTTTCGGGAGCGGAGGCACTCGCAGCCCTGGAGCGGCTGGGCTTCTCGGCTACCAGACAAACCGGCTCTCATGTTCGTTTGGTCAAAGCGGATCGGCGCGTCACTGTGCCGATGCACTGCAATTTGGTGGCCGGCACACTGCAAAGCATCCTCCGTCAGGCGGGCATTAGCCTGGAGGAGTTTCAGAAGGCGCCGTAGGTTGCAGGGAACGGCCCGGGGTGTTTCGAGTGGTCGAACTTGGGCGGAGCTGATGGGTTAGACTGGCGTGGACGCCGGGCGATATCCGCCCATCATGTCTTTTCCGTTGCGGCGACCGGCCTCGCTGGAATCCGGCTGCGGCCGAGCCGTTTCGCGACGGTATGCCGCGAGGATCTCTTGCTCGTCGTAGTCGATGGCCCGGGCATACTGGCGAATGTAGCTGGTGGTATAAATGCCGCCGGGGAGCTTCTGGAACTCGCCTTGTTCTATGGCTTCGAGCGCTCGGACGCCGATCTTGGTGGACTCGGCAATCTGCCGCAGGGAAATGCCGCGATTCCTGCGAATGGTGGCTAAACCTAAAAAGTTCTTATCGTCCGTCATGGGCCTGGGCCTTTCCAATCGGGCTACGGAAACCCGGCGGATTGGCGTTGCAGTGAACGCACACTATAACATTACTTCTGCCGTTTGATAAACTCTTTTTTCATGGACATTTGCCGACGGGAGTTCGGCCTGTGCGTCCTTGCCGGGGTGGCGGGCCGGGCCTTCGCACAACGGCCACGCCCGAAGCTGTTTGTTCTGGTAATCCTGGAGCAGTTGCGGAGCGACGCGGTAGAGTCCTTGGCCCCCCAGTTCGGGCCGGGCGGCCTGCGCCGCCTGCAAGAAAAGGGCGCCTGGTTTCCGGATTGCCGCCATTTGGCGAGCGGTTTTTCGGCCTCCGGAATCGCCACGCTGGCGACCGGAGCATGGCCGGCCGAGCACGGCATTGTGGCCGATTCCTGGTATGGCCGGGCCTCCCGGAACATCGTCCGCGCGTCCGGCGACGACCTGCTGGCGACCACGCTCGCCGCCCAGATCGCCGCCGAATCGCGTACGCGCGTATTCGCCGTCTCCCTGGACCGGGCGCACGCGGCGCTGGTTGCCGGAACGCCCGGCGCCCGATTGTTTTGGATGGACGAGCGCTGCCAGTTTGCCTCTGGCGCCGACGCCCCGGACTGGCTGGCGGATTACAATCGGCTGGCGCCGGTGGAGAGCGCTCACAACGCCGAATGGATGGCGCTGGGGGCCCGCGTGGGCGCACCGCCGCTGCGTACGCTGCGTTTCGACCCCAATAAGCCGGAGGAGTATCTGGCGCTCTATAAGTCCTCACCCTTCGCGGAGGAAGCGCAGTTCGCGTTTCTGGCCGAGTTGATTGCGCGGGAGCGTTTGGGGCAGGGCGATACATTCGATTTCGTTTGCCTGGTGGCCGGTTCCAGCGCCTTGCTAGGGTATGAGACCGGCGGCCGCTCGCCGCTGATGGAGCAAATGACTCTCCAGCTCGACCGGCATTTGGAGGCTCTGTTCTCGAAGCTCGACGAGAAACCCGGCGCGAACGCTTTCAGCCTGGCGCTAACCGCGGCGCATGGCGCGCCGCCCGCGCCCGCGGAGGCGAGCCGGGTACGCATGGCCGTGAGGGGCGGCGACATTGCGCACGAGGTGCAACGCAGCCTGGAAAGCAATGGCAACGGGGGCGTCGAGAGATTCGTGTACCCGTTCCTGTATCTCGATGCCGGCGGTTCTCGCGACCCCGAAGCGGTGCGCCTCGCGGCGGCGCGCGCGGCCATGCGGCAGCCCGCGGTGGCCGGCTACTACACGGCCGGCGGGGCCTGTTCCACCCACGACGAATGGGAGCGCCGTTTTCGCAACAGCTTTCATCCCACGCGGTCCGGCGACGTGATGCTCTCTTACCAGCCCGAGTACGTCGAGGACTACGGCGCCGACCGCGGCGTGTCCTACGGCTCGATTTACAACTACGACGCGTGCGTGCCGCTTTTCTTTTTCGGTCCGCAATTCCGCGCCGGCGTCTTCGAATCGCCGGTGGAATCCGTGGACGTGGCGCCCACGCTGGCGCGCGCCCTGGGGGTGGCCGCGCCCTCTTCCTCCACCGGCCGCGTCCTGGGTCAAGCGCTGGGCCTGGGCGAGGAATAGACGCGCGGTGTAAACGCCGCTACTTCTGCCGCTCTTCCAGCATGGCTCTCAGGCTGGCGATTTCGCGCTTCAACTTGCGCTCGCGGGCAACCATCATCAGGACGTAGACAGCCAGGACAACCCAAGCCGCCGTGAGGCCATAGCTCAGGAATTCGTATTGGTGCTGGAGGATCTCTTCCGGAGTGGCGAGTTGCGCCAGGAATGGAATTTGAGCGATTGCGTGCATGGGAATCTCCTTAAAGGGCGCGTGCGGTCCGGCGCAGGGAATCGATCTCGCGCTGCGCATCTTCGAGGCGCAGCCGCACGGCCACCATGACGACGCCCAGCATCAGCATGGCGAACACGTTCCAGACGAAGTGGAAGTTCCAGTCGGGCGGGAAACTGCCGCCGCCCCAGAACACGGGCTGGGGATGCTGCGTGCGCCACCATTTGATGGAGAAGACCACGATGGGCACGTCGATGAACGCGAAGATGGAGAACACGGCGGCGAAGGTGGCGCGCTGAGTGGGGTCCTCCACGGCTTTGCGCAGCATCAGGTAGCCGGCGTAGAGCAGCCAGCAGACCAGGGCGGAAGTCAAGCGCGCGTCCCAGGTCCACCAGATGCCCCAGATTTCGCGGCCCCAGATGGAGCCTGTGACCAGGCCGGCCGATGTGAACGCCAGCCCCACCTCCGTAACCGCCACGGCCGCGGCGTCGAACTTGAAGTTCCTCGTCACCAGGAAACCCACGCTCGACAGCAGCGCCGCGCAGGCCGCGCTCACGGCGCAGGCCCACATGGGGACGTGGAAGAAGATGATCTTGAAGGTGACCCCCTGCTGGGTTTCCTCCGGCAGCCGGGCGATGGTGTTGATGTTCCACACCAGGATCGCAATCGCCCCGATGCCAAGTGCGTAAAGTATCTTATCGCGCATGTTAACTCCAGGGGCCGGGGGCCAGAGGCCGGGGGCCGGGGTCAAGCCCGAACCTTACTGCCGACCTTCGCCGCCAGCCTAACTTCAGTACCTCTCAGAACTCCACTGAGCCGGCCTTCCCTGGCCCCCGGCCCCCGGCCCCTGGCCCCCGGATCCTATACCTTACTTGCGGACTTGGGCTGACTCGGATGAAGCTTTGCGGTATGTGGAGGCGCACCAAACGCGGCTGGCGAAGACGCTGGATATGATTCCGCCGGGAAAGGCGTCCGACCGGATTCTGGAGATGGGGGCGTACCTGCAGATCACGCCGGCTTTGCGGTCCCGGATGGGTTACGGCGAGGTCCGCGGGTGTTACCACGGGAAGCTCGGGCAAACGGACCATTGCGTGAAGACATCGAGCGAAGGCGAACGGTTTGCCTGCGACGTCGATCACTTCGACGCCGAGAAGGACGTTTTCCCTTACGCCGACGGATATTTCTCGACGGTGCTGTGCTGCGAACTGATCGAACACCTGTTTGAAGACCCGATGCACCTGACGATGGAGGCGAACCGGGTGCTGAAGCCGGGCGGACACCTGCTGCTGACCACGCCGAACGTGGCCGCGCTGCGCGCCATCGACGCAGTGCTGCTGGGATACCACCCCGGCTTCTATCACGCCTACATGCTGCCAGGGGCGCCGGGCGAAGAGACGGGGGCGCGGCACAATCGCGAGTACACGCCAAGGGAGATTCGCAAGCTGCTGGAGAACTCGGGTTTCGAAGTGGTCCGCCTGGAGACCGGCGAGTTTCGCGACCGGCCGCACCCGGAATACGGCTGGGTGATGCACCTGTTGGAGCGGTATCGGCTGGAACCCGACCTGCGCGGCGATGGGATTTACGCGTTGGGACGGAAAACCGGTCCGGTGAGAGAGCGCTACCCGGGGTGGCTTTACGCATGAGCGCGGACTACATGTTGCTGAACGCGACGGTGGATCCGGAGACGCATCGCGCGCACGTAGAGTGCTTGGTCCGCAACGAATCGGGAGAGACGTGGCGGGCGGCGGAAGGCTTCGCCATCGGGTATCAGCTCTACGACGCGGAGACCGGGACGCTGGTGGTGGACGGGGAGCGCTGGCCTACGGAGCAGGACGTGAAACCAGGCGAAGCGGCGCCCGTGCGCCTGGATTTCGAACTGCCGCGCGAAGACGGCCGGTACCAGGCATTCATCTCCCCCATGAGGGAAGGCGTGTGCTGGTACCACGAGCGGGACTGGCGGTTTCTGCTGGCGGAGATCGGCGTACACAATGGAACGCCCCGTCTGGAGCGGGTGCGCGTAGCAAGGCGCACCACCTTGCGGCGAGAGCGGGCGTTGCGCGAGGTGCGGCGCGGGTTCACGACGCCCTTCACGACCATCTGGCGGAACCGCGGCCTGATCCGGGTGATGGTGCGGCGCGACATTCTGGGCCGGTACCGGGGCTCCTTCGGGGGCGCATTCTGGACGCTGATCAACCCGCTGCTGCTGATGCTGACCTACTTTTTTGTGTTCGGCCTAGTGCTGCGATCGCGCGTCGAAGGGGACCCGAGCCGCACGGGCTTCGCGCTCTATTTTCTGGCCGGAATACTGCCCTGGCTGGCGGTCAGCGAGGCGCTGGGGCGCGCGCCGTCGGTGATTCTGGAGCACCGCAATTTCGTCAAGAAGCTGGTGTTTGCGGTGGAGACGCTGCCGGTGAACCTGGTGGCTTCGGGGCTGGTGAGCGAGCTGTTCGCGGTTTTGCTGTTCGGCATCTTTCTGCTGTTGTTGCGCGGGGGCGCGCCGGCGTCGGTGGTCTGGCTGCCGATGCTGTTGATTCCGCAGATCCTGCTGACGCTGGGGTTGAGTTGGTTTCTGGCGGCGCTGGGGGTCTTTGTGCGCGATCTGGGCCAAGTGACCGGATTTCTGCTGACCATCTGGTTCTTCCTGACGCCCATCTGCTATCCCGAGACATCTCTCGCCACCTTGCCGCATTCTGCTACCCTATTTCTGTCGATGAACCCGATGACCGTGTTGGTGCGCGGGTATCGTGCGATATTGCTGTACAATCAGGCGCCGGCGTGGGGCCCGCTATGGAAGTTCTGGCTGCTTTCGGCGGCGGTGTTCGTGGTGGGCCATGCCTGGTTCCATAAGCTCGAAAGGTCTTTCGCCGATATCCTGTGAGCCGGCCGGAGCCTCCGCATGAAGGCGTTGCTATACAAGATCAGTGCGATCCTGGTGGCATACGGGCCGTGGGGCATTCTTCTGCTGGGCGTGGTGGATTCGGTGGGCATCCCGCTGCCGGCCGCCATGGATGTGCTGCTGATTGGGTTGGCGGTGGAGAGCGTGAAGGCCCCGCATCACGCGCTTTTCGCGGCGCTGATGGCCGTGATTGGATCGACGGCCGGGAACATCGCGCTCTACTCAGCCGCGCGGAGGGGCGCCGGGTGGCTGAAAAGCGAGGCGCCGCCGGGAAAGCGGCGACGATTTCGGGAGTGGTTTGCGCGCTATGGGATGCTCACGGTTTTCGTACCGGCCGTGACGCCCGTTCCGCCCTTGCCGCTCAAGGTGTTCGTGATCACGGCGGGGGCGCTGCGCACGTCGCGGGGCAAATTCCTGACGGTGATTGTGCTGGCGCGAAGCATACGGTTTTTTGGCGAAGTGTATGTAGGCCTGTTGCTCGGGAAAGATGCCCCGGGGTTCCTGACGCGGCACGGATGGACGCTGGGCGGCCTGGCAATCGGTGCGGCGTGCGCGTTTTACCTGGTTGCGCGGTGGGTGGAAAACCGGCGTCAACCGGCCGTGTGACAGGTTAGGACCAGGCGCCTTTATGTCCAAGCGGATCGCCATTGTGGAGGACGAAGCCGAACTGGCGGCGCTGCTCGATTACAATCTCAGGCGGGCCGGCTATGAGACGCGGACCATGGGCGGCGCGGGAGGCGTGCTGAAGTCGCTCGAAGAGTTCAAGCCGGACCTGGTGGTGCTGGACGTGATGCTGCCGGAGGTAGATGGCTTCGAGGTATGCCGGAAGATTCGCCAGTCGGCGGCGCTGGGGCGCATCCCGGTGTTGTTCCTCACGGCGCGGGCGGACGAAGTGGACCGGGTGCTGGGCCTGGAAATCGGCGGCGACGATTACATGACCAAGCCGTTCAGCCCGCGAGAGCTGGTGGCGAGGGTGAAGGCGCACCTGCGGCGGGAGGAGATGGACGCGGAGCCGGCGGTGCTCGATATCGGGCCGTTCCGCCTGGACCGGAACGCGCGGCGCGTGATGCACGGGGAGCGGGAACTCTCGCTCACCTCGACCGAGTTCAACCTGCTGGAATTCTTCCTGACGCACCGGGGGCACGCTTACAGCCGCGACCAACTGCTGGACTCGGTGTGGGGGGCGCAGCACTACGTGACGCCGCGGACGGTGGACGTTCATGTGCGGCGGCTGCGGGAGCAGATTGAAGAACAGGCGGATAATCCGAAGCATCTGACTACGGTGCGGGGGTTCGGGTATAGGTTTGAGGAAGGGGATTGAGGGGTGGCGGGGGGACCTTTCGCCCCGTTCCGGGGCTGGTTTCTCCAGCACGCGATTCCACACGGCTCACGCCGTGGGCTTGGATCTAGCGCCCCTGTCGGGGCTTACGGCCGTCTTCCTTCCGTGTGAGATTTCGCCCTTCCGGGCTGGGCAAAAACGGGAAGTCTCCGGCCGGGCTGTCGCCCAATCCCACGTTGAAAAATTCATCACGTTTTAACCAAACGGTAACAGTGGGGCTGGTAGCTTGAATTTGAAGGCCATGAAGAAGATTCTTCTGATTGAGGACGACGCGGATCTTTTTGCCCTGTTGAAGTACAACCTGGAAAAAGAGGGCTTCGCGGCGAGCGGGCAACAGACCGGGAGCGGCGCGCTGGAACTGTGCCGGAGGGTGAAGCCGGACCTGGTGCTGTTGGACATCATGCTGCCGGATTCGGACGGGCTGGACATCTGCAAGGGCATCCGCAAGGACCCGGACCTTTCGGCGACGCCCATCATCTTCCTGACGGCGCGCGCCTCGGAAACGGACCGCATCGTGGGCCTGGAGCTGGGGGCCAACGATTACGTGGTGAAGCCGTTCTTCGTACGGGAGCTGATTGCGCGCATCAAGCTGCAATTCCGCAACCAGACGGCGCCGGCGCGGGTGCTGGAAGGCGGCGGGCTGGAACTCGACCGCAGCATGTGCCAGGTGCGTCTTCACGGGGAACCGGTGGCGCTGACGGCCACGGAATTCCGCCTGCTGGAGTACCTGATGGGCCGCCCGGGCGTGGTGTTCAGCCGCGAACAGTTGCTGAACGCGGTGTGGGGACAAGACCGGGCGATCACGGACCGCGCGGTGGACGTGTATGTGCTGCGGCTGCGGCAGAAAGTGGAACGGGACCCGGCAAGCCCGATTCTGATTCACTCGGTGCGCGGATTCGGATATACGTTTGAGCCGCGGCGGGCGGCGGCGGCGTAATGCTCGGCGGGCGGGTAGCGGCCGGTGAGAGGGTGGCTGAAAGGGCTGGATGAAGTGGAGCGCCGGGGGCTGGGGCGGGGAACGTCCCGTCTGTCCCCGGTTTAAAAGTCTGCTAGGCTGGATCTAGGGTTACCCAATGCCAACTCTTTACGTGGAGAACGTCCCCGACGATCTGTACGAGGCCTTGCGGGAGCGGGCCAGGAAGCGAAGAACGTCCATTGCGGCCGAAGTGCTGGGGCTTCTCGAAGAGAATGTGCCCACGGCCAAGGAACTGGCGCGGCGCAAGGAGTTCATGGCGCGCGTTACGAAAATCGCCGCCAGAAAGTCGCCCGTACCGGGCCCCCACCCAAGCTCCGAGGAAATGCTGCGCGAGGACCGCCTACGGTGACGGCTTGCGTGCTGGACGCCAGCGTAGCGGCCAAGTGGCTTCTGCCGCCGGCCGGTGAGACGCTCGTCGCCGAGGCGCGTCAGTTGCTCCGAGACTACGGCGACGGCAAACTGGAGGTTGTAGTCCCGGATTTGTTCTGGCTTGAGATCGGCAACCTACTCCGGACGTCGGTCCGGCGGGGACGAATGTCACTGAGTTCGGCTGGGGAGGCGCTTCGGGAAACCGAGCAGCGGAACTTCCCAACGTTGCCCTCCCGGCCGCTGCTGGGCGAGGCATTCGCCATCGCGACGGCTTTCGATCGCACGGTTTACGACGCCGTCTATGTCGCGCTGGCGGTGGCTTCCCGTCTTCCGCTGATCACGGCCGACGAACGGCTTGCGAACGCCCTGGCCGCACGCGCGCCGGTGCGCTGGCTGGGTTCGCCGTGGCCCTAAGAGAAGGCTCCGGCGATGGTGGCGCCCAACAGAAGCAGAACAACGTACGGCAAAATGACGGCGGTCGCGGCGCCGGCGGTGGAGAGTCTCTTCCCGGCGGCCGCTTTGAGACCGACCGCGGTGAGGATCAAGGTCCAGATCACGAACAGGTCGAGTCCCGTCGCCAGCGTGTAGATGAACTTGGAAGCCGTCTTCTGGTCCATGAAAGCCCCCGGATTGAACGCCAGCGGGTTCATCAGGTTGAATTGGTCCGGGTTCTTGAGAAACATCACCACGATCCCCAGCAGCTTGGAGACGATGCCCACAAGGCCCGCATAGCACTCGATGGCGAAGATCTGCTTAAACCTCACGCCGGCGGACATCATCCCGCTCGCGATTCCCAGCAGGATGGCAGACGAAACGATGTACATGAGAGGCAGCCCGAATACCGGGCCCACGTAGTACATGATGGGGTAGATCTTCTGTTGGACCGCCAGGGATTGCGCCCGCTGCTCGGGCGACAGACTCTGCATCTGCTGCTGCATGCGGGCGTTGTTGTCCATCATATCCTGCACGAAGGTTTGCCACCCGACGTGCTGCCCATACACTACGTAGAAGGCCACGGTGGCCACGATGATGAGCAGTAACGGCACTAGCCAACGGGGCCGCTCGGCTATATCGGCGAAGGCTTTCCCCGGCTCGAAGAAGACGCCGGACAGGCGCGAGAATTCACCCATTCCCGCTGGTTCAGGCTCGACGGCCGCCGCGCTCTCAGGTGTCATATCAGGCTGATTGTACACCCGATTACAATGGTTCTGTGCAGCTTTCGAAATTCCGCGTTGGCTTAATCCAGATGGCCTGCTCGCGGGACCCCAATGAGAACCTGGCCAAGGCGGAGTGGCGCATCCGGGAGGCGGCGGGAAACGGGGCGCAGATTGTCTGCCTGCAGGAGTTATTCCGGAGCCAGTACTTCTGCCGGGAGGAAAATCCCGCGTGGTTCGACCTGGCCGAGCCGGTTCCGGGACCGACCACCGCCAGCCTCACGCGTCTGGCGCGGGAGCTTGCGGTGGTGGTGATCGGGTCGGTGTTCGAGCGGCGCGCGGCGGGCGTTTACCACAATACGGCGGTGGTGGCCGACGCGGATGGCGCGCTCGTCGGAACTTATCGCAAGATGCACATTCCAGAGGATCCGCTGTACTTCGAGAAGTACTACTTCACGCCCGGCGACTTGGGGTTCCGCGCGTTCGACACGCGCTACGCGCGCGTGGCGCCGCTAGTGTGCTGGGACCAGTGGTACCCCGAAGCGGCGCGTCTGGCGGCGCTCGACGGGGCGCAGATTCTGTGCTACCCGAC
>PLGA01000350.1 GCA_003139735.1 Bryobacterales bacterium | reverse complement strand
GGCCGCGCCCGCCGAGAGTCGTCTCAGCCTTTGAAAAGTCGGCTCGACAGCCGACTCTGCAAGCCTGGCGGCTTGCGCCACGGGTCGGAATCGGCTTATCTTAATGCCTATGCGGGCCCAGAGGGCCCCCCCCGGGGGGTCCGCCCCACCAAGGCCGCTTGTCCAGTGATTTCCTGGACACTACACGAGCAGGTTGTTTTTCAATCCGCGTTCATCGGCGTTCATCTGCGGCCATCGATCTAGGGAGCCGGTTGATGCCGCGGACAATCTCGCTCGACGCGACCTTTGGGAGATTCATGAGTGGTCCGCCGTGAGCCGCTCTTTCCATTTCAGGATGGGCCGTTCGAAAAACGACCAGGAGAGCCATGCGGCGCACACCGAGGCCCCTAGCGACAGGAAGAGATCCGCAGAACCTTGCGGGGGGAGCTTCACCAGCGGGTCGAGCAGAACGTGAGCCCCCTTCGGCGCCATCACGTGCAACAGGTAAACTCCGTAGGAGATGGTTCCCAGCCAGACCAGCACCCGCGCGCGAAACAGCGCCAGCAGGATTGGCGGGCGCCGCCCGACAAGCGTCGCCAGCAGGCCGGCGAAGGCCAGGTCGACCGCGGTGAATCCGATGGTGCGCATCGCGACGCTCCAGGGACTGTTACCCGCCAATTCCCAGACCGCCGCGAACACCGCCGCGAAAAAAGCCGCGCCCCACCCGATCCAACTTTTCCGCAGCCACTCCGGCCGCTCGCGTATGGCGATGGCGATCAATCCGCCCATCGCCAGCGCGTCCATCCGGCACGGGGTCAGCACGTAGACGCCAAGCAGGTTCGACGGCATCGCAACCGTCAGGGCGACCCGAATCGCCAGGGCCGCCACGGCCGCGCCGGCCAGCGCCTTCGCCAGGGTCTGCCGCCGCAGCGCCCATACCAGCAGTGGGAAGAACAGGTAAAACTGCTCCTCCACCTGCAAGGACCACAGAGGCGTCAGCAGGGCCATGCGCGGCCATTGATTCTCGAGAAACTCCTTTACGTTGCCGAAGTAGAGGAAATACCAGCCGGTGGCGTGCAGGAAGTCCTTCCAGTCGAAGGCATAGGCGGGGTAGTACGTCACCATGCCGCATAAGAACAAGCAGGCATAATACGCCGGCAGAATCCGCAGGGCGCGGCGGACGATGAAGTTCCGATAGTATCCCGGCCTCCCCACGGAATCGAGCAGAATTCCGGTAATCAGGTATCCGCTCAAGACGAAGAAGAGATCCACGCCGATCCAGCCCGTCACCAGAACCGGCGCCAGGAAACGCAAAGCTCCGGTTTGCGGAGCGTAGTGGTACAGCATCACGGCGAGGATGGCCAGGCCGCGCAGCCCATCGAGTTCCGGAATCCGAGGCGAGGACCCCATTCGGAGACATGATAACCGGTAAGACGCAAAAAAAACCGGGCATCACGAGGACGCCCGGTTATGAGGAGCGCCTGGAATCCGCTCGGAGGTTGCGGATTCCAGGATGGAGGAAACCGGTTACGACGAAAGCAGCCCGCCGTGGCCCAGGCAGGCGATTTCCCAGCCGTTCACGCGATAACGCGCCAGCAGCGGCGGCAGAATCAGGTCGACCACGTTAGGCTTGGCGGACCGGAAGCAGCCGGGCGCCGAAATAATCGGGATATCGTCCTTGTAAGCCAGCAGCAACAGATTCCCGGGCTCCACGGGGGCCAGGAACCGCTCTACTACGCCATCGGTCCGCAGGATGGACTGCCCGATCACGTCTTCCGGGCCGGCCGGCGCCGTGGTGGAGGCCACCAGGATGACCGACGGCTTGGACCGCAACAGATGCTGCAGGCAGCGGCTCACGGAGTTCTCGTCTTCGGTGCAGGCCAGCACGAAGTTGGTGGAAACGCCGAACCGTTCGAGGCGCTGGCGCATGATGTTCTCGAACAACTGCCGCGCCCGCTCTCCGCTGATCGGATCGGTGTAGAGCACTCCAATAGACGGCGTCCGTATGGGCCGCGCCTGGAGAATGGGACCCCGCTCCTTGACGATGCTGACTACCGCTTCCAGATGGTCTTTGGCGACCGCGAAGGGAGCGCTCTTTACGGTCGCGATCCGTTGTCCCGCAATGGCATAGCTGAAATTCAGCGCCGTCGCGATCACCACGCTGGCCGTGCAGTTGATCTGCTTAAGAAGCTCGTCGTCCACCAGCACGCTGCAGTTTTCGGTGGCCAGCAGATTGGCCCTGCCCCCCGCCGCGACGCGGATCTCAAGACTCCCGCAGCCCATTTCGCTGGCTACCGCGCAAACCGCGTCGTCCTCGCCGACCTCGCCCTCCTCCAACTCGGTAACCCAAATGGACTCCATGCCTTCGGATTCCAGTACCCGAACGTCTTCGTCGCTGATGATATGCCCTTTCGCCAGCAGCTTCTTCCCACCGGGACGGAAAACGGTGCAACACAGGACCCGTCCAGTTGAGGATTTCACGTCAACCGTTTGCGCTCTCAAGCAAGCCTCACAAGAAGTAGGATCGATTACGATTTTAAGGCACAGGTACCTTAAACGTCATAGTACATCCATGGAGCCGTAACAATGTCGAATTTTTCTGCGGTCTTTTGGGGGAACCGGGGGAATCCCCCATTTGTGGGTATCGCCGGCACGCGTGGCTCACAACAGTAGCCAGGACCACCGCGGAATTCGGTCGAGCGGCGATATTCGACTTCCCGGAATTACGTCGGCGCAGTGCCGTTTAGCTGTCGGCGCGGGACGCTTTCGGGTACGGAGCGTTCAGTTGCCCAGCGAGTCCGAAGTCTTTCGCGGCGATAGCGTTAACATCGTGACCGGTCAGGTGGGCGCTCAGGCGCCTACCCAGATCCCGCAATGCGGCGCGGACCTTGGACTTGGATCTTTCGGAGGCCATGCCCGATCATACGGGCCGCGGGGGCGGATGTCTGTTCGCTAGTGAACACTGTAGGAGGCGCAGCCTGCGTTGTGAAGCGATATTATGGAGACTCCGCCAGGAAACACCTGGTCCCAAAGGAGAGCGAGCGCGTGAGAATCGGAAACATTGCGTTGCCGGCCCTGCTTGCCGGCGGACTTCTATTGGCGCAGGCCCCCTCGGGGCCGGTTGGCATTTTCGAGGGGCACGGGGACGTTGGAACCGTGCTGCATCCCGGCTCGGTCGATTACGACCCGGCTGCCAAGACCTACACCGTCTCCGGGAGCGGCGACAACGTCTGGGCCAAGGAGGACGATTTCCAGTTCGTCTGGAAGAAGGTCTCCGGCGACGTTTCCCTCACCGCCGATATCGCCTTCCTCGGCAAGGGCGTGGAAGAGCATCGGAAGGCGGTCCTGATGGTTCGCCAGAGCCTGGATGCCGATTCCGCCTACGCCGACATCGCGGCTCACGGCGTTGGGTTGACGTCCCTCCAAGCCCGCGCCGCGAAGGGCGACGCTACGCATGAGGTTCAGGCCAACCAGAACGGGCCGAAACACCTGCGGCTCGTCAAGCGCGGCTCGAACTTCTACATGTACGTGGCCATGGATCCAGGCGGGGAGCTGCAATTCGCCGGCACGGAGATGCGCGTCGATCTCGCCGATCCGTTCTACGTGGGCATCGGCGTGTGCTCACACAATAAGGATGTGACGGAAAAGGCCGTGTTCTCGAATGTGGAACTGTCTCCCTTGCGCGCGGTTGGCAATCGGAAGCCGGACCTCTACAGCGCGATTGAAACTATCACCGTGGCATCCACGGACCGCCACGTGACCATGACGGCCCCGGGCAGCCTGGAAGCGCCCACCTGGACCAAGGACGGGAAGACGCTGATTTTCACTAGCAATGGCCGCCTGGAGCGCGTTGCGGAGCCGGGCGGCGCGCCGGAGAAGGTGGATACCGGAGCGGTTGCTCACATCGGCGCCCATGTGATTTCCCCCGACGGCGTCCAGTTGGCCTTCAACGATGAGGTCAAAGGGAAATCCAGCATCTACGTCGAGCCTCTGGCTGGCGGAACTCCGCGCCCCGTCGCGCCGGGCAGGGTCCACGGCTGGTCGCCCGATGGCCAGACCCTTGTATTCACCGCGGCGGGCAAGCAGAAGGGCCAGACCGATATCTTCACGATACCGGCCACCGGCGGCATGCCGACCCAGCTCACCACCACCGGCACGGAAGACTTCCCCGAGTATGCGCCTGACGGAAAGACCATCTACTTTCAATCCGGCCGCGGCGGTTCCGTGCAGATCTGGCGCATGCAGCCCAATGGGAGCGGCCAGGAGCAGGTGACCGCGGACGATTCCAACAATGCATACCCGCACATCTCGCCGAATGGCCGGCTGCTGGCGTTTGTCTCCTACGACAAGAGCGTCAAAGGCGTTCCGGTCGATCAACCCATCACGCTGAAAGTCATGACCCTGATGGCCGGCCCCGGCCGCGGCGCGCGCGGCGCGGCGGCGCCGGTCCCGGCCCCGGCCAGCCCACCCGACATCGCCCAGCTTCGCCGGAGCGTCGCGGTTCTGGGGAACATGCTCGGCGGCCAAGGTGCTATGGATGCTCCCTGCTGGGCCCCCAACAGCGCGCGTCTGGCTTTCGTGACCTATCACTTGCTCCCGCACGCACCCGCGGCGAGCGCGCGGTAGCGGAGCAAAGGCGCGGCGGTTCCGATAGAATGGAACTAAGCTGTAGTTCGCGCGCTTCCTGTGATCCTGCCACCGGCCGACGACAATTTCGAACAGGGACTTTCGGAAAAGCCGCCTCTGCGCGACGATACAAAGTTTGCGGCCAATAAGATCGCCTTCGTGCAGTACGCGGCGGTGGCCATCTTCCTGTTCCTGATTTCGGGCTTTTGGAAGCTGCAAGTGCAGAACCCGGAGTTCTACGATGAGCGGGCGCTCGAAAACAGCATCAAATCGGTTCCCATCCTGGCGCCGCGCGGACGCCTCCTGGACCGCGACGGCCGCGTGATTGTCGACAACCATACCTCTTACACGCTGCTGCTGGCGCGCGAGTTGCTCAAGGAAGAGCATCTCGCGGCGATCGCGCAGGGGTTGGACCTGGACTACGACGACTTGATGGACCGCGTACGGCGTTTCCGCAAGCAGCCCAAGTATGTGCCCATCGTCATCAAGGAAGAACTGACGCCGTCGGACCTGTCCTTCGTGGATTCGCACCACGACTTCTTCCCCGAGCTGCTGCTGATCCAGGCGCAGCGCAGGCTCTATCCGCAAGACGGGATGATGGCGCACGTAATCGGGTACACGGGCGAGATCAGCGAAGCGGAGCTCGACAATCCCGAGTTCGCCAGGCTCGATCCCGGCGCGGTGATCGGGAAGTTCGGCATCGAGAGGCAGTATAACGGCACCCTGATGGGCGTGGACGGGCAGAAACAGGTGGTGGTGGACAATCGCGGCCAGGTTCGCCAGGAGCTCAAGAACAAGCCGGCGGTCCCCGGCAAGGATCTGTGCCTCACCATCGACCTGGACCTGCAAGTGGTCGCCGAACTGGCCATGGAAGGAAAGAACGGCGCCGTGGTGGCGCTCGATCCGCGCACCGGCGAGGTGCTCGCCATGGTGAGCCGGCCGACCTTCGACCCCAACAAGTTCGCCGTGCGCATCAAGTCGCGGGATTGGAAAGAGATCACCGGTAACCCGGACAACCCGCTGCTCAACCGGGCCATTCAGGCGCAGCTTGCGCCCGGATCGACGTTCAAGCCGATCATGGCGCTGGCGGGCCTGGAGAGCGGAACCGTGGACGACAAGTGGACCGTCCACTGCCCCGGCGGCGCGATCTTCTACGGCCACTACTACCATTGCCATTTGAAGGGCGGGCACGGCACGGTCGCGCTGCATAAGGGGATCGTGGATTCCTGCGACGTCTATTTTTACACGCTTGGCAACAAGATGGGAATCGACAAGATCGACGCCTATGAGGACATCGTGGGATACGGGCACAAGACCGGCGTCGACCTTCCCAATGAAATGGAGGGCACCGCGCCCTCCGAGAAGTGGAAGCTGCGAACGCAGAGGCAGAAGTGGTACGCGGGGGAGACCATTTCCCTCTCTATCGGGCAGGGCGCGCTCACTGTAACCCCCATCCAATTGGCCCGCGCCATCGGCGGTATCGCGATGGGCGGCCAATGGCGCCAGCCGCACCTTGTCAAAAGCCCCGAGTGGAAGGACAAGCCGGTGGAATGGTCGCTCGATCCCGCGAACGTGAAAGACGTGGTGGACGGCATGTGCGGCGTGGTAAACGAAGCCGGCGCCACCGGCGTCCGCGCGGCGCTGCCGGGCATCGAGGTTTGCGGGAAGACCGGCACGGCGCAGGTGGCTTCCGAAGATTACGTCAAGGCGCACAAGGGGGACAGTCAGAATCTCAAGGACAACGCCTGGTTTGTGGGATTCGCGCCGGGCCGCGCGCCGGAGATCGTGGTGGCGGCGCTGTTCGAGCACGGAGCGGAGAGCAAATTCGCCGCGCCCATCGTGCGCGACGTGATCAAAGCGTACTTCGACAAGAAGACCCGGCTGACCCTCCTGAAGCAGCAGCAGGACGGTTTGGCGGGCAAGATGGCCCTGGAGCAGGGGCCAGCGCAGGGGCCAGGGGCCAGGGGCCAGGTGC
>PLGA01000608.1:1626-4900 GCA_003139735.1 Bryobacterales bacterium | reverse complement strand
CAGCTTGCCAAGCTGCGCGCCGAGCGTCAGGCGGCGTTTCGCTTCCTCGTTCCGGGCCGGGCGGCGGTCACATCGACATCTACCTTCAAACCGGCGGAAGTCGCCATGTTCGCTAGCGTGTCAATTGTAAACAGGCCGATCTTGCCGCGAACGAGATCCGAGATGCGCGGCTGAGACACGCCCATGATTCTGGCTGCGCGGGATTGAGTCATGTTTCTCTCCCGGATGTAGCCGGCGAGCGCCATCATCATCTTGGCGCGGATGCGGAGGTTCTNNAGGTTCTCCGCTTCGGCGGGAGGGAACCCGCAATCTACGAAAACGTTCTCATTGCCTCTTGTCACTCGCATCGTTTGCGCCTTTCCGACAATTCGCGGTAACGTTTCTTTCCCAATTCGATATCCAATAAGGGCGCCTTACGGGTCTTCTTGGCGAAGACATGCAGCACGTAGACGGCCTCCTCGAATTTGGCCACGTAGAAGGCGCGATATTCGCCGTCCACATGCACCCGAATCTCGACGACTCCAACCCCGACAGTTGGAATCGGCTTCCAATCGACGGGCGAACGTCCGGACTGGACCAAGCTCAACTGATAGCCGAGTTCGCGACGCGCCGCCTGGGGGAAGCGCCGCAGGCGGTCGCGGCTGTCTCCCAGCCATTGGATTGGCTTTCCACCGCTACTCACTCGACACGATTATACATAATTTTTATATTCTGCGGAAATGCGTCTGTCCCCTCTGTCTGTCCCCTTTTGGCGCCCGCTTCGGCCAATCCACGAGTCGGGCGCCATACGACAATAAGAACTGCATGACGCTCTCCCGCCGTCTGTTCCTCGCCGGCGCGCCCGCCGTGGTTGCGGCTCGCCCGGCTGGCGGGGCGGTGGATCGCCGCGCTCGCGTGACGCGCCACAATCCCGTTCTTCGCGGCTTTGACCCCTTCTCCCCTCTTTCGGTGGGCAACGGCGAGTTCGCCTTTACCGCCGACCTCACCGGGCTGCAAACCTTTCCCCAACTTTATGAGGAGAAACTGCCGCTCTGCACCCTGTCGCAATGGGGCTGGCATACCTTTCCCGGCCGGCCCGAAGGCGCGCTCCGCCTAACCAACTACGACACTTACGGCCGGCCGGTGGGGTACGCCACCGGTTCGGAAGGGCAGCAGGCGCTCTTCGATTGGCTGCGTGAGAACCCCCACCGCTTGCACCTGGGCCGCATCGGCTTCGTTATCGATCGGCCCGAGGATGTGAACGGCGCCGTTCAAACGCTCGACTTGTGGACGGGCGCGCTGACCAGCGAGTTCACTTACCGCGGTTCCCCGGTCACGGTCCGGACCTGCTGCCACCCCGCGCTCGACCTGGTGGCCGTGACCGTCGAAGGCGCTCTCCCGGTGGCCTTCGAATTTCCCTACGGGTCCGCGGGATTGTCGGGAGCCGATTGGAACGCTTCCGGCAGGCACCAGACGCGGGAGACCTTCCGTACCGCCGGCAGCCTCAACCTGGAACGCGCCCTCGATGCGGACGGCTACGCGGTCTCGATCGCCTGGCAGACTCCGGCGGAAATCCGGCGGGAAGGTNNGGCAGGCGCACGAGGCCGCGCGCGATCACTGGCCGCGGTTCTGGTCGGGCGGCGCGGCGCTCGATCTCTCCGCCGCCGCCGATCCGCGCGCACGCGAGCTGGAGCGCCGGACGGTGCTTTCCGAATATCTGACCGCCATCCAGTGCGCCGGCTCGCTGCCGCCTCAGGAAACCGGGCTTACCTGCAATAGCTGGTACGGCAAGTTCCACCTGGAGATGCACTTCTGGCACGCTGCGCATTTCGCCGAATGGGGACGCACGCCGCTGATGGAGCGGAGCCTGGAATGGTACCGCTCGATTCTTCCTTCCGCCCGGAGCCGCGCCCGCGAACAGGGTTACCAAGGCGCGCGCTGGCCGAAAATGACCGCCCCCGACGGAGGCGACAGCCCCTCGTCCATCGGACCCCTGATCGTCTGGCAACAGCCGCACCCCATTGTGATGGCCGAGCTGTGCTATCGCGCCCGGCCGGCCGCGGCGACCCTCGACAGGTACCGCGACGTGGTAATGGAATCGGCCGCGTTCCTGGCGTCTTTCGCGCATCTCGACGGGGCGCGCGGCGTGTATCACCTGGGACCCCCGTTGATTCCCGTGCAGGAGTATCATCCGCCGCGCGAGACCTGGGACCCCACCTTCGAATTGGAATACTGGTTCGACGCGCTCGACATCGCCCAGCGGTGGCGGCGACGCCTGAGACTGGCAGCGGAGCCGGCGTGGGAAGACGTTCGCCGCCGCCTGGCGCCGCTGCCCGTGGCAGAAGGCGTTTATCTGGCCCACGCCAACTGCCCCCAGACCTTCACCGAGCGCAATCGCGATCATCCTTCCATGCTGGGTGCGCTCGGCTGGCTGCCCGGAAACCGGGTGGACCGCGCCACCATGCGCCGCACTTTGGATAAGGTCTTCGCCGACTGGCGCTGGCCGGACGCCTGGGGATGGGACTTCGGCATGGTGGCCATGACCGCGGCCAGCCTGGGCGACCCGGAACGCGCAGTCGACGCCCTGCTCATGGATACGCCCAAGAACACCTGGCGGGCCAACGGGCACAACTGGCAGCGGGCCGGTCTACCGGCGTATCTTCCGGGCAACGGCGCGCTGCTGCTGGCCGCCGCCCACATGGCGCGGCTGGGCGCTTTTTCCAAAACCCAGGGCGCACGCCGGGAGGGACTGCCTTCCGGCTCGATATACTGAGCCTGTGCGCATAACCCCGCGCAATTTTCTCTGGCTGCTGCGCCGGAGCCTGATCTCGGCCTTTGACGACAACTGTCTGGGGATCTCCAAGGGCGCCGCCTATTCGGCTTTGCTGGCGTTCTTTCCAGTGCTGACCTCGGCCGCGGCCATCCTGGTGCAAACCCGCGCCGAGTTCGTCTCGCGCGCCATTGAAGACGCCCTTTCGCAGGNNTTCCACCCGGCACCGAAGACCTGGTGGTGCAGCAGTTCCGCGCCACCGGCGCGCACCCGGCCGGGCTGCTGGTGGTGGCCGCGCTGATATCGCTCTGGGCCGCGTCCGGCGTGATCCAGAGCCTGATGGAAGGTTTTCACGCCGCGTATCGCGTCCCCCGCAACCGTGGCGCGGTGCATGGCACGGCGGTGGCCATGGCCCTGGTGCTGCTGGCCGCGGCGCCCTGGGTCGCGGCAACTCTGCTGATCGTTTTCGGCAACCAGGTGGAGCGCCAGGTTCTGAACCTGATGCGGGTAGACCCGTTGTTCAAA
>PLGA01000608.1:0-1533 GCA_003139735.1 Bryobacterales bacterium | reverse complement strand
GTGATGTATGGCTCGGTCGGCGCTGGCATCGCGCTGCTGGTGTGGATGTATCTGATGGCCGTTCTGGCTCTGCTGGGATGCGAATTCAACGCCGAGTGGGAGCGGCACGCCGGAGGGCGCCGCGTCATTTCGGTACAATAGGCCCAATCGTGAGAAAAATCGTTCTGCTTATCCTTGTCCCGCTGTGTTTGGGCGCAAAGGACGTCCCCATGACTTTGATTCTGGCGGACGAGGCGGAGCCCATTCATAGCGCGATTATTCGCAAGGAGGCCTGGACGCTCGACCCGGTCCGCCGTTTGCGGGCCGCCGCCGACAAACGCCTCAAGGAAGGCCCTTGGAGCGTGACCCCCGACAGGCCCCAGGGCGTCGACATCGACCCGCACGATTACTACAGCCAGGCGCCTTACTGGTGGCCCAATCCGGAAGACCCCAACGGACCGTACATCCGCCGCGACGGACACACCAACCCGGACCGTTTCCTCGCCAATAAGAACGCTCTGAACAGCCTGTGCGACGCGGTTTTCAGCCTGGGCACGGCGGCCTATCTGCTCGATGACCCGCGCTACGCCAAACGCGCCGCCATGGCGATCAATGTCTGGTTCGTCAATCCCAAAACGCGCATGAACCCGAACCTGGAATACGCGCAGGCCATCCGCGGCGTGAACGAAGGGCGCGGCGGCGGCATTCTGGACGGCCGGGTTTTCATCCGTGCCGTGCAGGGCATGGAGTTTCTGGCCCTGACCGGATCGTGGGATGCCAAAGACCAGGCCGCGGTTCACCGCTGGTTCGAGGAGTACCTGCACTGGGTGATCACCAGCAAACATGGCGAAGACGAAAAGAACAGCGGCAACAATCTCGCCTCGTGGTGGACCGCGCAGGCTGCCGCCGTGGCGTCATACCTCGAGGACAAACCTGCCGAGACCGCCATTTTCCAGCATTACCGGGACCAGATCCTCAGCAGGCAGATCCGCGCCAACGGCAGCGCCCCGCGCGAGGAAAGCCGCACCCGCTCGCTGTCCTACTCCGCTTTTAACGCCGAAGCCTTTGTCATGACGTGCCGGATCGCACAGGTGCAGGGCGTCGATTTGTGGAGCGTCCGCGCTCTCAACGGCGCCTCGCTGGTTACGGTGATCGGCTATCTGGCGCCGTATTTTCAGGACCCCAAACGCTGGTCGAAGGACCAGATCATCGCGTTCGATAGCGACGGCCTGTACTTTCTGGCTTTCGCCGCCATGGGGCTGAAGAAACCCGACTACGCCGAGATCTATCATCAACTGGAACGACCGGAGGGCGCGTGGTTGAGCTTTGTCGATCTTCTTCTGGCCCGCTGGGAAGACGCCGCCCATCAGACGCGCCATTGACAGGGAGTTGCGAATATGAATGGAAATGCTTTAGCGGCGACCGGGCTGGTATGCAGTCTGGCCGCGGGAAGCTTGGCGGCGGACTTTCCCCGCGCCGAGATTTCGAACGGCCTCATCCACGCCGTCCTTTACCTGCCCGACGCCCAGCACGGCTACTATCGCGGCACGCGCT
>PLGA01000246.1 GCA_003139735.1 Bryobacterales bacterium | reverse complement strand
GGCAAATGCAAGGAATGCGTCGTGGAAGTCGCCGAAGGCATGTCCCTCCTCTCCGAACCCACCTCCCACGAGCGCCACCTGCGCGGCAATTTCCGCCTTTCCTGCCAAGCCACCGTCACCGCCGACGAGGGCCGCATCCTCTGCCACACCATGCGCCGCGGCCACATGCGCATCGAGCGNNCACGGCATCGCCATGGACCTGGGCACCACCACCGTGGTCCTACGGCTCCTCAACCTGGAATCGGGCGAACTGGTGGCCGACACATCCTTCGAGAACCCCCAGCGCTTCGGCGGCTCCGACGTCATGTCCCGCATTCAGTACGATACCGACCATCCCGGCAAGCTCTTGCGCCGCACCTTGGCCGGCTATCTGACTCACGCCATCGAAGACTTCCCCGTCGATCCGAAAACCATCTACGAAATGGTCGTGGTGGGCAACTCCACCATGCGCGACCTGTTCTTCCGCCAGAGCGTCTACTCCATCGGCCAAAGCCCCTATCGATCCATCACCGAGCTGGAAATGGCCCAGGGCAAGCGCGCCACTACCAGCCTCACCGAGACCGGCCGCCGCTGCCTGCTGCCGATCAATCCGAAGGCTCGCGTCTACGGCGCGCCCATCATTAGCGGGCACGTCGGCGCCGACGCGTCAGCCGCCATGCTGGCCGTGGATTTGGCCCACGAAGACCGCTTGATCGCGTTGATGGATATCGGCACCAACACCGAGCTGATCGTGGGCAACCGCCGCCGCATTCTGGCCGCTTCCTGCCCCGCCGGGCCGGCCTTCGAAGGCGGCGCCATCGCCTGCGGCATGCCCGCGCTCGATGGCGCCATCGAAGACGTTCGCATCGGCCCCGCCGGCGAATTTCAGCTTACGGTCATCGGCGGCGGCGCTCCCCAGGGCATCTGCGGCTCCGGCCTCGTCGCCTTGCTGAGCGAACTGATGCGCACCGGCCGCATGAACGAAAGAGGCCACTTCGAGGACGATCTCCACCGCATCGAGATCGACCCCGCCCACGGCATTTACTTCCTCGAGAGCGACGTCAATGAGCTGGCTCAGGCCAAGGGCGCCAACATCGCCGGCCTGCGCGTGGTCTTCGCCAATTACGGAATCGAATTCGACGGCGCCCAAGTCTTCTACCTGGCCGGCGGTTTCGGCCGCCACCTGGACGCGGAGGCCGCCGCGCGCATCGGCTTGATGCCCCGCATCCCCGAAGGGCGCATCGTGCAGATCGGCAACGCCGCCATTGAAGGGGCCACCATCGCCCTGCTCTCCCAATCCAAGCGCCGCGAGCTCGAACAACTCGTTCGAAAAGTCGAGCATTGCCGTCTCGAAACCCACCCGCATTTCTTCGATTTCTTCGTGGACGGCTGCCAGTTCCGCCGCGCCCCTTACGTGAGAGCATGTAACCAATGAAGCCACTCCTCGACGTATTGAAAGAGCGCCCCCTGTTGGGCGATGGCGCCATGGGCACCCAATTGATGCTGGCCGGACTGGAGCAAGGCGGCTGCGGCGAAGCCTGGAACCTGACCCATCCCGAAAAGGTGCTGGCCATCCAGCGCCGCTACGCCGAAGCCGGATCGGAGTGCATCCTCACCAACACCTTCGGCGGTTCGCGCATCATGCTCAACCGCCATTCGCATGGGGACCAGACCGTCGAAATCAACCGGACCGCGGTCGAAATCGTCCGCCAGGCCTTCCGCGGCGGCCCCGGATTCGTAATCGGCGACATCGGGCCATTCGGCGGTCTCATGGAGCCGTACGGAGACTTCACCGAAGCGCAGGTGCGCGACGCCTTCAACGAACAGGCCAAAGCCCTGGTGGACGCCGGCGCCGATGCCATCATCGTCGAAACCCAAACCGGGCTTGAGGAGTTGCTGCTGGGCATACAGGCCGCGCAACTGGCCGGCGCCGCTTGCATCATCGGCTCCATGGCGTACGACGTAACTCTCGACGGCTCCACCTTGCGCACCATGATGGGCGTGGACCCCGAACGCGCCGCGAGGTTCATGGAAGAGCACGGCGCGCACGTCGTAGCCCTGAACTGCGGAACCGGCATGGATATGGAACACGCGCGGCAGGCTGTGGCGCGCTACCGGAAAGTCACCAGCCTGCCGATCATGGTCCAGCCCAACGCCGGACAACCGAAGCTCGTCAATATGAACGTAGTCTACGAGGAACCTGCGGAGCGCATGGCGGCCGGCGTCGTCCCGCTGCTCGATGCCGGCGCGAACATCGTTGGCGCCTGCTGCGGCAGCACGCCCGAGCACATCCGCGCATTCCGCGTGGCCATGGAGAACGGCTCTATTCTCATCGAGACACCCGAATGACCTCGCGTTCTTGTGGAGTGGGCCTCCAGGCCTGCTATGCCGGCGTCCTTGCCGGCATTCTTCGTTCCGTGTGGGGCAGGATGTTATCCTGCGGGCCGATTGTCCAATCGGCCCACGTGGCCAACGGCCGCGCTGCCTTTTTCGCCACACTAGCGCTACTGACTACCTTCCCCCTCCACGCCGAAACCGGCCGCGACGCCTGGCTCCGCTACGCCCCACCGCCCGCTCCATCCCTCCAGCAATATCGCCAAGCCATCCCGCCCGTGGTCACCACCCTCGGCGATGCCGCACCTATCGCCACCGCCCGCCAGGAAATCCTCCGTGGAATCCGCGGCATGATCGGCCGAACCCTGCGCGAGGAATCCGGCCCGCCAACCGAAGCCGCCATCGTGCTGGGAACCCTCGACGCCGTGCGCCGCGCCTTTCCGCAAGCCGGCCTCAACGCCAATCTCCAACCCGACGCGTTCTGGCTGAAGACCGCCCACTGGAACGGCCACAGCTACGTCATCGTCACCGCGGCTAACGCTCCCGGCGTGCTCTACGGCACCTTCGCTTTCCTGCGAAAGATCGCCCTCGGCGAACCCGTCGCCGCCCTCGATGAAACCGAGACCCCCTATGCCCCGGTCCGCTGGGTCAACCAGTGGGACAATCTCGATGGCTCCATCGAGCGCGGCTACGGCGGCCGTTCCATCTTCTGGGAAGGCCTCCATGCCCGTCAGGATCTGACGCGCGTCGGCGAGTTTGGCCGCCTGCTGGCCTCGCTCGGCATCGACGCCTGCGACATCGGCAACGTCAACGCCAACCCGCGCCTTCTCTCGCCCGATTTCCTCCCCGAGATCGCCCGCATCGCCGCCGCCTTTCGCCCCTGGGGCGTCCGCATCGCGCTCTCGGTCGATCTCGGCGCTCCCAAAACCATCGGCGGACTCGACACCTTCGATCCCCTCGACCCGCGCGTCGTCGAGTGGTGGAAGTCCAAGGCGGATCAAATCTACGCCGCCATCCCCGACCTCGCCGGCTTCGTCCTCAAGGCCGATTCGGAAGGCCGCGTGGGCCCCTCGGCTTACAACAGAACCCACGCCGACGCCGCCAACGTGGTGGCCCGCGCTCTCCAGCCCCACGGCGGCCTGTTCTTCTACCGCGGCTTCGTCTACGACAACCACATGGATTGGCGCAACCTCAAGAACGACCGCGCCCGCGCCGCCTACGACAACTTCAAGGACCTCGACGGCAAGTTCGACGACAACGTCATCATCCAGATCAAGAACGGCCCCATCGATTTCCAGGTGCGCGAACCAGCCTCGCCACTGCTTGGCGCGCTGGAGAAGACCAATCAGGCCATCGAGCTGCAAGTCACTCAGGAATACATGGGCCAGGCCCGCCACGCCGTTTTCCTGGCGCCCATGTGGAAAGAAACCCTCGATTTCGACATGCACGCGGCCACCGCGCCCACGCCCGTGAAGGCCCTGGTAGCGGACAAGGTCTTCCACCGCCCGTCCGGCGGGTTCGTGGGCGTGACCAACGTCGGCCTGGATGAGAACTGGATGGGCAACCACCTCTCCCAGGCGAATCTCTACGCCTTCGGGCGTCTGGCCTGGAATCCCGATCTCAGCGCGCAGCGAATCGAGGAGGAATGGGCGCGCCTGACCTTCGGCGACAACCCCGAAGTTCTCCGAACCGTCAACGCCATCCAGCTCAGCTCCTGGCGCACCTACGAGAACTACACCGGTCCTCTCGGCTTGCAGACGCTCACCGACATTACCGGCAATCACTTCGGCGTCAACGTGGAAGCCTCCGAGCGCAACGGCTGGGGCCAGTGGCATCGCGCCGACGACAAAGGCGTCGGCATGGACCGCACCGTGGCTACCGGCACCGGCTTCCTCGGCCAGTATCGTCCCGCCGTGACCGCCATGTACGAATCGCTCGCCGCATGCCCGGACGACCTGCTCCTGTTCCTGCATCACGTCCCCTACGCCTACGTGCTGCACTCGGGCAAAACCGTGATTCAGGACATCTACGATTCCCACTACCAGGGCGCCGATGCCGTCGCCGCCAACGTGCGCCAGTGGAAATCGCTTGAGGGCGCCATCGACGGTCAGCGCTATCGCGAGGTACTGGCGCAACTGGAGTATCAGGCCGGCCAAGCCGTAGTCTGGCGCGACGCCGTGACCAACTGGTTCTTCCACGCCTCCGGCATCGCTGATTCCCAAGGTCGCGTTGGCAACTATCCCGGCCGTTTCGAGGCCGAGTCGATGGCATTGGACGGCTACTCCGTGCGCGCCGTGACGCCCGCCGAGGACGCCTCGGGCGGGAAGGCCGTCGCCTGCGCCGCCGCCAAATGCACGGCCACTTTCCGCTACGACGGCGCCCCCGGCTGGTACACGCTCCGCGTCCAGTATTTCGACCAGAACAACGGCGTGTCGCACTTCGCGCTGCGCATCGGCAGCCAGCTTATCGACGAGTGGACCGCCGCCGACCGCGTGCCCTCGGCGCGGATCGATTCCTCCTCCTCCGCCCGCCGCGTCATCCCCGGCGTTGCGCTGCGGCCGGGCGACGAAATCCGAATCGAAGGCTCGCCCGATGGCGGCGAACCCGCCGCGCTCGACTACCTGGAAATTGCGCCGGAGTTAAACTAAGACCATGCAAATGAGAAAAAGCGCTCCGATCCTTTTGGTTACGGCTGCCCTGCTTCTGGCGGCCGTGCCACCGACGGTCCATCCTGGCGATGCGTGGATGGACAATCGCGGGCAGCAGATCGAGGCGCACGGCGGCGGCATCATTAAGCTCGGCAACACCTGGTATTGGTTCGGCGAGGACCGCACGCAAGGGCTCGACCCCTTGAAACGCTACGTGGCCTGCTATTCCTCGACGGACTTGGTGCATTGGACCTTCCGCAACCAGGTCATGAAGCAGGCCGACCCGGGCGACCTGGGCGCGCGCTTCGTTCTCGAGCGCCCCAAAGTCTTCTACAACGCCAAGACGAAAAAGTTCGTGATGTACATGCACATCGACGACTCGCGGTATGCCCTGGCGCGAGTGGGCGTGGCTACCTCCGATACGGTGGACGGCGATTACCACTACGTCCGTAGCTTCCGCCCGCTGGGGCAGGAGAGCCGCGACATCGGCCAGTTCATCGACGACGATGGCACGGCCTATCTGATCTTCGAGGACCGGCCCGCCCATGGCTTTCACATCGCCAAACTCACCGCCGATTACATGGACGTCGAGAAGGACATGAGCCTGATCCGTCAATCGCTCGAAGGCGGCGCGGTGGTCCATTACAAGGGCCTGTACTATGCGCTCGGTTCGCACCTGACCGGATGGAACGCCAATCCCAACTTGTACGCCACCGCGAAGAGTCTCGAAGGCCCCTGGTCCGAGTTCAAGGACATCGCCCCGCCCGCGGTGAATACCTATGGATCGCAATCCACCATGCTCTTGAAGGTGGTGGGGTCCAAGGTGACCACCGTGATTTTCATGGGCGACATCTGGAAGCCGCGAACGCAATGGGATTCCCGGTACCTGTGGATGCCCGTGGAAATCGGCGACGGCAACCTGCACCTTCCGGAGCCCAAACCGTTCACGCTCGACGTGAAGACGGGCCGGACGGTGGTGCTTCCCGACGCGCCTGCCGCGCCTGCAAAGTAACCGGCGCTTCTACGTAAAGCTCCAGCCCTTGCGGAAATGCGGGGGCTGGAGGTACTTGTTGGCGTCCTTGTTGTTGGTGAACATCAGCTTGTCGCTGTCCCACTCCAGCTTGCCTTCGAAGTTGAGCGCCACAACGCCCAACAGGACGCACTCCGCCAGCGGGGCGGCAAAACTGAAGTCCGAAGCGGTCCGCGGATTGCAGCCCTTGCAGGCCATGATCCATTCCAGGTAGTGCCCCGGCGATCGCCACAGGACTTGGGGCGGCAGCGTGTAATCCTTCATCCTCGACGCCGGGAGCAGGTTGACGCCTTCGTCGGCGCCCTCGCCTCCCGCCGCAAGATAGCCCTTGTCGCCGCAGAAGACGCACCCCGCCTTCTGCGCGTTCTGTACGCGCCGGGCGGCGCCAGGCCGGGCCCTCTGCGGGAATACCGGTTCGCCCTCGGGAAGGCCGGGCGGCCGGAACCTGGCTTCCGTCGAGGCGTCGTACCAGTACAGCGTCACCGGCGGCATGCTCCCGCGAGCCGGAAACTCCCAGCGGGTCACGGTGGATTTCGAGTAGCTATAGGGGTTCTTGCCCTCCTGCTTGATGACCTCCACGCTGGTGGGCGCCGTCAGCCGCAGCGCCAGGTTCGGCGCGCCTAAGGTGTGAATCAGCTCGTCGCCCACCGGACCCGTGCCGAAGTCTTTCCAGCCGCGCCAGTTGAACGGCATGTAGACGTGGTTGTACGGGCGCATCTCCTGAATGCCGATCCAGCTATCCCAGTCGAGACCGTCCGGGACCTTTTCCTCCTTGGGAAGCTCCGTCATGCCTTGCGGCCAAATGGGCCGGTCGGTCCAGGCGTGCACCTCGGTCACGTTGCCGATCTCGCCCGACCAGATGATCTCGCAGACCTGGCGCGTGCCTTCCTCGGAGACGTGCTGGTTGCCCATCTGCGTGGCGACCCCGTATTTCGCGGCCGCCTCTTTCAGTTGGCGCACCTCCCAAATGGTCTTGCAGAGCGGCTTTTCGACGTAGACGTGCTTGCCGCGCTCCATCGACCACATGGCCGCCGTGCCGTGCATGAAGTCCGGAATCGCAATGATCACCGCATCGATGTTCTTGTCTTCTTTATCGAGCATCTTGCGGAAATCGGTGTACTTCGAGGCCTTCTCGTACCTCTGGAAATTCTCCGCGGCGCGCACGGCGTCCGGATCGGCAAGCGCTACGATGTTCTCCGACTTGCAGCCGTCAATATCGTCGGCGGCGCGGCCGCCCGCGCCGATCGACGCGATATTGAGCTTCTCATTCGGCGACCGGAAGCCCGCCTGCCGGAGCGACGGCGTACTTGCGAATCCCCCGGCGGGAACGGCGCCGGCAAGCAGGGAGCCATAAAAGAAATGCCGCCTGGTGAATGCCATGTGAATCCCCTGCCGGATCAGCGCTGCGGCACGGAAATGGTGATGTTGCGGTAGGACAGGCCGCCGGTGTGGTCGCCCTGAATGTAGAAGGGACCCGGCTCGCCTTCATTCGCGTCCAGCGCGCCGCCGGTGATGCCCTCGATCTTTTTGCGGTCGACGGTGAGGACGCCGTTGCGCATGATGGTGACGGTGCGGCCCACCAGCGTGACATCGAACGTCTCCCACTTGCCCGGCGTGCGCGGCATGTCCTTGGGCGTGATCCGGCCGTAGATGGACCCGATACGGCGCTCCGGCGGATTGCTGGTGAGAGGCTCGTATTCCACCTGGACTTCATAGCGGCCGCGCAGATAGAAGCCGCTGTTGCCGCCATCCGGGCAGTTGACCTCGAAGTGGACCTTGAAATCGTCGAACTTGCGGACCGATTTCAGATTCGCGCCGTGTTCCTCATTGACCATCAGGCCGTCTTTCACCACCCAATGGCTGTTGGCCGGGTTGCCGATGGGCTCCCAGCCGTCCAGATTCTTGCCGTTGAAGAGAGCCTCGGGCTTGGTCCAGGCGCGCGGAGCGCTGCGTTTCAATTCCGGCGAGCGCACCCCAGCCAAGGGAACGGTGTTATCGCCGCGCTTCTGGACGCCGGTTATTTTGTCGCCTGCGGCGTCGAGTTCCCACGTCATGGCCGGCCGATCGTCCGCGGCGGGATTCATCACGATGGAAATGTGCGAACCCTGCACCTTGAAATCCTTCACCTGATAGACGTTGCCGCCGGAAGGCTGGTACCACACATCGAAAGCGCCGGCCTTCTCCGTCACGCCCAGCCAAACCGCGCCCGCGCGCGGCGCAGTCATATTGAAATCCCAACGACCCACCAGGGGGTTGCCGGCACTCTGCCCAAACACGGGCGCGGCCAGCAGGACGGTAAGAATCAGCGTTCGAATGCGCTTCATAAGTTTCTCCAGACTCACTTCACAAGATATTGCGGACCGTCGCTGAGGTCGAGGTCCAGCCCTTTTCCGCCGGCGGTCAAAGACCCCAGGTCCTTCCCCAAATACGAGACGGCCTTATAGCGGCCGCGCTCGACCGGAACCTGCGCGTGGTGCGGATCCGCGGACAAAGTCCACGCCGCAACCCCGATTTGCTTACCTTTTCGGAAGACCAGCACATAGTCGTCCGGCTTCCCCGCGTCCAGCCGCTTTTCGAAGGTGAATCCATTCAACACGGTTGTCAGGGTCTTGGTGGCGGTGAACCCCGGCTTGGGGTCGTACACAGGGTCACGGCCGGCGTAATAGGCGAATTTCACGACCCCGAAATGGTGCTCGGAATCGTCGCGCTGGCCGGCGGCGACGGGCGCGCCGTCGTCGTGCCAGTCGTACCAGATGGACAGGGGGACGCCGTTGGCGATGTTACCCAGAAACTCCCGCGCCACATACTTACCCTGCGAATCTTCATCGAGGACTTTCCAGGGAGCGTGCTGCCCGGGCAGCGCGGAGTAGCCCCACTCACCCGAAATAATCGGGATGCTCTTGCCGGGAGCGTATTTGGCAATCAAGGCGCGCAGGGCGGCGTAATCCTCGGTTGTGTTTTCCGGAGGGGTCAAACGGTAGGGGTGAACGCTGACCGCGGACCAGTATTCGAGCATCCCCACGCGAAAGCTCTCCTCGATGAACGGCAGGTCCACCCTGGAGGTTGCGGGGCCGATGTAAATCTCGTCCGGCGCGGCTTCGCGCAGGGCCTTTCCAACCGCCAGCGCGAGCAGGGCGTAATCGTGGGCATTGGGCTTAGGCTTCCAGAACCCGATATTCGGCTCGTTGTACATCTCCCAGAGAATGCCCTGGCCCTTGAAATGGCGAACGGCGGCGGCGGACCATTGCGCGAATGCCTGGCGGCCCGCTTCGGTGTAAGGCGAAACACCCTCGTCGTAGAGCCGGTTGGAATAATCCAGGATGAAGATGCCGCGGATGCCGTATGGACGGAGCGCGGTGTTCAACTGGTCGTAGCGGGAGAAGTCGTAGACCCCTTTTTCCCGCTCGGTGGATCCCCAGGCAAAATCCATGCGGATCCATTTAAAGCCGGCGTCTGCCAGCATCTTCGCTTCGCCCGCGGCGGGGTTGGTGAAGTGGATATTCACTCCAATGGAATCCGGTATAACGAGCTTGACCGGCAACTGAGCGAGGAGCGGAAGCAGCGCGAAGAAGAAGCCAGCAGCCACTCGAGCCATTGCGCGGCCGGAACCCGATGAACTTGTCCTCATCGTTTCTACTCTCCCTAAATATCCAACGAATACGATAACGCGAAAACGCACACGATGTGCTAACGCCCTGCTCTTCTATACCACCCGCGCCGATTGGGAAGGCCGGACGTAGCACTTCCGCCCCTACGGGGCTTCGCGGAACTCACCCTGTTCCCAGCGCTTACGCGCTGGGCT
>PLGA01000128.1 GCA_003139735.1 Bryobacterales bacterium | reverse complement strand
CCCTGACGGCCGCGGCTCGGTGGAAGCTGAGCCGCGACCGCGGGAGCTTACCCGTGACCATGGCTGTGCCGGCGTCCGGGGGCGGCCGAATTAAGCGTCAACGTCGTCGAAGATGCTTCTGACTTGGGAACCCTTAGGATCATCCGCCCGCTGCGTGGGAAGTCTCGGGGGCCGGCTCTCATTTTCGTCTGGCTCTGAATGACGTTCCGCTATCCATTCGTCCATGGCATTCCGCTGCCAGCCGACCTCCCGTAAGGTGGCAGGGTCGGACGGGAAGAGACCCTCCAACGAATCCAGTATGCTCTTGAACTCGTCCATGTACTCTTCCGGGTCGTCTCTGCGATCGTGATTAGATTCCCAGTACCTCCTCGCTCTCGCGAGGTTCGGGACCAGCTCGAGCCGCAGGCGCTCCGCAAAGTGCTTCCATTCGCTGGGACGGAACATCTTCCGAATGCTGCGGTCTCGCAGGGCGTAGCCGTCCTCCCCGTCAACCGCGTACTCCACAACCGAGTCGACAAAGGCTTTCCTGTTGTCTTCTGGCAACAGGCCCTCCCGGAACAGGCGCACCGCGAGTTCCACGTCGTCATCGGCTCCAAGCGTTAGCCCCGGTTCGTTGATACTCTCCAATATCTCCGGACTCTGGGCCAAATACCCTTCCAAGAACTCTCGGTCACACCTTCGCGCAAGAAACCTGGTTTTCGCATCATTCCAGGAGTAGTACTGACCCCTCCGAATTGCCGTATTCGCCGGGTCCGACAGTCGCCGTCGGATCATTGCAAAATACGGCCTCGGAACGATGACGGCGTGCTCTAGGCCCACGTCTCCACAGGTAACCTGGAGTATCAGTTTCTCGATCGGGGCAGAGTGAAGGTAGATCCCCATCAGCTCTGGGTCTTCCAGAAGTATGGCGGAGAAAGCCTCACCGACCGTTGGGTGCTTGAAACGCCAGTCTCCTTGACCCTCTTCTACCGCATAGCGGACCAGGCTGTCCTTGAGGGCCGAAAGAGCGACGGTGACCCTGCCGAGGTCGCTGCCCATTCGCTGGAGCGCCGTTGCCTCGCCTGATCGAAGTTCCGCTGGGCTGACGAGCGCTCCGTTGCGCATGAGGATCAGCGCCAACGCTGCCTTGCTATCCGCGTCGAGGTTAAGGAGCACCTCCTTCAGGAACTGCTCTTTCTTCTCCACGAACTGCGCGAGGTGCCACTCATCCACCTTCAGACCGGAAGTGAAAATCGGGTCGCCGAGGCGGCGCGCGATCTCAGGCACAAATTCTGAATTGGTGGCGACACCTTCCAAGTGGGTCTTGATCGCGGAGCGGAATGCTTTGGGCTGACCTCCAAGGCGCATGTGATTGTACAGGATCTGCCGTTTTTCTTCGATTGTCAGTTGATGGACATCGATTACTACTTGACTCTCTTTCAGCAGTGGAAAAGCCGTCTCTTTAAGATCACGCCGGGCCCGGTTGTAAATATAGTCTCGCGATGTCATCACGATTCTGGCGCCATTCGTCATGGCGGCCCTTACCTGCGCGAACCTGCGGTTCCAGCCCCATGCGAGTGCCGAGTCGTACTGAGTCGCTCCGAAAGCGTCGTCAATCCAAAAGAACTGTGACTTCTCGTTGGGATTCCAATGGTCAACCACGGTCTGGGGGTCGTCCAGCTTTAGGACCTGCGCCTGCCACCCGTCGATTGCGACCATCGCCAGCATCGCCGCTATCGTGGTCTTGCCGGACGCGGGTTCGCCGAGTAACAAAACGAACCCATGCTTGTGGAGTGCGCGCGCTGCCCTCCCGTAGCTCTTCGTCAGGACAACCTTCGCGAGATCGTCGTGCAGGGATGCCAGGAGCTTTTGCGCCTGTTGATACGCCCTGGCGTCCAGTATCTGGCCGAGGTCTCCGAGGCCGTACACGTGCGGAACAAGCATTCGGAGGCGCTGATTCTCCGCCAGTTGCGCACTGATCCAGTCGCTTCCGAGGCAGAGTGCATGCGTAACGCCGACCTCCCTGAGAGCGCCTTCGACTCGCTCGGCAGTTGAGCCCGAAATGCCCGCGTTTGTCATCAGCAGGTAACAGTCACAGCGACCTCTTTGCGCAAGCCGCTTTGCCTTCTGAATTTCCTCTCCAAGGTTGGACAACTTCAGATGGCGGCCCGGATTAGCGGTGAATTTGCACTGGATAACGAACTCGCCGCAAAATGCCGGGCCTTTTCGCGGTTGCCACGTGCCAGAGAAGGCCCCATCACGTCCGCCGTCTTTGGAGTCTAGAAAGGACTGGACGGTCTGGCCGAGAATCTCGCGGCAGATCGTTAGGCACAACTGCTGGAACCTCTGCCAGCCCAGCTTGTAGAGGTCGAACATGGCGCTCCAGACACATTGGAGCACAGAAATGGTGTGCTGGGTGGATCTGTGAACACGTGGGGAACCTGGCCCTTGGGATGCGAACCGTGCGAGGTCGGCTAACGTCAGCACTGCGGCTTCTATTACGTGGACGCCGAGGGAGGACGCTGGAACTCGGGACGGATGGTCTGCACCATCTCGCTGCGCAGGTCCTGGTAATGGTCAGTCGGCGGCACCGGGAAGTAGCCTTCCTTGTAACGCGGACGGTAGCCCAGGTTGTTCTCCAGGCGCCCCGAGTTCCAGCGCCCTTCCTCGGCGTCTATGTAGTAAAAGCCGCAGTGCTGGTTCTGGTCGAAGCTGACGTTATCGAAAATGAAGAACTCGGCTTCGGCCCCGAAGTACGCCGCGTCCGCCACGCCGCTGTTCTGCAGGTACATCTCCGCCTTGGTGGCGATCCAGCGCGGGTCGCGCTCGTAGCGCTGCTTGGTGATGGGGTCCTTGGCGTTCCCGATCATCACCAGGGTGGGCGTCTTGGCGAACGGGTCCATGATGGCGGTGCTCGGGTCGGGGATCAATAGCATGTCGCTCTCATGGATCGCCGCCCAGCCGCGGATACTCGATCCATCCATCCCGAAGCCTTCCTCGAAACTGCTCTCTCCGACTTCGGCTATGGGGTAGGAAACGTGATGCTGCAGGCCCGGAATGTCGGTGAACCTCAGATCGAGCTGCTTGGCATCGTTCTTCTTAGCAAATTCTAAGACTTCTTTCGAATTCATCCATCCTCCAAATCGTTAATCGTAATTCCCTGCAAACAGGGAATGGAACTCACTTTTTTCTATGGGCCCGATAAAATGGCTTTTGTTCAGCACGCCGCGACCAGCTTCTCCTCGAGTCTGGCTTGCAGGTCGGGCGTCAGCTTGCGGCCCTCGTACGCCACGTAGAAGACATCGATGGCCTGGCGGTGCTGGGTGTCGATCAGCACGACGTCTATGTTGCAGTTGTTCGAGGAGAACGCCATTGCTAGAGAATACAATAATCCAGGCCGGTCTTCGGTTACAATCTCGACCAGCGTGGCCGTGTCGCACGCCTCGGAATCGAAGCGCACCTGGGGAAGCGTTGCGCCTTTCCGCGGCTCCGGGCGCGGCCGGTTGCGCATGAGACGCTGCGCATCGGTCCGGCCCAGGGCTACGCGGCGTATGAGGTCGGTCAGCCGTTCGATTTCAGACGGGTTGAGCTGGAGCGCGCGCTTCGGGTCGGCGAAAACGAAGGTATCCAGAATCACGCCCTTCGAGTTGGCGAATGCCTCCGCCTTCAGAATATCCAGACCGAAGCTTGAGATCGCCCCGGCGAACGACGCGAACAGATACGGCCTGTCGCGCGCTACCACCACCAGCCGGTATACGCCTTCGAGCGGATCGAGTTGCACGGCGACGCCGGTCGGCCGGCTCAGATCGAACAGGCGCAGGTGCGCCTCGATTTCGGCGGCCGGGTGGGCCCGAAGGTACCGCGCCGGGAATCCTCTGACGAAATCCGCGTGCCCGGCCATGCCGGTGGGCACTTCCTGGATGCGGTCGGTTTCCAGCTCGCGGGTCAACTCTTGCCGGGTAGCGTCATAGGCGCGCCAGAACTGCTCCAGCCTCCAGGGAGACATCTCGTCCGGATTGGACGCCGCCAGGCCGGCGTAGGTCATTACGGCAAGCATTCGGAGCCGCTCGACGGCGCCGACGCGTCCGGCCAGCAGGCGGGCAGTGGCGGGGTCGTCCAGGTCCCGGCCGCCGATTACGGCGCTGAACTCGCGCTGGTTCTCGATCAGAAAATCGACGCCGGCGCGCTCTTCGGGCGGCATCTCGATGCGGGCCATGGCCGCGCGAGCCGCTTCCGCCCCCAATCCCGCCCCGTGAAAGAGCAGCGCAAAAGCCACCGGCGCCGGGCTATCGATCTCGGCCGCCAATTCCGCGAACCGCCGCGCCACGGGACCGGCCGCCGAGCGCAATTCCACCAGGTGCTCGACCGCAATCAGGGTTTCCTCTTCGGCCGTGTACTGGTGCGTGGAATCGACCGCGGGCAGATCCTCCACGCCGGCCCACTCCGGAAAAATGGCCGTCATCAGCCCCGCGCCGGCCAGCGTCCGCAGCGCCAGAGAGGCGTGCGGCAGCGACAGGACGTTCTTGATGGCAGACCACAAGGGGCGCGGCTCGGCGCACCACGCGGCAAAGGCCGGCCCGTCCGCTTCGAGCCTCCGCTCGGTTTCGGCCGCCGCGGAAACGCCGTGACGGGCGATGTGCTCAAGCATGCGCATCGCCATCATCGGGTCGGTCTCAAGCTGCGCCGGATGGCGCAAGTACAAACGCTCTCGGGAAACCGTGAACTCGGCGTTCGAGAACCGCGCCCGGTAGCCGCGGAAGTTGTCGAGCAGCGAGCTGTCGCTCTTCTCGCAGGCGTCGAGCGCATGACGCGCCTGGTTGAATACCGCCCGCGCGTGGCGATAGTACTGGCGCATCCAAAGCTGCCGCGAACCCGGGTTGGCGAAAGGCTGCCCGGCCATGCTCTCCTGCGCCTCCGGATCGAGCGCGTTGCGATCGCCGCCGGAGCGGTAGTGCAGGAAGCAGCGGGCCTGCCAGAGAAGCCGGCGAGCCTCGTCCAGGCTGGGGTCATCCTGTTTATGTTCCGGATTGAGCCGGTAGAGCCGGTCGACCAGCCGCACGTCGCGCAGGCCGCCGGGAGAGTCCATGATATCGGGCCATGCCTGCCGGTAGGTGTCCCGGAACGANNTGACGCGCGCGCGCCAGCCGGCAGAGGCGCTGCGTCAGCTTGGGAGAATGCCTCGCCAGTCCCCCCGGCAGCCGGCTTTCGAGCTTCGAGTAAACCGCGGCGTCCCCGGCCAGGAGCCGGTGGTCCAACAAGCTGGTAAGGAGTTCGAGATTCTGCTCGTTGCCGTCCAGGCATTCGGCGATGGTGCGAACGGCGTGGAGCGGACGCACTCCCGCGTCCCACAGACGGCGGGCGAGATCGGTAACCGCGTCCTTTAGACCCGCCGGGTCCGATTCGGCTTCGAACAGAATCAGGATCTCCGCGCC
>PLGA01000015.1 GCA_003139735.1 Bryobacterales bacterium | reverse complement strand
CTTCCGATAAGTCCTAACGTTTGGCGGGCCTCGAAGAGAATCGGAAACGTCGCCTTCCACTGCGGCAGCACCGATTCGTCAGGCACCTGACCGGGTGTCGGCGCCGGGCCCGCGTTCTGTCCGAAAGCAATCGACGCGCCAAGCAACGTCAGCAGCGCGAACAAACGCCTCATGTTGGCCTCCTTGTATCCAGAGTCTCGACTGCGTTTCCGCCACTTCCCAGAATAGCAATACTGGGAGTTGAATCTGGTCCTCTCCAACCCCATGACGCCTTCAATGCCTTCAACGCCTCTTGTTCGGTCGTAGCAATCGACCACTTCGAAAAACCTCTCGCGTGTGTCTCAAGTACCGCAACTTGTTCCCTCGATCCACCTGGGAACACCAAGAGGCTCGTACCCTTCTTCGTTGAACACAACGCAGCCCAGTCTGTCAGACCAAGCTTGAGGAACTCACCTTTGATGATGTTTCTTGGCGCTTTTGCCGGGATCTGGCAGCCGCGACTTCGCAGTTCCTGAACCACCGCGCCGGGAACGTCCGCCAAGATCGAAGATCCGTGTCCGGTACGCTCCGCTTCGTAGCTGCGGAATCCCGTCGCCAGCGTTATGGTGAACGCTACGATGGCCATCCGCTTCACGACCTAAGCATACAGCGATTCGACGTCAAGATAAAGGCGTTGAGCGACGTGTGCGCCAAGTCGCCTGTGGCGTCGGTGCCGTCCCAAAACGTCGATGGACCTGAAGTGGGAATTTGAGAAACTACATATTTCGCTGGTGTCGTCGCCAAAATGGAAGCCCCCAGTTCACAGCCCCGGCGGCTCGTCCCCCTCGAAGTACGGGTCGTATCCGCTGAAGATGAGGCACACCAACCGCTCGGCGTCCTGAGGAACCTGAGCTGGAATCCGCTTCCGTCCTGCCCCCACGATATCGGTCAGGACGTGAACGGCGTTGGCTACGCTTTTGTGGATAAAGGGGTCGGACTTGGTCAGTTCAGCGTAGCGCTTGCCGGCTTCCCAAAACGCCTTAAACTCCTGGAGGGGGTATTTCTGTTTGTCCCCGAAGAGCGCTTCCTCGAAAGCCGAATATCGTCTCGCCACCTCAGCAGCTAAGCGGTCCTTTTCCGAAGCCAGCATATGCCCACCTCCTCCTGCGTCCATCGGCGCGCCATCCGAAGCCAAAATTGTAGTGTAATCGCGAGACCCTTCCCCGTCCGCCCGTGTGTGGCCCGGTTCGATTGGCGTGGTTCGCCTCGGCCAACCAGTCTGGCAGCGGGAGGCCGCAGTAGCGCAGCCGGTCGCGAGCGTGCCCCCGCCTTTTTTGGAGCTTTACAGATCCTGCCGTAGGATTCTCGCAAGCCCCGAGTTGCGATCCGTGGTCGGCGATGTTGGGAAACGGGCCGCGGCGGTGGCGAGGGGCGGAATCCCGATGGAGGTCTCGAAATGAAGGATGTACGCATGGTGGCCGTGGTCCTGGCAATCTGCCTTCTGGTGGTATGCCAATCCGTGGCTCTCGCTCAGAATCTCGGAGCGGCGCCGCAAGTCGAACGTCGCGGTTCAAGGCGAAACCGGGGCGCAGCCGGAAGGCGCGTTTCTGAACTTGGTTAACTGGGTTGGCAACGTCATGGCTCCCGTGGGCGCCGGCATAGCCGTGGTCGGCGCCATTGTCTCCTATGCCAGCGGCCGGGGGTGCGTCCGCTGGATTGGGACGGCGCTCGGACTCCTGGCCGTGTCGGGTCTGACCCGGTTGCTGGAGTTCTGGATCGCGCAGGGCAGCGCCGGCGCCTAGGCGCGATCAGGATGGCGGGGCGGGTGGCGCAGCGGTCCTCCATCCGCCCGTCAATTTTCGAGGTGACTTGGGATGAACTTGATTGACGACGGAATCGGCTTGTTGCTCGGCTTGGCACCGGTCGCGGCGCTGGTGGCGCTGGTGCTCGCAGGCCTATCGCTTCGAAACCACGGGTCGGCCCTTCAAAACGGAAGATTCGGCCTGTGGATGTTCTGGGCGGCGATCATGCTGACGCTGCCGCAGATCCTGAGCTGGTTCTCCGGCTTCGGGATGCCTGTACCCATCACCGCCGGCGGGGGCACGGCGTTGCTGAATGTGTTCCAGGTGGACGTTACCAATTTCGTCAATCAGTTCCTGGTGGGCTATTTCGCGCCGGTGGTGGCGGCGTGGTTCGTGCTTCGTGGGGTGGTCGACCTTGCCGAGGGGCGGTCGCCACTCTACCCGATTCTCGGCGCAATGTTTCTTTTGTCCATCGCAGGCACCCAGGCTCTCCTGCAAGGGTGGAACTCGGGAACGAAATTCGCGCCGGCAGACGTGCTCGCCGGCCTCTGGACGTACACGGCGAGCCGTATTCTTCCTGTGGCCGCCGGGCTGGCGATTATTGGCGCCGTTTTGAACTTTGCGTTTGGCAAGCCCGCGATGCGGCTCGTCTGCTGCGCGGCTGGGTTCCTGACGGTGTCCGCGCTGTGGCAACTGGTCGTTTCGATGATGTGAGGCTGTTGGCTTATGAGCTTCTTGAACGGAATCACGCATTTGACGAATTGGATGGGCAACGTGATCATGCCAACGGTGGCAGGGCTGTTCTTCGCGCTCGCGGTTGTTCGGTATGCGACGGCGTGGAATACAGCCTCGTAGGCGCTTCGGCGTCCGCGAAAAACGGCAAGTACTATGCCGTGGACGCCGCGCACGCCAAGACGATCGCCCAGCGCTTCCGATTCTGGCCGGAAGCCGCGATGACGTACTTCGGAATCCTCGTCTCACCCTGCAAGGTGTGCATCGAGATNNGTCGTCGTTGTACGGGACCACGAGCTGGGTACGAATGATTGCCGCGGCTGGATCCGGCGCTCCTGCTTCGAGCGTCTTCATTTGGCCGACCGTCACTTCTACCAGTTCCGGATGTCCTTCGAAAACACACAGGCCAAAGGCAGCTTCAAGATCATGGAGGACGACGTCGCCGACGCATTGTCGGTCGATTTCGTCATTCCACGGTCGAG
>PLGA01000382.1 GCA_003139735.1 Bryobacterales bacterium | reverse complement strand
CTGGTCGACGTCATCTGGCTCAATCCCTGCAGTTCGCCGAATTGGCGCTCCAGCGGGGCCGTAACGGTCGTCGACATCACCGTGGGGCTTGCTCCAGGATAAAAGGTGAGTACCTGAATGGTCGGATAATCGACTTCCGGCAATGCGGAAACAGGCAGTTGCGTGTAGCCAACCAGGCCGACCAGGAGGATTGCGGCCATCAACAAAGAGGTGGCGACCGGCCGCTGAATAAAGGGACGCGATGGGCTCACTGCGCCTTGCTCCCGCCCGCGGCGGCCGGGACGGGCGCGTTCGAGACGGCGACCTTGGCGTTGTCCTGCAACTTATCGAAGCTGCCGTTGGCGACCACGTCTCCAGGATTGATGCCGGCAACCTGCATCAAACCTCCGTCCGTGACTCCCGGCTTGACGCTCCGCATATGGGCGAAATCGCTTTGGATCACGTACACGAACGATGCCTGGCCATTCTGCTGTACGGCCGATGCCGGAATCAATGTCACTCCCTGCAGCGTGTTTACCAGCAGCCGGGTGTTTACAAACTGGTTCGGAAATAGTGCGTCGTTCTTGTTGTCGAAGATCGCCCGGCCTTTCACCGTTGCGGTTGTCGTGTCGATTTGGTTGTCGAGCGTCAACAGCGTCCCGCTTGTAATCTTCTTCTGCGCGGTGCGGTCGAAGGCATCGACGGGAAGCTGCGCGCCCTTCGCCAGGCGAGCTTGAACCTGGCCCAGACTGTCTTGCGGTATTGTGAAAATGACGGTGGTGGGATCCAACTGCGTAATGACCGCGAGGGTCGCCGTTCCGGCGGACTGCACGACGTTGCCCGGATCCACCAGCCGCAAACCCACCCGGCCGGCGATCGGAGCGGTGATGTGGCAAAAGTCGACTTGAACCTGGTCGTATTGCACCATTCCCCGGTCGTTCTTGACAGTGCCTTCGTCCTGGAGCACAAGCTTTTCCTGGTCGTCCAGAACCTGCTGTGCAATGGCGTTGCGTTCGCGCGCGGTGCGGTAGCGTTCCACGTCCATCTGCGCCTGCGCGAGCACGCCTTCGTCCCTTTCCAGCGCCCCTTGCGCCTGCAAAAGCGTAGCGCTGTAAGGACGCGCATCGATATCCACCAGCGGATCGCCCTTCTGTACGAGTTGACCCTCCTGGTAATGCACGGTTACGATCAGCCCCGTCACCTCGCTCGTAATCGAAACGGTATAGACCGGGGTCACTGTACCGATTGAGTCGAGATAAACGCCGATGCTGCCCTTTTGGGCCGTCACGCTCGTCACGCTGATCCCCGGCACGGGCCGCGCCGCCGCTGCCGCCGCTTTCTTGGCCGCCTCATGGTGGCGTAAGATCAGCAAGAACGCCAGTACAAGAGCCAGCAGCAAGAGACTCCAGAAGACGATCCACGCAATCTTATGCCGGGGACGGGCAGGAGCCGCGATTTGATGGTCGGGGCCGATGACTGAGGGCTTGCTTAAGTCGTCTGTCAACTCGGAATCTCCGCTCTCATCTCTGGATTCCACGCCTGGGGCGAGTGGCTCGAACGCACTGCATCGTAATGATCTCGTAAATGTCGCTATCGGATATGCACGCGAACGGCCATGAGCCGCCAAGCCGGCGTTGCGGACGTGCGGCGCGGGACACCAAGCGTAAGTGCAAGACTTGCTAAGCGAGGTGCACAGTTCGCAGCGCTTCGAGGCGTTCAGCGGGCCTTCAACCCCACTTCATGGGCAGGCACGGAGCTTGGCGGCGTTTCCCGGACCCTCAGGGGCCGACCCGCCAAATGGCCGCCGGGTTGCTGAGCATTAGTCGATTCGCGAAATACCCTTGTAGGCTGCCCTCCACCGCAACCAACGCTTGCCGTGGAGGGCGCTTCTTGAGGACCGCCGGTCGCAGTCCGCAAAGGCGCTGCAAGTGTCATCGCCAACGCTGACGAGGTCGAGTGTGGAATGAGGGAGAGCGATGTGGAGCCGACTTTGAAACCCGCGACGACGGGATCCGCGGCCCGAATCCTGGTCATTGAAGACAACCGCTCCGATGTCTTCCTTCTCGATCTGGCGCTGAAGAAGCAGGATCTTCGATTTGAACTGGTCCATCTGGCGACCGGGGGCCAAGCCCTCGCGTTTATCCGCCGGCAAGGGGCTTACACGGACGCGGCCGTTCCGGACCTGATCTTGGTGGACTTGCATCTGTCCAGGTATACCGGCGAAGACATTCTGCGCGAGATCCGAAGCGCCAACTACCTCGCCGGCGTTCCCGTCTGCGTGTGGAGTTCTTCCCAGTCCCGGCGGGACGAGGCTTTGCTCAAGGACCTTGGAGTCTGCCAGTTCATCACCAAACCCTCCGGTCTTGATCAATTCATGGAGATCGGCAAGGCGATCAAGGATTTGCTCCCAGCCCACGGAGCCGCCTGACGGCGCTTCGAGGCTTGCCGCGTTTCGGTCACAACCACTTTTTGCCGGCCAATCCCGTTACAACCAATGCCGGGCTGCGGAATTTCGCCTGCGCTCTTAGGCACGATTTGCAGGAGCCGCCAGGGATGGTGGTGAACTTTCCGGAGCTTCCGGGGCGTCGGTATGCATGGGCTGAAGCAGTTCCTCAACATGTTGCACGGCCTCCGCGATGCTGGTGGACAAGCGATCGGGCTGGGTTCGGTCGAAGCGGGCCTTGGCTTTGGTCGTGTCGCCGCTGAATCCCCAGACGCAAACCACCACTTTGAGTTTTGGAAATCGCTCCCGAATCTGCTTGCACATATCGCGCGCCGGCGCGAACGCGTAAGGAGGCAGCGCCGAGATGCAAACTACATCGCTCGGCCCGGCTTCAATCAGTGCGAGCCATTCATTGGGAGAAGACCCGTCGATGGAGAAGGACAGAGTCGCGAACCCGTTCCGATCCAGGATCTGAGCCAGCATCGCGCCCGTGACCTCATCGGCCCGATCGTGCGCTGGAAGACAAAGTATCCTGGCGTTGGGACGCTCCGCGACGTCCGGCAGTGGTTGATACTCGGAAAACTCGACGATCATTTCATGAATGCTGAGAAAGAGGAACTCTTCCCTGGCTGTGTCGATGGCGCCCTTGTGCCGGTCCTGTTCTGCCATGTTCAGAGCCGGGATGAGCACCGAGTCGTACAACTCGACCAGCGACTTATCCTTCAGCGCGCGGCCGACGATGGTCTGCACCTCGAGTTGGTCCATCGCCAGCAAGCGCTGATAGATCTGCGCTTCGGCCGCCAGAACTGGTTCGTCTCCCAGCAGGATGTGCAGGAAGGAGAATTGGGGAATGTGGCGTCCCAGAACCACCAGGCAGACCGTCAGCGGCGTAGACAGAATCAGGCCCGCGGGTCCCCACAGAACGGTCCAAAAGACGGCGCTTACAAGCAGCGCCAGGGAAGAAATTCCCACATAGGAGCCGTAGAGCCAGGGTTCGACGAAATTACCGACGATGAGTTCGAGGCCCGCCACAAGCAGGAACACGAGCAGAGGCTGGAGCCACCCGTCGAAAACCGCCAATGAAAGTGCGATCGGAAAAATCGCGGAAACGGGAGTTCCCACGTACGGCACAATCCGCAAGAGGCCGGCGACCACTCCCCATAACGCTGGACTGGGCACGCCAATCAGGAAGACACCGAATCCGAACAGCGCTCCAAAGCTTGCATTGACCAGGAACTGCGCCAGCATGTATCGGCTGACGCGGCCCGACGCGTCGTCGAGCGCCTGCGTCGAACGGTTCAACTGGCCGAGGCCGGCCAGCCGCAGAAGGCGGTTCCTCAGGTCCTCTCTCTTCAACAGCATGAACACCGCAAAAATGACGACAATTCCGGCCTGTCCGAGAGGGGCAAGAATGGACGGTCCCAGGTTACGAAGTTTCGCCCATCCGCTCACCGCGGGTGGCACTACGCTGACGGGGGTTGGAGGCGCGGGCACGGCCGGCGCATTCGTTTGCTTCCGGCTCTGGCCATGTTGAGGCGGCGCAGGCGGCGCAGGCGGCGCAACGGGGCTGGTCAGTTCCCGCACCACATCCTGCACGCTCTTAGAGGCGTGGCTGAGCTGCCCCGTTGCCGGGAGGTGAAACGCGTCGATCTTGGCCTTGATATTCTGGCTGTACAAGGGGAGCTGATTGGCGACGTCGACAAACTGGTTCACGATGATCCAGCCGATGCCGCCGGCTACCGCGATCGACACCAGCGCCGTGACGAAGACGGAACCGATCCGCCCGATGTGCAGCCTCTGGAGAAAGGCTACCACCGGAGTCAAGATGAACGTCACGGTGAGAGCGAATGCGAAGGGGACTAGAATCTCACGCGCAAAATACAGGGCGGCGATTGTCCCGAACAGGACAATGGTCCCGGCGCCGCCCCCGAGCTTGGGACTTGTCGCGATCCCCGCTGCCGGCAGATCGTGTTTTATGGGCATGGCGCGCATCGCTGCTCATCGCCCCCCGACAGGCCGCTCTTCGACCGTTCCGCTAACGGAACATGCCAAACGCGTAGACCAAGAGCAAAATGATCAAGATGGTTCCCAGCCCCACGCCCGCGCCCCCGCCATAACCCCAACGGCTGTGACCGTAGTATCCGCCGCCACCGCCCAAGAGCAACAGCAAGAGTATCAGTAGTATCAGCATCGTGTCGATCCGCCTTTCCTCTATTTCTCGAAGACTCTTTCAATCTGGCCTATTTTCTTTTGGACCTTACCGCCTGTCTTTTCGGCTGTGCCTTCAGCCTCCAAATCCGGGTTCTTGGCGACTCGGCCCGCCGCTTCCTTGACCGCGCCCTTCACTTGGTGGACGGTGCCCTTCACTTCGTCGTTCGTACTTGGTTTCGTCATGTTCGTTCTCTCCTGGTTGTCGACGTCTTCAATCCGATGAGGTTGCCTTCTGATTTTTAACTTGCAATTCGTTCACCACCTGCTGAACGTTGGGAACGGCAGCCGCGACGCTTTCGACCGCCCGGCGCTTGGATTGAGAGTTGACTTGGCCAGTCAGCGTCACGACGTGGTTCTTGACCGCGAACTCAACGCCATCGCGCAGCTTACTTTGGATGAGCGCAGCATCCAAGTTCTGCTCGATGCCTTTGTCCAGATCCGAATTCATCGTCCGGGCATTGCTTTCGTCGCCCACCGGGATGACCGCAATCTGGTCCGACACAACTTGCGCGCCCGCGGCGGATCTTGCAATATTCTCCGCTTGAGTCTTATCGGCGTCGCCAGCGACGTGTCCGCCCAGAGTGACAACGCCCTTGTCGCGATCCTGTTGGACGGAGACGTTCTTCAGGCCGGCTTGATCCAGCGCCTTGCGGACGTCGCTCGAGACGTCGGGCGCCTTTGTGGTTTGCGAGCACCCCGCCAGAAGTCCGGCGGCGACTATGGCCAGCAACGCCGGCCACTTGGTAATCGTAGTTGTATTCAAAGTGGTTGTACCTCAGTTCAGCGCCACCGGAGCACGTTGGGGGCCGCCGCTGAAGTGCGCTTTGGCAGAAAAGCCGGCTTGGTGAACTGCGTGGAAGTGCAGGTTTTGCCGTTGGACCCGCAAGTTTTGCGTGTCCGAAGCCCGTCGGGCTGAAACATTGCATGAGTTCTTGTTTCTTGCCCGCGGCCACCTGCGTGCACTGCGAAGTTGGTTCGCAATTCATGCTTAATAGAGGAGAGTGTGCGATGGTTTCGAAACGCTTGATCGGGTTGATTTTCGCGGGCGCGTTGGCCTTCAGCGGCGCGGCTGCCGGCATCGTAGTACGCATTGCGCCACCGCGTGTCTTAGTCGAGAGGCGCCCACCGCCGCCCAGCCGTCACCATGTGTGGATTTCCGGCTATCAGCGATGGGACGGCAATGGCTACGCGTGGAACGCGGGACGGTGGGAACAGCCTCCACGGCCGGGACAGCGCTGGGTAGCGCATCGCTGGGTCCACCAAAGGGACGGCTGGGTGATGGTAGAGGGGCACTGGCGGTAACTGCGAGTTCGAGTAATAATGATCAGGACTGCATTTTCGCTGATGCTGCTCTGTCAGGCGGCCGCTTATACGCAACCGCGGCCGCAACCCCCCTGCGGAGCGGAACCTGTTCCGCCCTATCCCAGTCTGGACGATTCGCCCACGGTGAAGTTCTGGAACGATTCCGATCTCGGCCGCAACTGGATACCGCCTGCGTGCACCGGTTGGGCCGAGCCCGGATTCTCTACGTTGATAACCACCGCCGCGCGATTTCGTTATACCGGCGGAATTGAGGGTTTGCTGAGCCGCATCGGTGCAATTTCAGATCTCGCGGGCATGCGCTATTGGTCGGTGACACACAAGCAGTGGCAGACATTGATCGTGAGCGCCCATGCCTTGACCGGTCCGCAGCCAAGTCGCCGCCGCCAGGACTTCACGGTCGATGAGATGACGCAGGGCAAGGTATTCTACCTGGAACAGACCGATAATCTCTCCGGCGCATCCACCTATCGAATGCGCATTGCGGAGGCGTCCGCGGACCGGCTCGTCTTCGATATCGAGAATGTCGGCGCAATCCGTTATCTGTTCTTGACGCTCTTCGATCCGGGTGAGATGCAGTGGATCTAC
>PLGA01000281.1 GCA_003139735.1 Bryobacterales bacterium | reverse complement strand
ACCGCGCTGTCGTTGCAGAAGGCAGGCTACTTCTTCACGCCCCAAGGCCGCGTCTTCTCCAGCGAAGGCGACATGACGGTGGAAACCAACAACGGCCTGATGTATTCCTTGCGCTTCGGCGACGTGACCGCGGGCGATACCAAGTCCGGCGCGCCTTCGGACAACCGCAATCTTTTTGTGATGGTGCATTTCGACGCCGCCAAAGCCGCGGCCTACGGAGGCGACGCTGGCGCAGGCGAGCGCACCGCGCGCGAACTCAACGACCGCTTCGCCGATTGGTATTACGCGATCGGCGGCAAAGATTTTCAGAATTTGCGGCTGGGCCGCGAAGTGGGGCGGGCGTCCACGCCTGCAGCGGATCACCAGACCCGCCCAGCCCCGGTGCCGTAGGACAGCGCCGACTCGACCCCCGGCCGCAGGACCCTCCAGAAACCCAGCCCATCGATTCTGCCAAGTGCGGGGCTTAAGCCCCGCGCGGGATAAATCCCGCCCCCCCAAACCTTGGGCTTCTGCCTCTAATGCAAATGCCCGGTCTTCGCCAGCGCCGACTCGACCCCCGGCCGGATCTCCCGATAGATCCGCTCGGCCACGATCATATTCGCTTCATCATAAATATGCGCCAAGTCCCAGAAGTACTTTTCCGGCGGAGTCAGATCGTGCGACAGATTCAGAAACGTAGCCTCCGGGTAGACCGGCCGCAGCCGCTCGATCTGCGCGCCGGCCTCGTCGTACAGCACATCGGACGCCCTCACCCATTTCACCGCGGTTTCACGATCCAGGTGAAACCATTCCATCATCTTGGGAACCGCGTAATTGGCGTCCAGCCCCGCACTGGACGGAATCAGCACACACACCGGACGATAACCATACGCCCGCGACAGTTCCACCAGTTTCCGCCAGTTGGAAAGATATGCGGCCACGTGGCCGGCCACGAAGTTGTGGTCGGAAATGATGCGGTCCGGGGACACGGCATTGGTCCCCGCCAGGGGATCGTCAGCCGTGGGGATCGTCCTTTTCTTGCCGCCTTCCAGGCGCGCGCGGATGGCGCGGTACAGATAGCTGCGCCCCAGCGCGATACGCCATAATGGCGCGCGGTGCTCCTCCCGGTACAAGTCCCAGGCTTCTTCCATGGTCTGGAAATTGTAAGGAAAGTTCGGCCGCGACTCGTAGGTCAGCGGCAACCCAAGATCGTTGCCGCCATCGTAGAAGATCACCATGTCGGGGTGGTAATCGACCACCGTGACCTCCAACTCGACGATCGATTGCCGCGATACACAGGATTGGATTCCCGCGTTGATCACTTCGATATCCCGGCCAGGATATTGGCGGCGCAGCACGGCCTCGAGCGACCCTGGCATGGTAGTCTCGAAAGTGCTCGCAAGTTCCACCTGCGAGGCGCCCAGTACCGCGATGCGTAATTGCCCCGCGGGCTTCTCCTTCGGCAACTTGTAACCGGCGGATCTGACGCGGAAACCGTCTTCGTTGGTATAAACGAAGATGCGGTTCTTCCGGTGAGACATGTCCGCAGTCTCCCGCGTCTCCCAGATGTAGCTCTCGTACGGGTGGAACATCACATACGGATACAAACGGTTGTAAAACGGCAAGGCCATGCGGGGCGCGCTACGGTGCGCAAGGTACACCTCAGCCGCGATCGATGCCGCCANNTACATGCCCGCGGCCCTCCATGGCCTCGATTGGCTTTTAGGCAAGCTTCATTGTAACAACACCGTTTTCCTGCGAGCTTGCCGACGGGCGAAGGGTGAAACGCTGCGGCGGACGGTCGGATCGTCGTATAAGGGTGCGGCTCTCGCAGCCTGGTATCAACGCGGGGATGGAATGCCGGCGCCTACGCACCCCGCGATCAGCGCATTGGCTTTGACGCTGGGGTGCGCGTCCGCGGGCGTGACCCAGAGACCGGTTTCCGGTCCGTGGCCGCGCAGGCAACCGAGCAGGTCGATGGTCCGAATCCGGCGCGACGCCAGGTAATCGGCGATCTTCCGCTGCTCTTTTTCGAACGGATACTCGCCGTTGATCCGATGCAGCTCCGGCAGGATCGCCACCAGCAGGCCCGTTCCATCTTGGGCGGTCACCGCTGCCAGCCGGCCCAGCGTCCTTGGCAGCTTCCAGGCCGGGGCTGCCGTCGCGATAGAGCGAGGCGTAATACTCCCGCCAGCGCGGGCGCAGGCCGGCCACGCGCAACGCGCCATCGAAGTGCGACAGCGCGAACGCCGCCAGGTAGCTGCGGCCCAGCAGTCCGACGCTCCGCTCGCGCGGCACCGATTCGGCATCGTTGATGAAATACTCCAGGATCACCAGGTCGGGATGGAATGAGCGGTCGATGGTGAGGTAATGCTCCACCTCCTGCACCGTGTTGTAGTTGCCCACTCCGGCATTGAGCACCTCGAAGCGGCCGTGCCCCGCGGCGTTCAATTCGCGCTCCAGGATTTTGGGCGCGGTGCCGGCCAACGGAACGCCCCATCCGGGTGTTGTGGAATCGCCAAGGCGCTACGCAATTTATTCCAGGCGCGGCTCGCCGTCTCCACCGCGCACTCGTGGGTAGGCTGTCAGCCTGCGCTGGACTCCCAGTCCCGCCTGGGCATTTCCAACAGCCCCGCCAGTGCTGAGCTGCGAGCTCCGCGCCAGCGGCCTTCCACCGTGTTCTGCCAGAATCAGTAGTATGTTCCCGTTGGGGCCTTCCAGTACAGAACGCCGGCGATCTGCTCTGCTCCCTGTCATGGGCGCAGCATTTTTCCTGTCGGGCTTTTCATCGTTAGTCTATGAAGTGGTCTGGATGCGCCGTTTGGCGTTGTTCTTTGGGAGCGATGTCTACTCCGCCGCGCTCACGCTGAGCGCGTTTATGGGGGGGCTCAGCTTGGGTGGACTGGTGGCCGCGCGTTATGCGGACCGGCTCAAGCGGACGTTGGTTTGGTACGGGCTGCTGGAAATCTCTATCGGGCTGTACGCCTTGCTTTTTCCCGGGTTTCTAAACCTGTTCTCCCACCAACGCCAAGTTATTTACCGCGCGTATTTTGACAGCGCGCCGTGGCGGTACCACATCCTTCGAATCCTGATCGCAGCCGTCACGCTGGTCGTTCCGACGGCCATGATGGGAGCCACCTTACCCTTGGTCGTGAAACACTTCGCGCGGAGTGGCGAGATCGGCAGACAGTCCGCGTTGTTTTATTCCCTGAACACGTGCGGAGCGCTGGCGGGCGTACTGGGGGTTGGGTTCGTCCTTCTGCCAACCTTGGGTATGAGCGCCACCACTTCCCTGGCCTGTGGCGTGAATGTCTTCGTCGGAGTCGCCGCTATAGCGTTTGGCGGGCTGCGCTCCGGCGATGGAACAGCCGGGGTTGGCGATGGAGCACGGCCAGGAATCGGCGCAACTGTGCCATGCACAGTGCCGGAGCGCGGGACCGCGAGGGTGGCCATAATCGCTATCGCACTTTCCGGCCTTGCCGCGCTCGCCCTGGAGGTCGTCTGGATGCGCATTCTGGAGCAGTCATTCAGTGCCACAGTATTCTCGTTCTCGATTATGCTGTCGTGTTTCCTATTCGGTATCTTCTTCGGCAGCAACAGGATTTCGAGGCTAGTCGATCGCAGACGGTCGCTACTTCGCGTGTTTGGCTTTTTGGAGTTGGGCCTAGGTCTGTATGTGGCGTTCCTAGGTATCCTCGTCTACTTTGTCCCGCTCGTCTTCAGTAACCTGCTTTGGCTGCTCACGGGGGTGTCCGGGGGCAAATTCGGTTTAGCATCTACGGTGGCGCAATTCGTCGTATCTGCGTTTCTCATCGTAGTCCCGACAATCCTTATGGGGGCCGCGTTTCCGGTAGCAGCCAGGATCTGCACGCCTGCGCTGGCCTCCGTTGGCAGCGGTATTGGCAACGTCTACGCGTCCAACACGGCGGGGGGCATCATAGGCGCACTGCTTGGGGGCATGGTTTTGATCCCAGCGACTGGTACCCGCGTGAGCCTGCTGTTGATCGCTGCAATCTTTACCATCGCCGGGATAGTCGTCCTATACAGGCATGCTGACGCTCGTTGGGCCAGCCTCAGGGATCCCGGAACCGCCGCTATGCTGGTGTTCTCGGCTCTCAGCGCAGGCGTTGTCCTCCTCCTGCCTACGCAGATCGTCACGAACTTTTATTACGCTGGCCGGGAAAAAGCTCGGGTAATTTATCACGGAGAAGGTATCGCCCACAACGTGGACATCATAAAAACGTCCAAGGGCGTTACCATCATGCAAGTGAACGGGACACTGGAAGCGGATACCACTTATGCCCAGCGGCGGCACTTTATCCTTAAGGCCGATCTGCCCTTGCTGTTGCACCCGGACCCGCAGGACGTGGCCGTCATTGGGCTCGGCCTCGGGATCACTTTGGGCGCCATTGATCGCTACCCGAGCGTCCGGAGCATTGAGGTGATCGAACTCACTCGCGAGATGGTTGACGCGCAACGCTATCTTGAGAACGTTTCGGACGGGGTGCTAGAGAACCCGAAGGTCCATCTCCGCATCGACGATGGCCGCAACTTCATGGCCATGACCGATCGGCGCTTCGACATGATCACGGCGGATCCCATTCACCCTCGTGTCACAGGCGTCGGATACCTTTACACGAAGGAATACTATGAGTCGATCAAGCGCTGCTTACGGCCTCGGGGAGTAGTGTGCCAGTGGATGCCTATGTATCGGATTTCGAGGACCTCCTTTGATGTCGCCTTTCGAACATTTGTGTCCGTTTTTCCAAACGCGTCGTTCTGGTACGTCCGTGGCCATGGTTTGTTTGTGGCGGCCCAGGAACCCTTTCAAATCGACTTCAACGCCCTGGTGGAGCGCATGCAAAATCCTGCGGTTAGAAGCGACCTGGATTCCATCGGGATACATAACGCCCCCCAGCTATTGGCGCATATAATGATGGGACCTGGGCAAATTGCGCGTTACCTCGCCAGCACCCCGAGCCGTATTTTGAACACCGACGACGACGCATACCTTGAGTACCACACTCCCTTCGAGTTACTCGAATCCACGAAACCGATCGTGAGAGCACTTGGTCCATATTCCGCCCTGCCCTTTCGCTACCTGGAAAACCTCGCGGCTCAGGATAAAGAGCAGTTGGCCCGCGCTTGGCAGGCTAGGCAGGCTGAGCTGATGCCCGAGTTCGATAGCCCCTGAATTAAGCCAGCAGCGGGCGGCGTGTGCCATTCCGGACGGGTTCGCGATTCGCCGGCTGGCTCTGATGTCTGCCGGCACACGGGGAACGGATGCTTGTCCAATAACTTAAATCGCCCCTCTGTTCCGATTCGAATCGTTATTTCGGGAGGAACCGAATTCCGGCGCCGATCCATGGCGCGCGCGCCAGCGAAAGGGCGCTGCCAGCTCCAGGGCTAGTCGTTTGGATTATGGGGCTGTTTCCAGGATATAAAGCGTAGTCATCTGCATCATGGGGTTTATCCCGCCGTTCAGCGGTTTATTGTCGGAGTTGCTGATACCTACGCCCACGGCGCCACGGCCGGGGTACCAGGTCGGGCGTGGCGACCCGGCGATAGCGGAGCGCCTCATCAAACCCGTCCACGTTAAATGCACCACGTTCGTTGCCGCGCCGTCCGCCGGTGTGCGACTTTGTCAGCTTCTTGTCAACGCGCGAAAGGAATGCGGTGCTGACGCATCCCGCGATCAGCATGTTGGCTTTGACGTTGGGATGCGCGTCGGCGGGCGTGATCCAGAGATTGGTTTCCGGTCCGTGGCCGCGCAGGCAACTTAGCAGATCGATGGTGCGAATCTGACGCGATGCCAGGTAATCCTCGATCTTCCGTTGCTCTTTCTCGAACGGATATGCGCCATTGATCTGGTGCAGCTCCGGCAGGATCGCCAGCAGCAGTCCCGTTCCATCTTGGGCGGTCACCGCGGCCAGCCGGCCCAGCGCGTCCTTGGCAGCTTCCAGGCCGGGGCTGCCATCGCGATAGAGCGAGGCGTAATACTCCCGCCAGCGCGGGCGCAGGCCGGCCACGCGCAGCGCGCCATCGAAGCGCGACAGCGCGAACGCAGCCAGGTAGCTGCGGCCGAGCAGTCCTGCCGTGCGCTCGCGGGGCACCGGTTCGGTGTCGTTGATGAAATACTCCAGGATCACCAGGTCGGGATGGAATGAGCGGTCGATGGTGAGGTAATGCTCCACCTCCTGCACCGTGTTGTAGTTGCCCACTCCGGCATTGAGCACCTCGAAGCGGCCGTGCCCCGCGGCGTTCAATTCGCGCTCCAGGATTTTGGGAGCGGTGCCACTCAACGGAACGCCCCAACCCAGTGTCGTGGAATCGCCCAGCCACACAATGCGGTACACGCCGGGAGGTTTTTCGCGCGGGAACTCGCGGTCGCGCAGCCCCATGGAATTGATCGAAAACTGGACTCCCATGAGGAAGGCGGTACTGTTCGGCCGGTGCACGAAGCTGAGCCGCGGGTCGGGCACCGGCTGTTTCAGCGACACCGCATACTTCCACATCTCCATGGAAAAATCCAAGCTGCGGGCGAAAATGAGGCGCAACGCCACCTCCAGAAAGCCAGCCAACAGCAGCATGGTGGCCGCCAGCAGCGCGCAGTTCAGCAGGGCCTGGCGTAACCGGCGGCGCGGCTGGGCGGCCCGCACCTACCGGGCCTCGCGCGAGCGGCGCTCCACCAACGGCCGGATATCCGCGTAGATTCGCTGCGCCACCACCATGTTGGCTTCGTCGTAGATGTGGCCGAGGTCCCAGAAGTATTTTTCGGGCGGATCCAGAAAGCGCGCCAGGTCGATGAACGCGGCATCCGGATACGCGCCGCGCATCTCCGCAATCTGGCGGCTCGCTTCGTCGTAGAGCATTTCGATAGCGCGCAGCCACTGGAGCGTTGTTTCGCGGTCCATGTGAAACGACCTCATCAGCGCCGGGGCGGCACGCTCGGGCGCGAATCCGCCCGCCGGAGTCAAGATGCAGACCGGCTGGTAGTGGTAAGCCGCGGAAAGCTCGATCAGCTTTCGCCAGTTCGAAAGGAAGGCCGCCACGTGGCTCTTAACGTAATTCCGGTCGGCAATAATCCGGCTGGCCGCCAGCGCGTTGCTGCCGGCGAACGGCGCGTCGGCGGTGGGCGTCATTTTCCGCTCGTCGGGGTGCAGGCGCGCGCGCACCAGTCGATACAGATTGCTGCGCTCCAGCGCCAGCCGCCACAGCGGCTGCTGCCGTTCTTGCCGGTAGAGGTCCCACGCCTCCTGCATGGTTTGGAAATTGTAAGGGAAGTTCGCCCGCGATTCGTAGGTCAGCGGAAGGCCGAGATCGTTACCGCCGTCATAGAGAATCACGATATCGGGATGGTAGTCGACCACCGTGAACAATAACTGCGCGATGGACTGCCGCGACACGCAGGATTGAATGCCGGCGTTGATCACTTCGATATCGCGGCCGGGATACCGTTCGCGCAGAATCGTCCTCAGCGACCCCGGCAGCGCCGTGTCGAACGTGCTGGCCAGCTCGACCAGCGAGCCACCCAGGAAAGCGACGCGCAGTTGCCCCGGCGGTTTCCCTTTCGGCAGGTTGTAGTGCGGCGAGGGGATGCGGAAACCATCCTCGTTGGTGTACACGGATGCCCGGCTCCTGAAGTGCGACATGGCGAAGGTTTCCTTCGGCTCGTAGCTGGCGTTTTCAAGGGGCCGGAACATGACGTACGGATAGAGGACGTTATAAAAAGGCAGGCTGAGGCGCTGCGGCGCATGATAGGAGAGGTAGATCTCGGCGGCCACCGCGCCTCCCATCACCGATCCGAGCACAATCAGGCAGTAAAGGACGAGCTTCCTTCCACGGTTGAGCGGCAAATCGTAAGTATAGCGCGGCCGCCCCCACGCCGCTGCCGCCGCGCTGGTGGGCCGCGGGTGCTTAACCGGTTTGGGGATTACCGACTGGCAGAGACCAAAACCGTTAAGCACCCATGGGCCGCCGGCGACCCCGTGCCGCCCATGTTCGGGTTAGGATGGTTTCAATGCCGGTCGAGCGCGCCGCGGGCGATCCAACGTTCTTCGAGCTGGTGCAGCGGCAGGTCGCGCTGCTTTCCACTAAGGGCTGGTATCACAGCATCGAACTGCCGGATGGCAACGTGATCCAGGGCATGATCGGCGTCGAGGCATTGAAGCAACGCCTGGCGGCCTTTCCCATCCCCGCCGATCTCACCGGCAAGCGCGTGCTCGACGTAGGCGCGTGGACCGGCTGGTGCAGCTTCGAGATGGAGCGCCGCGGCGCCCAGGTGATGGCGGTCGATTGCGTGGAATTCGAAGAGTTCCGCGAAGCCCACCGCATGCTCGGCTCGCATGTCGATTACCGCATTCTGGATGTCGACGAGCTCACCCCGGAGAGCGTCGGCCTGTTCGACTTTGTCTTGTTCTTCGGCGTGCTCTACCACCTGCGGAATCCGCTGCTGGGTTTGGAGAAGATCTGCGCCATCACCAGGGACACGGCGTTCGTGGAATCGTTCGTCACCGACGATGGCTCCGCGCCTTGCGCCATGGAGTTTTACGAAACCGACGAGCTGGGCGGGCAGATCGACAACTGGTTCGGTCCCAGCGTCCAGTGCGCGGCGGCCCTCTGCCGTTCGGCAGGCTTTGCGCGCGTGAATCTCGAATACGTATCCGACCGTCGCGCCGGTATCACTTGCCGCCGCCGTTGGGAGCCTGCCCCGCCCCATCCCACGGAACCCGCGCCGCTGCTGTATTCCGCGGTGAACAACCGCACCCACGACATTCAATTTCACCCCGGCAAGGATGAATACGCCTGCGTGTATTTCCGCAGCGAGGTGCCGGATCTCACGCGCGACCGCCTGCGCATCGATATCGACGATTACGGCGCGCCGGTACTGGTGCTGGCCAATCTGCGCGCGCAAGAATGGCAGGCCAATCTGCGCGTGCCTCCGGGTCTCGCCGTGGGTTCTCACCGGGTGCGCATGCGTACGGCGGGCAGTTCGTATAGCAACACGTTTACGATTGCCGTGGAGCCGCAGGGCGCGGGAAGGGATCGTCCGCCGCGCCACGCTGTCGAGCCGGCCGCGCCCACCGAGCCGCCGCCGGTTATCTATGAAGTTCGCAACGGCATGACCGAGTCCGATGTCTTTCACGGCCATCGCAACGAATACGTTTGCTGCCGTTTTCGGACGGCGGAGACGGCGCTCGATCGGGACAGCGTAATCCTGCGGATTGAAGATGCCGTG
>PLGA01000506.1 GCA_003139735.1 Bryobacterales bacterium | reverse complement strand
GGCCATGGTCCTGGGAATGGTCAGCGGGTGCACCCGATTGCGGCCCAGCTTGTAGACTTCGGTGAAGCCGGCGTCCTGGGCATTCTGTCCACCCACGCACGAACCCGTGACGATGGCGGCGCTTTCGCGCAAGGCGGGAGTCCACTCGACCCCGGCGCTCGCCACCGCCTCGCGCGCGGCGATCACGGCGAACTGCGCGAAGCGGTCCATGAAGTCGGCCCGCCGGTCCTCGAAATACGGGCGGTGACTGTATTCGGGAACCTCGGCGCCGTTCGGAAAGCGCAGTTCCGAGCAGCCGGCCGATTGGATGGGCGCGATGCCGGAGCGCCCCTGGCGCAGCGACTCCGCGAACTCGCCGGCGTTGCGGCCGAGAGCGGAAATCGCGCCCACGCCTGTTATCGCGACGCGACGCATGCGCTACTGCGCCGCCCGCGGCGCGTCGCCGTTCGCTGTCAACGCGGACTTCGCGGCCAGCAGTTTCTCCACGCCCTCGCACATCTGGCGGACGTTGCGCACCGAGCGAACTTCGTCGTCGGGAATGCTGATATCGAACTCGTTCTCCAAAGCAAAGAGAATTTCGACCGCATCCATGGAATCGATTCCCAATTGCAGGAAATCACTGTCGATCGTGACCGTTTCGAGTGGGATTCTCTTCGATGTGGCGATCACTTTGAGCACGCGTTGTATCAGTTCGTCGGACATAGTAGTCGGCTTACCGTCTCGAATCGATAGCCCCGGTCCAGCAACACCGGCACCAGGCGGCGCACAGCTTCCAAGGTCGCGCCGATGTCCGGCTCAACCAGAAGCCCGCGGCCATCGTGAAGGCATAGAATCGAGCCGTTGGAAACGCCTGCCGTCAAGCGCTCCACAATCGCCTCCGCCCTCAACTTCCAATCATAGCCGATTGCGGTCCACATTACGCCGGTCAGCGCCAATCGGCGTTGCGCCCGGGCCATTCCGAACCAGCGGGCCCCGAATGGGGCGCGGAACCAGGCTGGGCTGGCGCCGGTGCGCTCCTCGATAGCCTGTTGGGCGCGCGCGAGGTCCCGCTCGATGAACTGGCCGGAGCGAAAACAGAACAGGGAATGGGAGTAGCTGTGGTTGCCGATCTCATGCCCGGCCTGCGCCACCGCCCGCGCGGTCTCGGGGAGCCGGTCCACATTGGCGCCGCACTGGAAGAACGTCGCGCTGACGCCGTGGCGCGCCAGGATCTCGAGCAGTGCGGGCGTGCTCTCGCTGGGGCCGTCGTCGAACGTGAGCGCAATGGCGCGGCGGTCCCGCGGGCCGCGCCAGACCGAGGGGCCGAACACCCGCGCCGAACGCCCCCGCACGGCCCAGGCCAAAAAACCGGACGACGCCAGGACCGCACTGCCGCTCGCAAGGTACATGAAACTCTATTGTAGGCGGGAAAAAGGGCAAATCCGAAATGGCCGCGGATGAACACGGATAAGAAAGCCAAGTTCTTGTTCCAGTCTTTGTCTTATCCGTGTTCATCTGCGTTCATCGGCGGCNNATCTGCGTTCATCCGTGGCCAAAATGTCTTTTCTTCCGGCGCGGCGCCGGTTATTCCGGCGTGCTTTGCGGACGCGCGACTTGGAAAGAGGGCATCCCAGTCCACGGCAAGAGTCGGGTATGCTCGACCCGGGGTCGGGCATACCCGACCCCTACTTCCGGATCGGCGACGCGTTGGTGGGAAGGCCCGGCGCGNNTGAGTTTGGTTTCGCAGCCGCAATCCTCGCCGGCGTCCTTGGCCGTCTCCTGATACTTGATCTCGTTATCGATGACGCGTTTCAAGGCGGGCCAGTCGGTTCCCCCCTGCACCTTGCGGCCGTTGATAAACAGCGTCGGCGTGGCGTCCACTTGAAGCGCCCGCGCCTCCGCCGCGTTGTCGTCGACTTCCTTCTCGGTGGCTTTATCGTCGATGCACCGGCCAAGCTGCAGCGCGTCGATATCCTTCTGCCCCTTGGCCCATCCCATCACCTTGTCGCGCAAGTTCTCGGGCGTGATGGCGTCCTGCTGCGCGAAGATCCAATCGTGGTAGTCCCAAAACGAGCTGGCGTTGTTCTGGAATACGCAACGCCCGTCCATGGCCGCAGCCTTGGCCCAGGGATGGATCGCGGTGAGCGGAAAATCCTTGAAGTAGAGCCGCACCTGCCTGGGGTAGGTCTGGATCAGGTTCTGGCGGATGGTCTTGGCTTCTTCCGCGCAGTGCGGGCACTCCATGTCGCTGAACTCCACCAGCACGACGGGCGCGCCCGGCGTTCCCAAATTCGGCTGAAACTGGGTCTTCAGCTTGTCGAGGTTCGGCTTGTATGCGNNGCGCCATCGCTCGAAACCATCAGCGTAATCAACTGGCTGGCCGTGCCCTGCGACACTTTCACCGTGATTTCCTTGAATCCCGGAAGATCCGCCGACGGTCTGGGCTCTGAAATCGCCACGGCGTAGTCCGGGTCGAGAACCCACAGGTGGCGCACGTAGGTTTCCAGCCAGGCCTTATCGAACGCGTTTTTCTTGGCGGTGTTCTGGCCCGAGGCAACCAGCGCCAGCGCGAGCGCGGCGGCTAGCGGAAGAAGCGTGGATCGCGACATGGTTCTTTTATTGTAATGGGAGAAGGGCGCTCACACCACCGGCCCGATGCGCCACGGCACAAACTCCTTGTGTCCCAGCCGTTCGGCGCACGTCCGGCGGCCGGAAGCCACCTCCATCACAGACGCGAAAATCCGGCGCCCCACGTCCTCGACGCTCTCTTCGCCCGTGGCGATGGCGCCCGCATCGACGTCCATGTTGTCCGTCATGCGGCGGTACGTGTCGCTGTTAGTCGCGATCTTGAGCACCGGAATGGTCGGGAAGCCGATGGCGCTGCCGCGTCCCGTGGTAAAGGCGATCACGTTGCAGCCGCCCGCCGCGAGGCCCGCCAGCGATACGGGGTCGTAGCCGGGCGTGTTCATGAAGACCAGGCCGGGCGAGGTGACCGGCTCCGCGTAATCGTAAACGTCGATCAGCCGCGAGGTTCCGCCCTTGGCCACCGCGCCCAACGATTTTTCGAGGATGTTGGTGAGTCCGCCGGCTTTGTTGCCGGGCGAGGGATTGTCGTCGAAGCTGCCTTCGAACCGGCCCAGGTACTGCCTGTATTTTCGGATGCACGCCAGCAGCTTTTCGGCCACCTCGCGGTTGCGCGCGCGCCTCACAAGCAGGTGTTCCGCGCCAAAGATCTCGGGCGTCTCCGCGAGCGCGGCCGTCCCGCCGAGTTCCGCCAGCAGATCCGAGCAATAGCCCAAAGCGGGATTGGCGGTGATGCCTGAGAAAGAATCGGAACCGCCGCAGTTCAGGCCCAGCACGATCTTCGAAGCCGGCGCCGCCGTGCGCTTTTCCTCGGCCGCGCGGCCGATGAAGCGGGCGATCTCGCGCCGCGCCGCCTCCAGCGTTCCGCGCGTGCCGCCGCTCGATTGCAGAGTGAGGCCGGCTAGGCGCGCGCCGCCGCCCCGGCCCAGGTAATGCTCGATCTGGTTGTCCTCGCAGCCCAATCCCACGATGACGGCGGCCGACACATTCGGGTGCGCCAGCACTCCGCTCAACGTCCGCCGCAACAACTCTACATCGGGCCCCCCGGCGTGCCCGCAGCCATCGCCGTGCGGGAACGCCACCACGCCGTCCACGCCGTCCGGCAGGGTCTCTCCTTCGTAACTGCGCGCAATCGCTTCGACCGTGTGGGCGGCGCAATTGCTGGCCGCCGCCACGGCGATGTAGTTGCGCGTCCCCACGCGCCCGTCCTCGCGAACATAGCCGAGAAACTGCGGCGCGTCCCGCTGTGGTTGAGGAACCGGCGCTTCCACCGAAGGAAATTCGTAAGCGAGCTGCAATTCCTCGAAGCCCAGGTTGTGAGTGTGCACGTGCCGTCCGGCGGCGATGGTCTCCTTGGCCCGCCCGATGGCCTGGCCGTAGCGCAACACCATCTCCCCGGCCGGGATCTCGCGCAGGGCGATCTTGTGACCCGCCGGAATAAAGTCGCGCGCGGCGACCGCGGCCCCGGCCACGCGCAATTCGGTTCCATGAGGAATCGGAACGCGCGCCACCGCGACGTTATCCGACGCGTGCAGCCGAATCGCCGAGTTTTCGGCCGACGGAGATTTGGCGATGTCCACGAGCATATTCAATGGGCAAGGGTGCCCGCCCCACTCAATTCTACTTGGTTTTGGGGAGGGGGAATCGGAGGCACGCCGCGACTGCTCCGACTCGAAGCTCGTAGAGCGTCAGAGAGGTTCCCATGGCTGGCGCCATGGGCTATTCTCTGTCGCCCTTCGGGCTAAAGCAGTGTCGTTGATTACTCGGCGGGCATGCTGTACGGCCGCGATCCGAAGCCGCATGAAGTGTACGCGAGCGACCAGCGCGTGCCGTCAAACCGCTCACCCCACCTTATACCCCTCCCACCTGGCCACCACCGCGCTGGCCAAACAGTTGCCCAGCACGTTGGCGGACGTCCTGGCCATGTCCAACAGTGCGTCCACACCCAGCAACACCGCCGCTCCTTCCATGGGCAGATGAAACGTCGTCAGCGTCCCGGCCAGAATCACCAGCGCGGCGCGCGGAACGCCGGCCACGCCCTTGCTGGTGAGCATCAGCGTCAGCATCATCAGCAATTGCTGCCCGAACGAGAGGCTCACGCCGGCCGCCTGCGCCACGAAAACCGAGGCCAGCGAAAGATACAGCGCGCTGCCTACCAGGTTGAAGCTGTACCCCGTCGGGATCACGAAGCCTACGATGTGCTTGGGCACGCCGAATCGCTCCATATTCTCCAACGCGAGAGGCAGAGCCGCCTCGCTCGAAGCGGTGGAGAAGGCGATCAGGAACGGCTCGCGCACGGCGCGGTAAAAGCCCGCGAAAGGGATGCGGGCGAGGCCCAGCGACGCAGCCAGCAGCGCTACCGCGAAGATCGCGAGCGACACGTACATGGTCACTACCAGCTTGCCCAGGCCGAACAAAACGCCCAGTCCCTTGCTTCCCACCGTGACCGCCAACGCCGCGCCGACGCCCAGCGGCGCCAGGAACATCACGTAGCGCGTGTAGCGGAACATCACCTCTGCCAGCGCGGAGCAGAACGAGACCACCGGCTGCGCCTTGTTTCCCAGCGTCGCGCAGGCCGCTCCGAATAGAAACGCGAAGACCACAATTTGCAGCGCATCGTTGCGCGCCATGGCGTCGATGATGCTGGTGGGGAAAATGTGCTCCAGCAGCGACGACAAGCTTGCCGGCGCCGGCGCCACGGCTGCCTCCGCCGCGTTGCGCTCAATGGGAACGCCCACGCCGGGACGAACCAGGTTTACGGCCGCCAGACCCAGAAACAGCGCGGCGGTGGTCGCGATTTCGAAATACACGATGGCTTTGACGCCGATTCGCCCCATGCGCTTCAAATCGCCGCCGCCGGCCATGCCCGCCACCAGCGTGGCGAATATCAAAGGCGCGACAATCGACCGGATCAGCCGCAGGAAGACATCGGAGACCGGCCCCAGTTGCTTCGCGGTCCCCGGCGCAACAATGCCCAGACCCACGCCCGCCGCCATTCCGATGAAGATCCACGCGGTAAGCGAGAGCCGCTTCATCGCTCTCCCCACTTCAGCTTGGCCCGCAGCACGTCGAAGAACCGCATCCGGGGAGGACGGACCAGCAGAAGCGAGTCGCGCGAACTATGGCACACCAGGGCGTCGCCTTCCTTGATGGGGTTGCCCACCTGGCCGTCGATGGTCAGGTATACGCTGTCATCGGGACCGCGTGAAACCACCCGGATGAGGCTGGTCTCGGGCACGATGACGGGGCGGTTGGTGAGCATGTGCGGGCAGATGGGCGTGAGGCAGATGGCCGGCACCGAAGGAAAAATGATGGGACCGCCCGCGGAGAGCGAATACGCCGTCGATCCCGTGGGCGTCGAGACAATCAGGCCGTCGGCCTTATAGGCGCACACGAACTGGTCGTCCACGTAGGCGTCGAGGTCGATCATGCGGGCGATGGAGGCCTTGGAGAGCACAGCGTCGTTGAGGCATTCGTAGGCCGCCACCACCTCGCTGCCGCGCACCACTTCCACGTGCAGCAGTTTGCGTTTGGCGATGCGGTGCTCGCCGCTGAAGGCGCGCTGTAGCTCGGGGTACAGCTCGTCCACGGTGATGGCGGTCAGGAAGCCGAGGCTGCCGAGGTTCACCGCGAACAGCGGAATCTCGCGTTTGCCGATGGCCCGTGCGGCCGAAAGCAGCGTACCGTCGCCGCCTAGCACCACCAGCATGTCGCAGCCTTCCGGCACGTCGTCGCGCGGCAGGCCGGCCACGCCGGTGTAGAAAGCCGTCTGTTCGTCCAGACGCACCGCGATGCCTTGATCGTGCAGCCACGCCACGAGTTTCGGAACGATGTCCACGGCCGCCGGCACGCCGGGCTTCGAGACGATTCCAACCGTTCTAATGACGGGCATGCAGAAGGAACTCCTTATTCCCTTCGGCGCCCAGGATGGGGCTCTCCATCACGGCGGTATGGAACCCGTATTCGCGCACGGACATGGCGACGCGTTCGCAAACGGCCTGGTGGATCCGGGGATCGCGCACGATTCCGCCCTTGCCCACCTGGCCTTTCCCGGCCTCAAACTGCGGTTTGACCAGTATAACCATTTGCCCATCGGGATGGAGCAGCGGGACGGCGGCGGGGAGAATCAGGGTGACGGAAATGAAGCTGACATCGCACACCATCAGGTCCACCCGTTCGCCGATTTGCGCCAGTTCCAGGTAGCGGGCGTTGACGCGTTCGTGGAGAACCACGCGCGGATCGGCGCGCAGCTTCCAATCGATCTGGCCGGCGCCCACGTCCACCGCATGAACCCGCGCGGCGCCGGCTTGCAGGAGGGCGTCGGTGAATCCGCCTGTGGAAGCGCCGATATCCAGGCAGACTTTGCCCGACGCGCCGATGGCGAACTGCCGTAAGGCCGCGGCGAGCTTGAGTCCGCCGCGGCCGACAAATGGGGGCCGCGCCAGAACCTCCAGGACGCACGCGGCTTCCACGGACTGGCCGGGCTTGGAGGCCTTCTGGCTATCCACGGTCACTTCGCCGGCCATGATCAGCGCCTGGGCCTTCTCGCGGGACTCGGCGAGGCCGCGTTCCACCAGCAGCCGGTCGAGGCGCGTCTTCATGACTTGCGGTGGACAATGTGGTCCGCCAGTTCGTGCAGGCGCGCGGCGCGCTCGCCGAACAGCGCGAGCGAATGGTGGGCCCGCTCGCATTCCTCCGCGGCCATGCGGTGCGAAGCTTCCAGGCCGTAGACCGCCGGAAACGTGATCTTATGCTGGGCCGCGTCCTTGCCGGCGGTCTTGCCAAGTTCCGCGGAAGATTCCTCCACGTCCAGAAGATCGTCCACAATCTGGAACGCCAGGCCGATGTGTTCGCCGTAACAGGAGAGCGCGGCGTACTGCTCTTCGGCGGCGCCGGCGTAAATGGCGCCCAGGCGCAGGCTGGCGCGCAGCAGGGCGCCCGTCTTGGCGCGGTGGATGGTCTCCAGCAACTGCGCGTCGGGCGGCTTGCCTTCGCCTTCGAGGTCGGCCACCTGCCCGCCGATCATTCCGCCCACCGTTCCGGACGCGGCGGCAAGCTCGGCAATCATAGCCACAATTCGCGCTTTCCGATCGCTCGCCACAGGCGGCTCGGCGAGCACCTGAAAAGCCAGCGTCAGCAGCGCATCGCCCGCCAGAATCGCCATGGCTTCGCCGAAGACCTTGTGGTTGGTGAGCTTGCCGCGGCGGTAATCGTCGTTATCCAAGGCCGGAAGATCGTCGTGGATCAGAGAGTAGGTGTGAATCAGTTCCAACGCACTGCCCAGGCGCACCAGCGTCTGCTCGTCACCGCCCAGCAAGCATCCCGCTTCCAGGCAGAGGATCGGGCGCAGTCGCTTCCCTCCCGCAAACACCGAGTAGCGCATCGCCTGATGGATGCTCGGCGGGAAATGGTCAGCGGCCGGGAGCAGGCGGTCCAGTTCCTTATCGATGCCGACCCTCGTCGCATCGAGATACTCTTGGATGATTTCTGTTGAAACTGTGTTCAAGGTCCTCTGTTTGGCGGCGGATGCCCACGCCCACCGCCTGACAACTCTAATTGTGACCTGATATGGCTCCCAGGGGAAGCATTATAACGGTAGGCGGTAGGTCGTAGGTGGTAGGCGGGGAAAAAACCGCCTGCTGCCGACTGCTTACTGCCTACCTTCTGATTTCTGGCTCGTCACTGGTCACTTGTCACTGCCCTTCAGCATTGCTTCCCGCCTGGCCCGAAACTCCGAGCCGGGACTCCAAGTGGGGAGGCGGTCGGCATTGGCAACCCGATATCCCACTTCGAACAAGAGCTGAAGGTCCAGCACGGCGCCGCTCAAGTCCCAGTCCGGGGTTATCGTGTCGGAGGGCTTGTGGTAGTTCTCCTTAGTGAACTTTTCCCGCATCTTCATTCCCCACCCCGCTGGCCTTCCCAAGTAATCAATTCCGCCTTCGGGGTCGAGCGCCGGCACACCCAGCTTGGCGAAACTGAAATGATCGGAGCGAAAATAGAAGCCCTTCTCGGGTTCTGCATCGGGCCTCACGACTCTTCCCTGCTCGGTGGCAACGGTCTTGACGTAGCCGTCGAGTGTAGACATACCCAGACCGATCACCGTAAGGTCGCGGGTGCGGCCGAAGGTGTTGAGCACATCCATGTTGATTTCTGCCGCCGTCTTGGTGAGCGGATACAAAGGATGCTCGGCATAATACTGCGAGCCCAGCAACCCTTGTTCCTCAGCAGTCACCGCCAAAAACAGGATCGAGCGACGCGNNGATCCCGCCACTCCCGAGGCATTGTCCGCCGCACCGTGAAAGATGCCCGCCGGCCCTACTCCCAAATGATCCCAGTGGGCTGTGTAGATCACATATTCCTGGCGCAGTTTCGGATCACCTCCGGGCAGTTTGGCGACCACGTTCTTTGAGTTGATGGTCCTGATTTCGTTGTGCATGGTCAGCGCAGCCTGAGCGTCAAGAGGGACCGGCCGGAAGTTCCGGTCAACGGCTGCCTTTTCGAGCGCCGCCAGATCCTTGCCCGTCATGGCAAACAGAGCTTTGGCCTGGTCATGCGTCAACCAACCTTCCACGGCAGCCCGTGACATGCCCTTATCCGCGCTCGCAAGGCTGAACTGTTCGCCGGCCTTACTATTCCGGATGACCTCCCAAGGGTAGCCTGCGGGCCCCGTCTGATGAATGAGCAAGCATCCCGCAGCGCCTTTTTGAGCCGCCATCTCGAACTTGTAAGTCCACCGACCGTAGTAGGTCATGGCCTTGCCTTTGAACATCTTTGGATCGAGTTTTGCAGGATCCTTGGGGTCTGGAACTGGGGGATCGTTGATGAGCATCACCAGGACCTTACCTCTCACATCCACGCCCTTGTAATCGTCCCAGTGGTACTCGGGCGCGACCACGCCGTAACCGACGAAAACCACATCCGCGTGAATGCCTACCTCCGGCTGCTCCCGCTTGGTCCACGCCATGAAGTCCTCACCATACCGAAGCGCCAGCCTCTTGCCGGAGTTTGAACCCGTAAAAGTCAGTTGCATGGCAGGATCAGCAGTGATCCCCACCATCGGCACGCGTTGAAAGTACGTCCCATCCGGATTGCCGGGCTGCAAAGCCAGTCCCTTGAACTTCTCTCGAATGAAGGTAGTCGTAAGATCCTCTCCCTTTGAGGCGGGGGCGCGACCTTCAAATTTGTCGGAGGAGAGAATCTTAATGTACTCGAGGAGCTGCTCCTTGTCGATTTCAGCCCAGACGGCAGGATGGGGACTGGCGTTGGCGCCAAGTAGCCGTGAAGGCGGGCGCACCACTCCGTTTGCAAGCAGGACCGCAGATACCAGTACAAGATAGCATCCCCTGAAAACGATTTGGTTTCGATGACCCATGGGTTGAATTCCTCCCCTTCAAATTGAGGCTTGAACGCTCGCATATTATGCCAGAACTCTGTTGACAGTAGTGTTGTCAGTTGTCCCGCCACGGCGGGTCAGTTGTCAGTTGTCCGTGGTGGCGAACTCGCAGCGATCTGCCCCCCTGACGCGTGAAGGGGGAGCCTAACTCTAACG
>PLGA01000551.1 GCA_003139735.1 Bryobacterales bacterium | reverse complement strand
GACGCGTCGCGTCCCCACCGTAGTTATGGAGTCGGAATCCCAGGCTGGAGCCCTCCTGATAAAGAGAGAACTCCGTTGGAGCAGTGGGACTGTTGGATGCGATAATCGTTTTGTCTATCTGCGTGGCTCTTCCGGGCTGTAGCCAGATCTCGAGGGCGCAGGCGCCGGTCGCCGCCGGTCCCGCGAATGGCTGCGGGCCGGGAGCGAAGATCACGCCGTGGCCGCTGAGACGGATTCCATTCCGGCCTTCAACCCACGCCGCGTCGTTCCGGGGCTGATGAAATGGCCACAGTCAAGCGGCCAGGATCACGGACAAAATCAGCGCGCAGAGAATCCGAACCGGCCAGGCTGATCTGGTAGAGTGCATCGTGATGAGCGAGGAGTGCGAGGCGCAGCCAATTTCAAGCCCAGGCCCGGGCGGCGTGTCTTCGGTCCGTACGTCTGTCAAACTTCTAAAGTTGAGGAATGAATGCCACATCTCGGGACATCCCTGCGATTACGAATCGAATTGCTCCGCCCAGGCATATTCGGTAGCGAGGGCTTCGTTCACTTACTGACGCGGAGCCGGGAGTGAATAGAACTTGGCATGCAAATCGCTCTATGCGCAATCCAGTGCCTGCCTTGAAAGGAGTTTACGCCCCGCATGCAGCGGCCCGAACCCCAACGCTGCCGCGTTTGCGCCACGCCGCAACCGCCATAGCAGTGATTTGCGCTACCGTCATCGTCTGCGGTTTCTGTGCAGAGGTGGCATTGCGGTTCACCACCATACGACCGCGACGCTGGGGGTGGGTTGGGCAGAACCCGAACCGTCCCAGCAGCAACTTCCAACCGGATCGCTACACGGGCTGGAGATTGTGGCCGTATCGTTCCATCGTATGGGCTGGCGGCAAGACGTATCGGTCGAACTCGCAGGGGTTCCGCGCCGACAGCGAGTTCGCTTCGTCCGATCCACGCTTCAAGATCGCCTTTGTGGGGGATTCGTACACATTTGGGTACGGCGTCTCTTACCAGGAGACGTTTCCGGCGCTTGTCGAAAAAGACTCCAATAGCCGAATCGCCTCCTGGAATTTTGGAATGCCGGCCTTTGGCGTAGATCAGATCTGGCTCAGCGCCAGACATCAGGCCCTTCCCTTGGGGCCGCAATTGTTAGTCGTTGGGCTGGTAGATATCGACTTCCCGCGCAGCCAGGTCAGCTATCGTCTGGCGGAGGGTTTCAACAAGCCGGTGTTCCAACTGGAGGGAGGCCGTCTGGTGGAACGGACGGTCGAGCCGCCGCCCAATCCCGTGTGGCGCTTCTTCGACAAGTACTCGCGGCTTTGGGGGGCGGAAGAAATCGCCATGCGCTGGGTAGGCACGCGCTTCCCTATTGGCGGCTTCTGGTCGCTCAATCGGGCGTTCATCGACGCCCTGCGGGATGATTGCCGCCGAGTTGGGGTTCCGGTGCTTTTCATCTACATCCCAATCGATACCTTTCATCCGTTTCCGGCGCTTGCGGCATACATGCGCCGGACCGGGGCCAACTACATTGACCTGACCGAGGTCCGGCCCTCCCCTCCAGGAAGCACTTACTTGTACCTGCCCGCCGACGGTCACTTCAGCCCGGCGGGGCACCGCTACACCGCAAACCTGGTGGAACAATGGCTGCAAACGCATCCTGGCGTGGCGCCCGCCACGACGGCCTCTGGACCTGCCAACTATCGGCGTTGATCATCCAACTATGTCATCCGGCCACAAGTTCGACCGACTGCTTTGCGCGCTCCTGGTTGCCGGCTCCGCGTTGGCTGCGTGGCTTCTATTTGAAGTCCCTGCGGCCATGAACATCATCGATTATCGCGGCATCTTTCGGCCCTACCACGGTGTTCGAGCCGTCAACAAAGACGATCCGGAATTGGGGATCATTCATCGGCCCTACTTACGCCTCGCGGGAGAGCAGAGCGGCGGCAACATCGGCGAGGAATACCAGATTGCGACGCCGCTGCCTGTTTATCGATGGGACGCCCGCTATGACCGCAACGGGTTCCGCAACAACACCGACTTGAAGAGCGCCGACATCTGTGTCATCGGGGATTCATTCGTCGAAGGCATGACTGTGCCAGAAACGCAGCTGATGACCTCGGCATTGGCGCGCCTGGAGCGAAAAACGGTTGCCAACCTCGGTCAGAACAATTATGGCCCGCAACAGGAGTTGATCGTATTGCAGCGCTACGGGATCCCACTGCACGCTCGCGTGATCGTGTGGATGTTTTTCGAGGGTAACGATCTGTCGGATGTCCAGTTCTTCGATCGCTGGCGCCAGTCGCCGCCGAGTTTCTGGTCCCAATTCGTCGACCGTTCCTTTACTGTGAACTCTTTCCAACTCCTTAAGCGCATCCTGATCCCCAGGAGGCCTGGTTTAGATCGCGCCGGATTCGTGCATCTGCCGAACCAGCAAGACGTCGGAATGTACTTCAGCTATCCCGCTCATCCCCTCAAGGACAACGATCGGAATGCCCTTGCCGAAACGGCGCAGATCCTGTCGACAGCCTCGCATCTGGCCGCCGCGCAGGATTCCCGCTTCATGGTCGTGTTCATACCCGATAAATTCCGCGTGCTTCAACCCTTCTGCGAGTTCCCCAAGCAATCCGAGTGCTCCGGATGGGTGTTGAACGATCTGCCCGAACGCTTCCGGGAATCGGTCGTCTCCATCTCACCGGGCGCCGAGTATCTGGACTTGACGCCGGATCTCGTCGCCGCAGTGAAAGCTGGCATAATGCCGTATTTCTCCGATGACTCTCATTGGACTCCGGAAGGACATGCCGTGGCGGCCGCCGCTATCAGCCGGCAGCTTCGACAGATGGTTCCATAGGAACCGCGGCCCGTTCCGATTATTCCAGCCTGCGCCTGGCATCGCTTTGGCCCTCCCCTGCCTATTACAATCTCTACGGCCCTACCGAAACCAACGTTTGCACCTTCGCGCGGATTCCCACGCCCGTTCCGGAAGACCGCTCCGATCCCTATCCGATCGGATGGCCTTGTTCGCACTGCGCGGCCATGCTGCTCGATTCCGAAAGACTACCCGTGGAGGCGGGCCAGGAGGGCCTGCTTTATATTGGCGGCCCATCGGTATTTTCGGGTTATTGGGGCCGGCCCAACGAAAGTGCGGCCGCTTTCCTCGATCGCGGGCGGAGGCTGCTGAGAAAGGCGCACGTAACGGCCGATTTTGGGCATTTGCCCAAGACTCGAAGGTGGCGCCCGTTTAGAATCAGCATGTTACAGACTCCCGATTTGGGCATTTTGCCCAAATCGATTCCGAAGAGGACGAATGCCTTCCTCCAGGCCGGCTGAACGCGGCTTGATGAGGATCCTCGTTCAGGCCTCGCCATCGATCAGACTCCCGGCAACCCGGCCTTGGCGGCAACTGTGCGGACCCAGCGAATCTGGAACAGGCAAACGCCCAGGGCGGCGCCCAGGGTATTCGTGACCAGGTCTGTCAAAGATGACGTCCGCCCCGGAAGGTACGCCTGCCGGACTTCGATGCCCAGACTGATGGTCATGCCGAGCAGGATGACGATTACGGCCGTTAGCGCGGATGCGCGCGGGGACCGGAAGGCAGCGCAGAAGAAGAAGCCGAACGGCGCAAACCCGGCAATGTTCAGCAGAATATCGCTCCAATCCCTACGGTGGGGACGCGACGCGTCCAGGTAATGCGGGTGGATGGCCGTATAGCGCTCCGGCATATTCAAATCGGCGCCGGACCCCAGCGCCTCATGAGCCACGGTCCCCCGGTGTTCGTCGAAAAGGTACAACCAGACATTGCCCGTGGCCGTAAGGGATTCGGGCCGGCCCTTTTGGGTCCACGTTTCGTAGTGGAGAGCCGCTTCCGCGGGCGTCAGCGCCCGTTCGTAAGCTGCGATCCCCAGTAACTGCCCTGCCCAGCCATCGTCCGCATTGTGGGTTCCCGCTATGATCTGTCCCTGAAGATTCCGCAAGACCAGGGGAAAGTCGGGCATCGTCTTGGCCAACGCGCCATTGACGTAAACCGACGTCGCATTCGAACTCGACGCAATCGTGAGAAACACCGGCTCTCCGGAACCGAACACTTCGCCGAGACGCTCATAGAAGTGCGGTCCGCTCGGATTCTTCTCATTATGAAGCCGGAACCCCATGCTGGAACCCTCCTGGAAGAGCGAGAACTCGGTTGGCGCCGTGGGGCTGTGGAACGCGATGATCGTGCCTGTCCGGTTAGTCCTTGCGGGCTGCAGCCAAATCTCCAGGGCGCAGGGACCGGCCGCCGGCGGTCCCGCGAGTGATTGGGGGCCGGGACCGAAGATCACGCCGTGACCGCCGAAGCGGATTCCATTTCGATCCCCGGCCCACGCCGCGTCGTTGCGGGGTGGGAGAAATGGCCATAGCCCAGCCGTCAGGATGACACACAAGATCAGCGCACAGAGAATCCGAACCGGCCANNGTTATATTGGCGGTTCGGGTGAACGCCTACCGCGAATTGACGAGGATCGATCCTGCCGTCCGGCCGGCGTGGAATGTCAACGGCCAGGACCGGTATGGCCGCGGCGCGCAGCCGGTCCACGACGAAATGCCGGTCCGCCTTCGCTAGATCCGACTGATCGTCCAAATACGGAAGCACTAAGACTACCAGCTTGACCCCGTGCGCTTGAAACCGTCCGGCAAAATCCACAATCAAGGCCGCGGTAAGTTGCCGTGCGCCGCTGTGGTCGGGAATCCTGTACGCCGCTTGATCGGCAACCAGGTTCATGGTGCGCGATAGCAGGACGGAGCGGTCGAAGATGGTGTCCCCGACGCCGCCGAAGGTCCAAAACCCGATCAGTCTCTTGTACCGCACCCCGGCCCCGGTTTGAACAAACTCGGGCTTGCCGGATGGATAGATTTGCGCCAAATAGCTTTGAGGGCAGCGGTTTCGTTCGATTTGAAAATCGGCAAAGCCAAGCACGACCGTGGAGACTGCGCCAGGGAAGCGCGCCACCTGCCGCTCCGCAGCCATTAGAGCCTGGTCCGTGCCATAGCCCGAAGCCGCCACATTCACCACGTGATACTCCGGCAAATGCTCTTGTACGATCCACGGCCATGAGTCCTGGTCGGTGACGCCATGGCCAAATGTGAAAGAGCAGCCGGTCGCGACAATTCTAGGCCCGGAATGTGGACTAGGGGATGTAAGCCGTTCGCCGTGGCTGATTGAGAACACCGCGTCGGACAACCCGGCGTTACGGCTGACTATCGAGGCGGGTGACAGTACCCATCCGATTTCCGGATCGTATGCGTTGATCGGAGGCCGGAACGCGGGGCCCGTCCTGGCCCGATGGCTCTGCGTCCTGCGATATTGAACTGGCAGGAGCCATCGCAAAGCCGCTTCCCCAAGCAGCAGCGAGCAGAGGACGCAACCAGCGGCCAGGAGCGCTTCTTTGCGAGTCATGAGCGTTTCATTGCCGTTCGGTCGTTGTGGGATGTTGGCCCAACCGGCCTCGCAATTTCAAGCCCAAGACTGGGCTGCGCGTCTCAGGTCCGTACGGGCCGCCAGTCCTCTAAAGTTGAGGAAAGAGTGCCACATCTCGGGACATGCGTCATGAAAATCACGGAACTAGCGAACCCTCCTTCCGGGAATACAGGTCGACACGAACCCCGTAATACAGTCTTTCCGCGACCCGCGCGAAGCCCATTTCCAGGCCGGCAGGCGCTCTTACGATGCGCCACGGCCCTTCGTCTCCGGCAATCGCATGGGAAATTGTCCAAACCCTGCCGCAGGACGCCACTTGCGAGATCCCTTCCTCCGGAAGCATCACTCGGAACGACGGCCGGCCCGCCTGCGTGATGACGTACTGGTCCGGCACGGGCGAGCCGAAAGGCAGAAACATTCCGCAGTCCCCCGGCTGCAGGCTGCTATCCACGTATGTGAGGGCGCCCCTGAAATCCTGCTTCCATCGCAGGGAATAGTTCGTTCGAAGCGCATTTGCGCTATATGCCAGGATCAACGCCACCAGTCCCCAGCGCAGGACGCGAGGCCGCAGCTCCAAAATCCCGCGCGCGGCCAGAATATAGTAAGGAGCGGCGCAAAAAGCAACGTAGCGCACTTCGTACCGGAACTGAAACGCGACCATGCCGATGACCAAAACAAGTGGCGGCAACCATAGCAGTCCGGCGAACACCAAGCCCTCTCGCTCGCGCTGGGAAGCCGCGCCATTCCTGGCTGCCATGACCCTCCGGCATCCCCACGCCAGCGGTAGGGTGAAGAGCAGACCGCCAGCTAGGAATGTCCATGGCCGAGCGGGATCCCTGAGCCCAGCGGTCTTTCCGTTGTTGAAGAAGTTCAAAGCCGAAAAAAACATGGACCCGATGGAGTGCCAGAATGGGAAATCCGCCGAGAACGCCTTCTTGTCACGCAGGGCTACCCGGAATATGCCGCTCGCGAGCCACGGCAGGTAAGCCGCCGCGNNCCCGAGCGGCAGCCTGTAACGTTTTCGGTAGATCGCGGCGTGAGCGGAAAGAGCGGCGATCGCCAGCCCGCCGAAATAGCTGGTGTAGATCATCGGAATGGCCGATCCGACAAAAGCCCACCAGAAAGCCGCCCGCCCTTCGCGCAGCGCGCGCAGAAAGAAATAGCAGGAAAGCAGAACCAACAAAAGAAACTGCGCGTAGGGACGGGGTTCCTGCCCCAGCATGATCGTCAGTTGCGATACTGCCAGCAGGAGCGCCGCGAGCACGGCGGTCCGCCGGTCAAAGAGGTATCGGGCCAAAAGATAAAGAGCGGGGATCGCCAGAGCGCTAAAGACCGCGGAGAGCAGCCGGGCCTGTAGCACCCCGAATCCCACCAACTGGAACCAACCGCGCAGCGCGAAGTAGTATAACGGTGGTTGGACGTAATCCCGAATGAGCTGAGCCATCATCTCGCCGAGGGGCAAGCGGCTTCGGGTGAGCGAAAACGATTCGTCAAAGCCGACGCTTTCGTGGTTGATATAGATGAGCCTGAGAGCTATTCCCAGAAGGAAGACGAGGGCCGCCGATACGCTCCATTCCGAGTACCGCCCCGCCGGTTGCTTCGCCTCCAAGCCCGAATCCTCCGGCTCTACCGTGCGCGCGTCAAGTTGAGACATCCGATCTGTACCGATTTCTGGCGTTCGGCCAACAAGACGCAAGTACGCTTCCACACTCGGTATTTGCTCCCGGCACGGCTTGGCGGGCGATCCCCCCGCCCGCCCATCTGCTTCAAAATCGTCCGTAGTGCAAATAAATGGCAAGGGTCAAGTCGTCTGTCGCGGTGCGCCGGCGCACGGAAGTTGGTAACCATCTTGCTGAAGATAAGACCCTGCAAGCATCTCCGGAATCCATACTCAAATGCGAAACGTGGCCCGCTGGCAGTGGGCGTTGCTGGCCCTCATTCTTGCGGTTGCGTTCCTGCTTCGGGCTTACGACCTGCCGCGTATCTTCATGTGGCTCGATGAGACCGATTTCTTCAACGAACACGTGTATCGCAATCCCCCGGCGGCGCTGATCGATTTTGCCGTGTCGACCAAAAATGCCACCACGAATACATGGGGATGGCCCGCCATCGTCTGGATCGCCTGCCGGATGTTCGGTTCCACCATCGGCGTCGCGCGCGCGCCCTCGGTTCTTGTGGGGACGGCGGCGGTCCTGCTCCTGTGTACGCTGGTATACCGCATGCTCCCGCCGGAACTCGAGGGCAAACGCTTCTTTCCGGCCGCGATCGCCGCGGCCATAGCCGCGGTTGCCATGCCCCAGGTGGAGTTCTCGCAGCGCACATATCCCTACGGCGCAACACCGTTTCTGGCCGCCGCATTCCTGCTCGCGCATCTGGGACTCTTGAGCGCGCTGCGGAGGAAGCCGGACGGCCGCGGCCTCTTGCCTGCCGCAATCCTCTACACGCTGGCGGGAACCGCCGCCGTGTGCATTCATGTCAGCNNCTGCTGATTGGGGCGTCGCTGGCTTTTCTAACCCTGCCGGCGGCCAGGAATTTCGCGGGGCGATCGCCCTCCGAACGCGGGAGCCTGGCCGGACTCGCAGGCGGCATGGGCGTTGCCTTCCTGATCGCGGGCTTGCTGAACGCGAAAAACCCGAGATATGGGTTTCGCCCGTACCTGGAACGCTATTACCATCAGCCTTCCCTGCATTCCCTAATTAAGCTACTGCTGCATGTCTACGATTTCGCGACCTATCACCTGAACCTGTTTTACAATCCCGCGTTGTACTGGCCGGAAAGCGTCAATTGGGCAATCCTGCCGCTGGTCCTGCTTTGCGCTCTGGGCTGGGGCCTGGCGGTTGCCGGGCGGTTTGGATGGCGGGCCAGGCATCTCGCGCTCCTGGGCATGTTCGCCGTGGCGCTGCCCGCCGGCTTGTCTCTGGTCCGGGTCTTCCCTTTTGGCGGCGTGCGCCAGACCCTTTTCCTCAGCCCATTTGTCCTGGCATTCACCGCGCTGGGGTTTTGGGCGCTGGCATCTCGCCCCGCGCTTCGCATTCTGGGCGCCGCGGCCGCTGTGGCATATCTCGGGTTATGGGCCATCAATCTGCCGCGCTTCTACCGCGAGAGGGTGACGCCTTACAGCGCCCAGGACCTGGTAACAGCCTGGCGGCAGAACGGCGAAATCCAGGTTTACATGCGTGGAGGCAACGAGCGGGAGATTGAGTACACGCTGCGCCAGCATCCCGAGATCCCCCTTCGCAGCCTGCCGCTGCTGTCGAAGGCGCCCTACCTGCTCATCACGACGCACTATCAGATCGACGATCCAATTTGGTTTGCCGGGTACCGGGATTACCTGTCCAAGTCGCACTACCAGGTGGCCCTGCTCGCCGAGAGACCGCCGGCCCACCCGGAGAGCGAACAGTATTCCACTTGTCTCTATTTCCCTCCCAACGGCCTGTGGATCTACAAGGTGACCGCCCAGTGAGGTCGGACTTCGCGAAGAACCTTCTTCTCGCCGCGGTCTCGGGCGCCGTTTGTTTGGCCGCTGCGGAAGCCGGCGCTCGCTGGTTCATGCCGGAGCCGGCGCGCCCGGAACATATGGCCGTCTTTGGCGCTCTCCACCGGCCGGACCCCCTCATAGGCTGGGTGTTGAGCGACCAACCCATAAGCTTCCGCCATCGTTTTACGGACGACCACGGCGTGCTCCAATACGACGTTGTGTACTCCGTTGCTGGTGGCACGAGGCTCACCTCGAAGTCCGCGCACGATGGTCCCGCCCTGATCATGGCAGGCTGTTCCTTCACTTTTGGCCACGGAGTCAGGGACGAGGACACTACTTCCTGGGTTCTGCAGGAAAACCTGCCGCAATATCGCGTTATCAACGCAGGGGTGATGGCTTACGGAACCGACCAGGCTTTACTGGCGGCAGAGCGGCAAATTCAGCGGAATCCAGGCCACGCCGCAGCGGTGGTCCTGGGATTCGGCGATTTTCAAATTGAGCGCAACCGTTCCGCGCAAGGCTGGCTGGTGCACGTGTATCCATTCAGCAAACCGTTGTATCTAGTGACCCCGAACGGCGCCGAATACCAGCGGCAAGTCCGCTATTGGCCCGGCGGCGGGTTGGCTGTCCATTCCGATTTGTTTGCGCACGCTCTCAATACGGCCGCCAATCGCGTCTACGGGATATCGTCTCACGAACAGGCCAGGGAACTCACAGCGGCTATCATCACGAGTTTCGCCAGGCGTTTCCAGGCCCGCGGCATTCGTTTCGCCGTAGTGACGCTGCCTTACCTGGGGGATCAGGCTCCGACCCAGCGCGCGGACCGTGATTTCGTGGTGCAGCGCTTGCGCGACAGCCAAATACCGGTATTGGAGCCGGATTTCCCGCGGGGAAAGGACGGCGGCATCGAAGGGCGCGATTTTATGGTCAGCAGACTCGACGGGCATCCCAACGGCCATTACAACGCGCTGTTGACAGCTCAGATCCTTCCGTTTCTGCGGGCCAACGGAATCGTCGCGCCTTGACCGGCGCCATATCTCATGCCACGATCCCCAATTGCGTTTCTGATGTTTCACCTGGCGCTGGCGGCGCTCGTTTTTTCCATGCATCACAGCGTCGCCGCGTGGGAGAACGGCGGCGACTACACGCCGTTCGGGGTTTCGGAAAACGTCTCGACCATCACGCTGGATGAAACTCATTACGCGGCTCCGGCCGTACACCTTGCGGTTCTTCACCGCTTCGTCGCGGAAACTGACATCTATGAGTACCGCGCCCTGCATGCCAATATTCCATTCATTCCCACCGGTATTCTGGCCGCGCTGACGTTCGCTTCCGGCAGTATCGAGCGGGCATTCGTGTTGAGCGACGTTCTTTTTCCCCCACTCCTGCTGCTGCTCTTCTACATGCTTTCCGAAGGGCTGGTGGAGAGCCGGTTCTACCGGATGCTGATTGCATGGAGTACTCTAGCCATACCGTTTGCACCTCGGGATTTCACCTGGCTCGGATACGACAGCCGCCTGAACCCGCCTTTGGTGACCAGAACTCCTCAACCCGAAATATCGCTGGTTTTCCTTCTGGTCGCAATGCTTCTGCTGGCGCGTTCCCTGACGCTGCCATCCCGTTGGCAAAGGGCATTCGTGGCCGGGGTGTCCGCCGGGTTGCTTATCTATTGCTATTACTTTTACTTCGTCGCGTGTTTCGCCGCGGTCGGACTATTGTTCCTGCTGGGATTGGTTTGGCGCAATCGGACCTTGGCCCGCTCCGCCGCCATCGCGGTTGCCGGAGCCGTATTGGCGGCTTTGCCCTATTTGGCGGTGCTACTAGTGGCCCACCGCGAAGGCGGCCAGGCCTTGATCCTGGAGCGCATGGCGACGTACACGCGCCATCTGTATCCCGAGCCCCTCATCGAGGGCGTCGTTCTGTTGGCGGCGATCGTCGCCTATGGCCGCCGGGCGTCCATGAAAAGCACGGCTCACATGCGATACCTGGTAACTGCGGTCCTGATTGCGGCGGGACTGCTCATTTCCAACATCCACGTCATCACCGGCATCAATGTGCAGAACGCGCATTTCCTCTCCCGGCTGAGCCACCCGTTCTTTTTCTTCCTGGCCGGCGTAACGGTGTTTCATTTCCTGGAGCGGGGCGTTCTCAGCCGCGTGTGGGTGAGAAACGTTCTGGCCATTGCGTTCGCATTGCTCGTCGGCAGCGTGGCCGCCCACCAGGCGTTGGTGGCGTCCCATGTTGCGCCTTACCAGAGGAAGACCGGCACCCAGATGCAGCTCGTCTATTGGCTCCGGTCCAATCTGCTCCCGGAGAGCGTGGTAGGCACGGTTTCGCCCAGCCTTATCACCCTCATTCCGGCGCTTACAGCCGATTATTCGTACGTGCCAACCGGCAATCGCTCGATGACGGCCACTCCCGAGATCTTCGAACGCTTCTATGAGCTGGCCTCTGCACTGGGCCTGTCTCAAGCGGATGTGGCTCGCATTGCCGCCAAGCCCGGCAACCTTCACCCCTCCGAACTGTTCCTGGCCTTCGGGTTGCCCCCGAACCGGATCGACGAGTTTGTGCAAGGCTATGAGGCCTTTCTGGCAACCCGCCAGCCGGAGCTCAAGTACCGCCTCGATTACCTGGTTGTACCGGCCTCGGGGGGCATCCCCAGCTCAGTCATTACCCTCTACCCCCGGGCGGTCGTCATTTATCGGAACGTCGATTTTCAAGTGCTCCGATTGCGCTAGTGTAGTGTCCAAGAATTAACTCAACAGGCCAGAAGAAGGCAGCGTCGAAAGCCCCGATGTGGGGCAGGTTGGCCGGAAGGCAACCTGCGGGCCGATTG
>PLGA01000643.1 GCA_003139735.1 Bryobacterales bacterium | reverse complement strand
CGGTGCGTGTACGTCAGCCGCTGCCAGGGGCTGTCCAGCGCCACATCCGGCTTGGGCAGGGCGGCCATTACGCGCGCCGTGATGTCGCCCGAAGGTTCCGTGAGCGTGGCGAAACTCAGGTCCGGCACATCCTTGGCGCTCATAAACGTCTTGTCCACAGTCAGCCCCGGCGTCTTGCCCACGAAAATCGCTTTCCCGCCCGCTTTGACGAAGGCCTGCAGCCGTTCGAGGCCGGTGCGCGTGATCACCGTCATGGACGGAAAAATAATAGCCTTGTAAATCTGCCCGCTGAGGTTCTTGAAGCCGCCGTCCTCAATGGTCGCCACCGAGCTCAGCGACTGCTCGTCGAAATAGTCCCAATCCACCTGATGTTCGAGTAACTGCCAGCCCAACTTGGTGGTACTCCGGTCGGCCTCCTGGTCGCCCATCCAGATGCTGTTCCCGGGATGGTACAGCGCCACCTGCGCCGCCGGACGGCCAATCGCCATCAGATAGCCGCCCCGGTTCGCATACCACGCCGTCATCGCGGCCTGCGGCGGCGCCGCCGGTGTCCGCGCTGCCGCGTCCGGGCCGCCGCGCAATACCGGAACGCGAATCTGCAGCGCCGTGACTCCTCTCACCAGTTGAAAATCCATCTGGTATTTGCCGTCGACGCCCACCCCGCCGCCTTCCTCCGCCCATACCTTGGGCTTGCCGAAGAGATGCGCCGCCGAGGACGCCAGCTTGGGGAAATTGTTGTTGATGTTCCACGTCCCGTCCGGCCGGTGCACCGCGTCCGGCACAAGCTGAGTCAGGTTGTCGATTCCCGGCACTTCCACCTTGAGATTGTCGCGGAAGTAGTCGCCCTCGCTGCGTTCCAGCGCAATCATGGTCTCTTCGTGGTTCAGGTGCACCAGGTATTCCACGTTGTACTTCTTACACCAGTCGGCCTGCTCTCCGAAAAAGCTGTTCTGGAAGATGCCGCTCCAAACATCGTAGTAATCGGCTCTGGCTCGCCGCGTCTCATCCGTTTCCGCCATCCCTCGGCCGAAAAAAAACGCGGGGATGTAAGGCTTCAGGTCGTACCCTTTCCGCGCCTGGAATTCCTCCAGCAGTTTGGGAGTCCATGGGATCGAGCTGCTGTAGTCCGGCTCGTCGCCGAAGAAGCCGAGAACGATCTTGCCGAACTGGTCGCCCACCGCCTGCCGATAAGTCTCGTGCACCGTCTTCAGGAACGCGCGCGTGGCCTCCGGGTCCAGGTAGTCGATCAGCGAATACAGCGCGTCCTTGGCCCGCGTCCCGTCTTCGCGGTTGAAATTCCGCGTCGGCGAACTCACGTAAATGTGCCGCACGAAAACCACCTCCCAGGAAAGGCGGATCTCGTTCGGGGTCGATCCTTCGGCCGGCACGGTCCATTTGAGCTGCCCGTTTGCCGGAACGGGAATGTTAATGACGCCCTGTATCTGTTGGTCGGTGGACGTTTTCGTTGCGAAGATCGCCAGCGTGTCCGGTGGCGCCGGCATCGTCAGCGTCTGGCCCGGAACCACGTGGACCCGTATATCGGCCACCATGCCCTGCATCCCGAGTTGCGGGTAGAGCCTGCTGATATTGCCGCCCGCGAACCCGCTCGGGTAGTCGGATTCGTCCTGGATCCACAGCCTCATCCCCCGCTTCGCCGCTTCCTCGACCGTGAACTTCACCTGGTCCATGTGCTCCGCGGAAAGGTACTTCGGCTCGCCCCGCCCCGGCGAAAGGTTCACCACAAAGACCCCATTGGCCGCAAGCTGGTCGAAATCCCGTACGATTCTCTCCCGGACCTCCTTAGGGTCGGGCCCGTTCCAACTAGCAAACGGTTGAATCGCCCCGTATTCGTGCGGCGGCGCCTTGAAGTTCGCCGCAACCTCGCGCAACGGCGGCGTCGTGATCTCCTGCCAAGGCCGCTGCGCCGGCAGAACGCCGGCCAGCAGCGGAACCATGCCGAGCGTAATCAATACCTTCTTCATCTGAGGCTCCATCGCAATTGTATACTGGCCTTGCTCGACCGACTCGCCGCGGCGGAAGCCCGCCGCTAATGCGCCAAATGGACGCCGCGCTCCAGCAAGATCGGCGTCCCGGCGATGCGTCCGTAGAGAACGTCCGGATCCAGGTCCGCCCCGTTCGGCCAAGCTACGGTGCCCAAGTCTGGATCGACGCGGGCCTGCGCGAAGTATGCGGGGTCCCGTAACGGCTCGAAGACTCCGTGAAAGCTGAGATGGGGCTCGAGATCGACCACGCCCTCAAGCCCGTCCTCGAACCGAAGATGCAAGCGATAACCGCCGAGCGCTCTTGCCGCAACAATGTCCTTCAACATCGTCTACTCCAGAGGTGCAATGGGCTTGAGCTGCGCCTCAGCCCTCGCCAGGTTCCAATCCTCGATCAACTCCGCGCGATGCAGCGCGGCCCACTCCGTCACCAAACCGAGCGCACGAGGCGAAAGGCCGCCTCTCAACAGGGCCAACGTCTCGATCGCGATAAGCGCCTTCTGGCCGGAGTAACGCACATGGAAGTGCGGCGGCTCGTGGTCGCTGTAGTACATCTGCACAGTGATACCGAAGAACCGACTGATCTCAGGCATGCGTGAAACATCTTCTCCGTGTTCAGCGAGAGTGGCGACTGGCCGCGGCGCCCCCCCCGGCGTAATCCCGGCCTCTGATCCCAATCGTATCAGGCCTGCTGCGCCTTCGTAAGCCTCAGTCCGCACGCGCTCAGAACTCGCGGTGCGCCAATGCGCCACCTTTGTCAGAACCCCGACGGCGTAATCCGGAAGCTCTCCTGCCACGTCCCGCCCGGCGCAATCGACTGCTGCTCTTTGTAAATCCCCTTCTGCGCCAGGTTCATCCCGTCCGTGATGCCGGCCATCGGCTCGAAGCTAATGAAGTTCTGCGTCGGCCCAGCCGGGAACCACACCACCGCCGCTTTGTAATTGGCGCCGAACTGCACTACGACCTTCTCGGACTTGCCCTGCAGCCACATCGTGGCCCATCCATTGGCGTCCCGGGTCAGTCTGGAGGTATTTACTCGTAACGAAGCGCCCGCAGCGGATCTACGCGTAATGCTCGTCTGGCCGGCAAAAGCGCAGCCACGGCCACGGTCGCGAGAAAGACGCCGATGGCAGCCAGATAAGCGACAGGATCCAGATTGCTAATGCCGTAGAGCCCTTCCCGAAGGAATTCGGAGAACGCCGCTGCCGCCCCAACCCCCACGAGCAACCCGGCGGCGACAGGGCGCGAGAACTGGCGTAAAACCAGCGACAAGACCTGCGAAGGCTTTGCGCCGAGCGCCATCCTGATCCCAATCTCCTTCGTGCGTTGCGCCACCGCGTACGCCACAACTCCAGCGATGCCGAGGCACGCCAGGAGTTGCGCTACCGAGCCTAACACGCTCACTGCCAGTGCGGCGCTCTCCAGCAGTTGGAGCTTCAGGCGAAATTCGGTACTCAGTAATTGGACTTCCGGAAACGTGTTGGGGTCAATCGCCCGCGCTACACTTGCCGCGGATCGAGCGAGATCCGCGGGTGACCCCAATGTCCTTGCCAGGACGAACAACGAGGGCGGATCCGCCGGTTCAATGGGGAGATAGGCCTCCACGGAATCCGAATCCTCGAATTTGACGGACCGTGCGCTGCCCGCGATTCCTACCACAGTGTAATCCCGACCCATTGTGAGCGTCTTCCCCAACGCGTCCTGCCCCGGCCACGCCTGACGGGCCATGGACTCGCCCACGACGACCGCGTGCGTCTCGCCGCGCGTCAAGTTGCGGCCCCGCAGCAGCGGGATCTTCATCGTCTGAAAGTACTCCGGATCGACGTGATTGATTTGAGCGGTCATCTGCCGTCCATCGACGCGGAACCCCGCCCCGATCGATACGTCGCCCAAAGGAGGAGTGAGCGCCAGCGATACCGATGCGACGCCCGGCAGAGCGCGGAGGCGGCTCTGGAGCGTATCGAGATAGGCCTGCGCTCTAGCCGCCGAGTAACCGTACCGGGAGAGCCCCGGGTCGATGGACACCACCTGTTGATACTCAAAGCCCGGATGGGTGGACGTCACATGATCGAGCGCCCGGCCTAGAAGGCCCGCCACAATCAACAATACGCAGCTTGCTGCCACCTGCGCTCCAATCAGAGTATGCCGTGCGACGCCGGGGCGGTCCCGCCGCCGCCCGGCATCGAGCGCCGGCATCAGCCCGAATAGCATGGCGGATGCGAATCCAGCGCCAATAGCGAAGACAATCACCCGCCAATCCGGCGCGGCATCGAGCCACGCCGGGCTTCCTGTGAGTACGATCAGGCTCCGCAGGACGCCGTAGCCCACCGCCAGGCCCGCCGTGGCTCCCAGCGCAGCCAACAAAAGGCTCTCGGTAAACAGTTGGCGAACCAGGCGGCCGCTGCCAGCCCCTACTGCCACGCGAATAGAAATCTCCCGCTCTCGAGCGGCGCCCCGCGCCATCAGCAGGCTGCCCAGATTGCCGCACGCCACGCCGAGAATCAGGAGGGAGAGTGTTCCCACCAAACCAAAAACGGGATAAATGGGATCGCGCTCTTCGGTTCCCGTGCCGCGCCGGTTACCAATGGTAAGACTCTCCGCATAACCGCCAGGCTCACTGGGGAGGCTCTCCTTTTCCCATATGTCGGCGGGATACCGTTTGTGCAGTTCCCCCGCCAGAGACCGCAATTCTTCCCCGGCCGCTTGGGGAGTGAGACCCGCCTGTACGCGGCCCCACATCTGCACGCCTGGGCTCTCCACGGAATAGTCCGTCAACAAATGGCTGCCNNCGCCGATCACGGTTGCCGGTTTGCCGTTCAGCCTGATGGTTCTGCCAACAACCAGCGGATCGGCGCCGAAATGCCGCTGCCAAAACCCGTAGTCGAGGACCACCACCGGGTCCGCGTCCCCACCTTCGTCGCGGCTGGCGTCGAGTATTCTTCCCAGCCTCGCCCTAGCGCCGAGATCGGTGAGGTAATTCGCCGTGACGAATTGCGCTTCCACTTGCTTCTCTTCGCCCTCGATGGCGACCCTGGTGGAATTCATAGCCAGNNGGCGATGGAATCGCAGCAGCGTGCCGGGGTCGCGTACATGCAGCGGCCGTAAGACCATCAAATCGAAGAAGCCGAAAACCGCAACGTTGGCGCCGATGCCGATTGCCAGCATCAGTACCGCCGCCAGCGTGAAGCCGGGCGACTTTCGCAGCATACGAACCGCGTAGCGGGCGTCCTGGCCCAGGCGGTCCATCCAGGTCCAGCCCCAAGCCTCGCGCGCTTCCTCGCGGAGCCGCAGCGTGTTGCCGAAGTTCCTCTTGCCTTCGCGGGCGGCCATTTCGCGGTGAACAACCATATCGCCGGCCAGTTCGCGGTCGAAGCGGCGGCGGCTCAGAAGATAGCGCAGACGGCGGAAAAACTCATTCATGGGATCGCTCCTTCAGGCCGTGCGCAAGACCGACTGAATCGCTTCGTGCACGCGGTGGTAGCCGGACAGTTCCGCTTCCAGCCGCTTTCGGCCGCTCGGCGTGAGCCGGTAAAAGCGGACTTTGCGATTCGTCTCGGAGATGCCCCATTCGGAGGTCGCCCACCCCTTGAGCAGGATCTTCTGATGAGCGGGATAGAGCGCGCCTTCCTCCACCTGCAACACCTCGGACGAGAGGACGTGGATCCGCTGGGCGATGGCGTACCCATGCAGCGCGCCCGACCGAAGCACCCGCAGGATCAGCAGAGTCAAGGCCCCCGAAGGCATTTCCTGTTTAGGCATAATATCTATAGGGGTATCATACCGATGCCTGGGCCGCCTGTCAAGACCCGCGAGAAGCCAATCCTTCAGAACCCCGACGGCGTAATCCGCCAGCTCTCCTGCCACGTCCCGCCCGGCGCAATCGACTGCTGCTCCTTGTAAATCCCCTTCTGCGCCAGGTTCATCCCGTCCGTGATGCCGGCCATCGGCTCGAAGCAAATGAAGTTCTGCGTCGGTCCCGCCGGGAACCATACCACCGCCGCTTTGTAATTGGCGCCAAACTGCACTACGACCTTCTCGTTCTTGCCCTGCAGCCACATCGTGGCCCAGCCATTCGAGTCCCGGATCAGGTCGCCGAAAAGATCGTCCAGTTTCGCGCCTTTGAGCGATCCTCCCTTCGGCTGCCCAGGCAGAAACGTCTCGATCGGCTCCGTCTCACCCGTCGGAATGTTCTGAACGGCTTTCCAGTGCGTGCGCGCGCCGATGCTGAAAGTCCAGTCGTCCCTCGCCGCGTCGTTCACCTGGAAAAACGGGTGGAATCCCAGCGCCACCGGCATCGGCGCCGTGCTCAGGTTGGTCAGCTTCACCGTGACGTCGAGCGTCCCGTCGTGCAGCCGATAGGTCATTTCGATGGTGTGGGCAAACGGAAACTGCGCCATCCAGTCCGGGTAGCGGTAGAACTCCAGCTTGCTCGTGACCCAGGCGGCGTTTTGATCCGCCTTGGCCTCCACCACCTCCCATTGGCTCGCCGTGGTCAGCAGCCCATGGATGGGAATCGGCCCGTGCACATTGCCTAGGCCCAAATTGAACGGGTACTTCTTCCCGTTGGCGTAAAACGCCGTTTCATCCAGGCGGTTGGCCCAAGGCTCCAGGAAGGGAATGCCGTTAGCCGTTCCGCCCCCACGAGCCTTGAATTCCGCTGCCGACGCGAACGGGGAATACAGCGCGTTCTTGCCCTTCACGGTCATCTGGAAAGCGTTGTTTCCGTGAGAAGGCATCACCGAGACGACGGTTTGGCGCGCGCCGTCCTCCAGACGAATGACATCGCCATCCTGGTGTGCCGAGTACTGCCCGAAAACGGGCCACGCCACTACGCACAAAAACCCAACCAGCCTCATGGCTCCCGATTCTAACATCACGCTTCGCGCCGTGATATAACTTGTGTACCGGAGGTGCTCATGTCCCAGGTGACAAGACGCGATTTCTTAAGAACCGGCCTGGCCGGAACGCTGCTGGCTGGCGCCGGCGGCGTAACCGCATTCGCCCAGAAACGGTCCGCAACCGATTGGGTGACGCTCGGCAAGTCCGGCGTCCAGGTGACCCGCCTGGCCTTCGGCACCGGCACGTTCAGCGGCCGCGTGCAGCGCGAACTCGGCCAGGACGAATTCACCCGCCTCGTCCGCTACGCCTACGACCATGGCATCCGCTTCTTTGAGACGGCGGACGATTACCGGGGCATGCAGCCGATGCTGGCCACTGCGCTTAAAGGCATCCCCCGCGATTCCTACCGCCTGATGACCAAGTTCGGAGCCTCTCCCAACACCGACGTTGCGGCCAAGGTCGATAGCCTCCGCAAGGACCTCAATTCCGAGTACATCGATATCCTCCTGATGCACGCCTTGCGCAGCCCGCAATGGCCGGTCCAGACCAAAGCCGTTCAGGACGGCCTATCGGAGGCCAAATCGAAGAAGAGCATCCTCGCACATGGCGCGTCGGTCCACGGCCTCCAGGGCCTCTCCGCATTCCCCGGCAACCAGTGGCTCGACGTTGCCCTGATGCGCATCAACCACGCCGGCGTGCGTATGGACACCCCGGATCTGACCGATACCGACGCCATCGGCGACGTGAACCAGGTAGCTTCGCAGGCGAAGAAGATACACGCCCAAGGTACCGGCGTCCTCGGAATGAAGCTGGTGGGCGAGGGCCAGTTCACCAAGCCTGAACAGCGCGAAGCCTCCATGAACTTCGTTATGAAGCTGGGCGCCGTGGACGCCGTCACCATCGGCTACAAGAGCACCGCCGAAATCGACGAAGCCATGGACCGCATGAACCGCGCCCTCAACGCCTAGTCTAGGAAACAACTAGACAGTGGGGCAGGCCATCGTTTTTTGTGGCCTGCCTTCTTCGGTGGGGCGGACCGGGCGCCCACCGTCTCCGTGGTCCCGTCTGCCTTCTTCTGGCCTGTTGAGTTAATTCCTGGACACTACACTCGCCTAGTGGGGCGGGCCGGGGCGCCCACAGNNTGTGGGCCCGCCTGCCTTCTTCTCGGGCCTTCGCTCGCCAGTGATATTATCGAAACCATGCCCAAAACTACGCCCACCGATCCCAAAATAGTCGTCGCAAAGAACGGTCCCTACCTCGTGTCGGGAACCGTGCCGCTCGCCGTCCAGGTCATCACTCCCAATAAG
>PLGA01000461.1 GCA_003139735.1 Bryobacterales bacterium | reverse complement strand
ATTCAGTAAACTACCGCTAGCGGCTTGCCAGGGCCGCTTTCCTTTAGATTCTGCCGACATCGCCTTCCCAGAATACGGTTAACTAGGCGGGTCGAGCACCTCAACCAAATCTTTCAGCCGCTGAAATTCCCAGTGGGTGCTATCTCAGTCGCAACGATGGCTTCCCGGCTCTGATGTTTACTGCTTTCCACAAGCGCCTGTCGTCATAGCTATAAGCTCGTCAGGACTCCGGTGGGTTCGAGCGAGTCTATCTATTAGGCGATTCGGCGTAGTGTTCGCCGCTTCTTAGTAAGCTGCTCGATCATGGCAGCCAAAACGATGATGCCGAGAGAGATGAAGAACGCTCCATTGAGTAAGAAGTGCTGCCAATTTGTAGTGTACAACATTACGCCATGCATATTTTCCACATAGACCCTCCCGTGGGTCTTATCGGGGCTGTGATACGAGGGATTAGCGTAGTATACGTACCACATTACCCAGCTGAGAAACGCGCCGCCAAGACCTGTGAATGCGAACACTCTTACCATCTTGAAGAGAAGCTTGTCCATAGGCTTACCCAGTCCGCCCACATCCTTTGAGCTAATCCTGGCAAGAGAATTCCCCCATTGTTATGTTCCGAGTGCCCGTGGCAGTAGAGGACGCACTGGCTCCTCCGCCCATCCCCGCGGGGCAAAACGGGTCAGCCTGAACTGCGCACGCGCCACGCGGTTCACGCTGCCCGAACCTCCACATTGTCGACAATGGCGCTGGGCTCAGGCACGGGTTCCCCGTGCAGTCGCAGACCTTCGATGTGAAATTCGATGGCCTCCTCAATCAACCTGCGCGTGTCTTGCGGCGTCTGTCCGGTACTGACGCAACCCGGCAGGTCGGGAACATACGCACACCAATTGTTGGCCGCTTTCTCAAGAACCACCGCGTATTTCATTTCAGCCCCATCTGCTTCAATATCGAGTTTAGCGTACCGGGCGTCAGGTCGTCGCCTTCGTGCCCCGGCACGGTGACCGTACCAGGCTTGGCCGGATGGACGTACTGGCGATGGTCCCCGCGTGTGCGGTCCAGCTTCCATCCGTCCTCCTTGAGCCGCCTCAAGATGTCACGAACCTTCATGCTTCACGTCCACGCTACCACGCCGCCTCGCCAGTTTCCGGACGCAGACCGTTTCACCGATTCAGCCGGCGATCGCACTCCGCAATCCCGTCTTCCGCCTGCTGGAGGCGGCGCATGGTGTCGGCGGTTTGCGGCTTCCAGTTCTTCCATCGGGCGCGGTTCTTCTGAAGCAGCATGCGCGCAAAGCCATCATGGCCGTCGGAGAGCAGCATGCGCGCGTACAGATCGTCCAGATCGGACACCGCCTCCATCGCTTCGAGCGTGGGCCGCGACGCAGCCAGCAGGCGGGTCTGGAGCGGCTGGCCCTTGGTGATGGCGGCCGCGGCGTCTTCGGCCCGCCCGCGTTGCAACAGGTCCGCCGCTTCCCGGTCGAGCGCCGCTAGTTCTCGAAGCGCCTTCGCATACCCGGCTTCCTTGGTAGGATCGGGCTTCGGCTGCTCAGCCCGTGGCGGCGCCGCGCAGCCGGCGAGAAACAGCAGGGCCAGTGTCGTGATCGAAATAATGGTTCGGCGAATTGGCGCTTTCGCTGCCCGCCCCGCATCCGGCATGGTTCTTGCGCCCCAGACCCTTACTGCGTCCGAGCCTCCCGCGTGACGGGCGGCGTCTTGCCCGAATGCACGGCCAACAACCGGCGGTGCGTGGCCTGCGCGGCGGCTACGAGTTCCGTGTACGGACGGTCGGCCACGTCCACGAATCCAATATTGTAGTTCTCGCCGTCGTTGCGGCCGGTGTTCGGCTCGTCCAGCCACTGGAACCAGTGCGTCCCCACCAGCGAAGGATTCGCCGCCGCGTTCTCCACATAATAGCGATAGGCCACGCCGCGTTCCTCCTGGTTAGCGGCCTGCCTGAGGCCCGCCGTCATGCCCCTGCCGGGCGTGCCGAAGTGGAATTCGCCGATCAGCACGGGCCGGTCGATCAGCGTGCGGACCTTCTCCACCTCCTGCATGTTCACGGCGTAGGAGTAGTTGTTGAAGCTGTAAATATCGAAGGACTTGGAAGCGGTGACAATCTCCGGCGCGACCCTGCCGCCGAAACGGAAGCCGATGATCATGTGGTTCGGGTCGTGCTTGCGGAAGGCTGTAATGACCGTGTCCACGAATTTCCGATAAGTCTGATAGATGAACTCGCGGCGCCGGTCCGGGGTGTCGCCGGCCGCCAGGTACTTCTTCAGCTCGCGCTGTAGCGGGCTGTCGGCGGCGGCCAGGATCGCGTCGGCGGCCACGCTCTCCCTGCCGGGCCAAGGCAACTCGTTGCCCAGGAAGTAGCCGAGCAGGTAGGGGTCGTCCTTACGAGCTTCGGCCTGCACGGCGGCGCGCTCGGCGGACGGTTCAAAATCCGGGTCATAGACGTCGGCGACCCCCATCGGCCCGCTGTTGGCGCGCACGCCCAAAGTCATGGTATATGGCACGCGATGCGCCGCGAAAAGGCGCTGGTCGGACCAGTTGCCCACCGTGTTGAAGCCCCACGCGAATATGCGGCGTACCGTGAGGTCGAGCCACTTCGCGCTCCAATCGTCGCCGAAGCGCCGCACCATGTTCCAGGTGTAGAACGAGGCTCCGCCGCGTCCGCCGGTGGAAGACGTAGCGGGAGGGATCGCCGCAAACAGCCCCTGTCGCCCCTGGGGTGACGTGGCCGACGCTGGCGTGACGCAATCCAAGCCGGCGGAGAAGAAGTAGTGGCCGTCGGGATCGACAATCCACCACTTGCCGTCGATCTTCTCAACGCGGAAGAAGCCGGTAGCCTTGGCCTCGGTGCCCAGATATCCGCCGTAGCGGTCGTAGTTAAAATCGCCCGCTCCCAGGGCTTTCTCCTCGGCCGCCCACGCAGCTTTCAATTCCTCCAGCGTCTTGGCCTTTCCGGGCCATTCGTCTCCCATCCACTGGCCGAACTCATCCACCAGCGGCTTGGCATCGATGAGCGCGTCTCCGGGGTCTTCCTTGGCGAGGCGTAGCGACCGGATCTCGAGCGAGGGAGACCCCACCGGATTCGGCAGCGACACCTCGATTTCGCGCACCGCGGTGAGCGGCCCCGGCGATCCCATAAGGTTCAGGAACATCATGGGCCGGGACTTGTTGCTGACGGATGCCAGATCCGTGCCCTGGGTCGCTTCCTTGGTGAGGAAGGCCAGCGGCACAACCGAGCGGATCCAGGCGTTAGGCACGGGCGAGAGACGCACCGCGCGCACGCCGGCGGCATCGTGGATCCGGAACTCCAGGCGCTCCGGCGCGGAGAGCCGCATTTCGAGCACCAGGAAATCGAACCCGCTCCAATCGGAAGGCAGAGCGGGATCGAAATCCTTCAGCGCCCACGTTTGGCTGGTCTGAGTCCCCTGAAAAACCACCCGCTTGGGCTGGCATGGAGCGGTTGCGGCCGCCAGCACGAGCAACGCGGCGGCGGACGCGAACGGACGGTGAATCATGAGAGCCTCCAGACAAGCCGAGTATAGCTCCAATGCGCTGTGTTAACGTGAAACCGCGATTGGAAAGGCGGCTCACTATGAAAGCGGCAGTTTGCATTCTTGGCGCCATGCTGGCAACGGGCTCCGCCTTCGCGTTTCAGGCCAAGAGACCCGTCGACTACGCGAATCCCCTGGCCGGCACGGCGCCACTCGACGATCCGAAGCTCATCGGCAACGCGCCGCCGCCCGGAGAAGAACTGTACACCGGCATGACCTCGCCCGGCGCCGTTTTGCCGCACGGAGCCGCGAACCTGAGCCCCATCAACAAGAACCTGGACCTGTCCTATTCCGCGGGCGTGGGCATGTCCTACAATTACACGCACCGCATGATGCTCGGATTCTCCGGTCCCGGACGGGGGATGACCATCATGCCCGTGGTGGGAGACTGGACCGTACCGCCGGAGCGCCCGGCGTCCTATTACAGCAAGGACAAGGAAAAGGCCTCGCCGGGATACTATACGGCGTATCTCGACGACTACCGGGTAAAGGTGGAGATGACCGTCACGGAGCGGACGGGAATCTACCGGTTCACCTTTCCCAAGACCGGGCGAGCCCACATCCTGATCGATCTGGGCCGCGCGGGCGGCAGCCCGGAAGTCTTCGGCGACCACACCGTCCGCGGGTGTTCCGGGACTGGCGGAAGAGGGCAAGCCGCCGGATCGGGGCGCGGCGGGGGCGGCAATTGCTTTGTCGCCGAAATCTCGAAACCGTTTTCCTCATTCGGCACGTTTCATGCGGTTCCTCCGGCGGGCGGGCGGGGATTTTCCATGGGCGATAGCGACGTGACCCCCGGCGTCTCAACCACTTCGGGCAACTATGCCGGGGCATATCTGGATTTCGCCACGTCGGAAGGCGAGCAGGTGCTGGTCAAAGTGGCGCCGGGCTCCAGCTTCGAAGCGGCGCAAAGCCTCCTGGACGCCGAAAACCCCGGCTGGAACTTCGACGGGGTCCGAAAGAAGGCCGAGGACACTTGGGCGAAGAAGCTGAACTCAATTGAGGTGAAGGGCGGCACGGAGAAACAGCGGATGCTGTTCTACTCCAGCCTCTTTCACTCGTTCGCCAGCCCCCGTTTGACCACCCCGAAAGGCGAGACTTACAGCGGACCGGGTGGCGAAACGCTGACCGCGACCCATGATCGCTATGGGGCCGTGCCCTTCTGGGACACTGGCCGGAACCAGATCGTGCTGCTGACCATGATCGAGCCGGATGTGAAGGTCGATATTCTGGCATCCACGCTTGAGACCGCCAAGGAGACCGGATACGTTCCGACTTCTTTCCATGGCGACCACGCCGTTTTCATGTATCTGGGTGACTGGCAGCGCGGCCTGCAATTCGACTGGGCCGATGCCTACGAATACCTGCGCAAGAACGCCATGGATATCCAGGGTCCGCGGCGCAACCTCGCGGAGTATCTCCAGAAAGGATGGGTTTCGGATATCATCCCGCCCGGTAATCCCAGCCCGCCCTATGCCGCTGGCAATGCCGGCGTGGCCAAGACCCTGGAATACAGTTGGGACGATTATTGTCTTGCCACTTACGCGAAGAAACTCGGCAAGGAAGACGATTACCAGATGTTCTTGAAGCGCGCGGCGAATTACCGGAACGTATTCGATTCCTCCGTCGGATTCATGCGCGGCAAGACCGCCGACGGCCAATGGATCTCTCCGTTCGATCCCCGCGAGCCCTATTACAACTTCATGATGAAGGAGGCTTCCGGCTGGGGAACGCTATGGCTCGTGCCGCACGACGTTCAGGGGCTCATCAACCTCCTCGGCGGACGCGACAAGTTCGACGCCAAGCTCGATGAGTTCTTCCACACACCTTACAATCCCAAAGGCATCTGCCGGGACTGTACCGGGGTGATCGGTCAGTATGTGCAGGGCAACCAGCCCGA
>PLGA01000564.1 GCA_003139735.1 Bryobacterales bacterium | reverse complement strand
GGCCCAGCCGAGCACGGCGGGCGGGCCGGCGCACACCGAAACCTGGTGCTTGCCGCCCTCGATGCGCTCCAGAATTTCCAGGCCGCCGTCCTCGCCCACCGTGAGCCGGTCGACGCCCAGGAACTGCTCCGTGATCCCCAGCCGTTCGCCCACCATCTGCAAAGTGGCGCCGGCGCCGCGCGAAGCGGATTCCCAACCGCCAAACAGCAGCAGCCGGGACTTATCCAAGCCCGGAATGGCCTCGATTGCTACGGCCAGCGCGGCCGCCGTCCCGAAGGAGTCCGCAAAGCCGGAAGCGGGTCCGTCGAGCGCCACCAGCTCGAAGGGGACCTTCTGCGCCACCGTCATCATCACCTGCTGCAGCTTGGCCTTCGGCCCCAGGCTGACCAGCCAGACCTTGCTGCCGGGCGCCGTCCGCGCGAGGTTGGCCGCCTCGTACAGGGCATGGCCGGCCCACGGGTCTAGAATTGCCGGCAGCATCATCTCATTCTTAAGCGACGGTCCCGCAGGGCCCGTTACCGGCTCCAGCGTTTGCAGAGGGTCCGGGACAATGCTCCCGCACACCACAATTTGAAAGGGGATACTCATGTGACTGACTCCCAGTATAATCGGGCGACTTTCTCGGATTCCACTACCGCGGAATATTTCGTCAGGGCGTGGAAACGCTCGCGGACTGCTTCGCGCACGGATGCCGCACGGCTATACTGGAGTTCTTGAAGGAAACGCTCGTGAGCATCAGAACCGTAATCCTTATTTTCGGCGCGGCGGCATCCGCGGTCTTCGCGCAGAATGCCCCCGTTCCCAACGCAGCCCCCTCGCCAGCCGCCGCTCCGGGGCGTGGACGGGGCGGGTTCGGCGGCGCGGCCGTCAGGTCTCCCGAAGTTTCTCCGGACGGCGCGGTGACGTTCCGCCTTCGCGCGCCGAACGCCCAGGAGGTGTTCGTTACCGGCATCGGCCAGCGCCTGAACATGGTGAAGAACGAGCAGGGCGTGTGGACCGCGACCACCGAGCCGCTGAAACCCGATATCTACACGTACTCGTTCTCGGTGGACGGCGCCACCGTCAACGATCCCGGCAACCCGCGCTTCAAGACCGCGTACGGCAGCGCCGGCCAGAGCGAGGTTTTCGTGCCGGGGCCCGGCCCGGTCAGTTGGGCGCCAGGGAAAGGCGTGCCGCGCGGGGCGATCACGCGCCATTTCTATCACTCCGAGGTGGCCGGCGACGACCGCGATTTCTGGGTTTACACGCCCGCGAATTACGATCCGAAGCGCAAGGAACCCTATCCCACGCTGTACTTGTTGCATGGTCTGGGCGACGATTCCAATTCGTGGATCGAGACCGGCGCCGCCAACGTGATTCTCGATAATCTGATCGCGCAAGGCAAAGCCAAGCCGATGGTCATGGTGAACCCGCTGGGTTACGGCCTTGCCGGCGGCCCCGCTTCGGCCATGGGCGCCGCCATGATTCCGAGTTACGCGCGCACCGTGCTGGAAGAGGTGATGCCGCGGGTGGAAAAGGAGTACAACGTCTCGAAGGACCGTAACGAGCGCGCCATCGCAGGCCTTTCCATGGGCGGCGCGGAGGCTGCGTTCGTCGGACTGAACCACCTGGACAAGTTCGCCTGGATCTGCTCGATGAGCGGCGCTTACGTGATGTGGCCGCGCGCCAATGCCGGCGCGGGGGCCGAGGCTGGAATGCGTGGACCCGCGGGGGCGCCGGGCGCCGCGCCTGGAAATCCCGCGCCGCCGGGAGCTCCGCCCGCGCCTGGCGCCGCAGCCGCCGGAGGGCGTGGGGGCGGCCGGGGAGGCCAAACCGTCGATACCGCAACCATCGAGAAGAACTTCTCGAACCTCGACGCCAAAGCGAATTCCCAAATCCGCCTGCTGTGGATCCTTTGCGGCGCGGATGACGGCCTGCTGGGCGTCAACCGCGCATTCGAAGAGTGGCTGAAAGCCAAGGACGTGAAGTTCACGTCCGTCGAAGTTCCCGGCTTCGCCCATGTCTGGCCCCTCTGGCGGCAAAACCTGACGGACCTGGCGCCCATGCTGTTTCAGGCCAAGAAGTAGATGCCGTTCGTACACACCGCAAACCTGCGAACGTTTTACCGGCTGGAAGGCGACGGCGGGCAGCCGGTGGTGATGTTCGCCCACTCGCTCGGGGTGGATCACGGCCAGTGGGACCCGCAGGTCCCGGACCTTCTGCCGCACTTTCAGGTTCTTCGGTACGATATCCGCGGCCATGGTGCATCCGACGTCACGCCAGGGGATTACACCATGGAACTCCTGGCCCGCGATGCGCTAGCGCTCGCCGACGCCCTCGACATCCGTGAGTTTGCCTTCTGCGGCCTCTCTCTGGGTGGCATGATCGGCCAGTGGCTGGGCGCCAACGCGGCGGATCGCGTCACGCATCTGGCGCTCGCGAATACCTCGCCCCGTTTTGCCGATCCGATCCCCATGGACCAGCGCCGCCTGACGGTGATTCGCGAGGGGATGGGCGCCGTCGCCGACGCGGTGATGGGGCGTTTCTTCACGCCGGAGACGCTGGCAAGCGGGTTGCCTGCGGTTGCCATCATCCGCCACAAGCTGCTGGCTACCGATCCGGTGGGATACGCCGGTTGCTGCGCGGCCGTTCGGGATATGGACCAGACGGGTCTGTTGCGCGGCATCCGCGCGCCAACCCTCGTCATAGGGGGAGACCGCGACCGTTCGACGCCTTGGGTGGGCAACGGCGAGGTCCTGGCGGCGTCCATCCCAGGCGCGAAGACGGTGCGCCTGCTGTCCGCCCATCTTTCCAACGTCGAATGCCCGCGGGAGTTCAGCGCGGCGCTGCTCGGTTTTCTCGCGGAGACGTAGTCCCGGCGGATACGACCGTTCTACCGCACTCCCGCCGTCTCTTCCACCGGCTGAAACGGGCTTAACAGGTTGCCCCCGCGGTCGAAGGCGAACTCCAATTCGGATTCGATCGTGAGCGACGGATTGCGCTCGATCTCTTCGCGCAGGTTCTCGCTCAGCGCCAGCCGGGACAGCTCCAAAGTATTGCGAATCCAGCCGTACGTCACTTCCGCCAGGTCGAACTTGCCCACCGTGGGCGTGAGCCGTTCCAGGCATTCGCGGTCGGTCGGATAGTGCAGCGGAACGTGCGCGCCTCCGAGCGAGTTGGACGTCAGGACATTCACCGCCGTGGCTGCCCAGTCCACGGCGTTCACCAGCCGGTCGGTGGTCATGTCCGTCATGCCGATTCCCAAGCCGTTGCCGTAGCTCGTGGGGCTGAGATCCCGCACGAAGATGCGCCGTATGCCGGCCGTATTGGGCCAGGGGTTGTACGCGCCGATTACGGTTCGGTTGACCACCTTGGTGTCCATGCCGGTCCCGCTGATATCCTTCCCCATTTCGTCAACCACCAGGATGTCCACGTCCACGGGAATCCTGGCCATCCAGGACTTCACCAGCGCCAGATCTTCCCGCTCGCGCCGCTCCATGTCTTCGGCCGGAATCGCGTCCAGTTTTCCCGTGTTGTGGCAGGCGTCTTCAAGGATGGCCAGGCCGCCCACGACCTTGCCGGAGCGCAGCACCTGGCGGCCGGCGCTGGTGACTACCGCCTCGAGGCCCATATTGAAGGCGTGCGTGTGATAGTTCTTGGCCCCGGCGAGCTTGCCAAACCCAATGGCCATCATCTTGAACAGTCCGCTTTCGATGCCGCCGTCGAAATCCGTGTGCCACTTGACGCGGTTCACCGGCATCACGGCATCGGCCTCGTAGGCGGCCTTGTCCATGAAAACTTCGATGCCTTCGGCTGTCCTGCCCAGGGAAACCACGTCCAACTGGCTCACAATGGGGCATCCCATGGCGGCCTCGGTCACGCCATAGTGAGCCAGTACGCTAGCCTGGCCCGGCGCGGTGGCGCCGCCGTGGCTTCCCATGGCCGGGAAAATGAACGGCTGCATCCCCGCATCTTTCCAATACTGGACGACGTTCCAGACAACCTGCGCGAGGTTATTGATCCCGCGGCTCCCCACGCCAATGGCCACGCGCGCATTGGGCTTCAACCGGCTGGCGAACCCGGCGGCGGAGAGTTGCTTCCGCACCTCGGCGGCGATGTCGCGAATCGCGCGGTCGGGAAAATTCTGGCGGATTAATAGAAGGCGAGGAGATTGCATAGCTGTCTCCTATTGTAACCGCGGTCGCCGGGGCCGGTTCAGGCTTCGCCGATCACCGTAACCACCACCCGGCGCTCGCGCGGTCCGTCGTCGAAATCGCAGAGCACCACCTGCTGCCACGTGCCGAGGAACAGCCGGCCGCCGGATACGGGGTAGCTTTTGGCCGTCCCCATCAGCGCGCTGCGCAGATGCGAGTAGCCGTTTTCGTCGCCCCACCGGGCGTTGTGCGCATAGTCGGTATTCGATGGCGCAATCTTCTCCAAAGAGCGCTTGAGATCGGCCACACAGCCCGATTCGTATTCCAGCGTGGTCACTCCCAGCGTGGAGCCGATGCCGGAGATGTTGGCCAGGCCGGTCTTGACGCCGCTCTCGGCGACGATGCGCCCCACCTGCGCGCTGATGTCCAGCACGTCGCAACGGCCGTGCGTGGAGATGCTGAACTCATTTTGTACGACCGTCATTGTGTTTGGCGGAATCGCCCACTACGGCTGGGCGTAGTACCCGGATCGCGTGCGCACCGTCAGTTTGGGCTTGTCGATCTTAATTTCAAGTTCATGGTACTCGTTCGGACCGTCCGCGGGGAGGCCATCGAAGCCGAGGACGTAATAGGCAGTCCCGTCCAGGACGCACGTTGCGATCTCGGCGGCAAGATCGTTACTCTCTTCGAAAATCCGGCCGCCAGTCCTGTACGCCAGAGGCTGCAGTCCGAGGTCTGCAAGGACCGCCTGGCCTGGCTTCTTCACTCCCTTGAAGAACTGCTCATAATCCGACATGTGCATTTCGCTCTGCGTGGCGCCAACCGGGTCGATGTTGTAAAGCGTAATGCGAGCCCTTCGCATCACGTCCGAAAGGCCCACCACGGAGCTGAAGATTCCCTGTTGATCCTGGGAACTCAGTTGCATGCTCAAGCCGAAAAAAAGAGGCCAACCCGGGCTGATCCAGACCACGAGCTTTCGCCCCGGCCTAGCCGTCTCATAATCGGCGAGCTGCCCAAGCCCTTGGAGAGATATCTGCTGCTGGTCCTCGGCGCCGAAAATTCCTGTTACCGACTTGCGAATCGTACGCAGACCGAAATCCGCCTGATCCACATCGGCAATCAGCGTCTTGCCGTCTCGAGAAACCGGCGTCCGAACTATCTTTCCCGAATCGTCGAGCAAGGCTACCGATACGGGAAGGGCGAGAGCGCCGCCGTTCTGCCCCAGGAACTTCTCGATTTGCTCGCGCACGATCGCCACGCCTGTGAATGGCGTGTTGACTTCATCGACCACCAAAATGACTTCCACGGGCGGACCGGCCGGCGCGGCCCCGCCTCCTACGGCTTGAAAGGACAGAATCTTCTGCGGCTGCTTGTTGTCCAGAAGCGTGAAGTCCTTCTGTTGCAGACCGGCGACCGGTTTTCCGGCCTTGTCGGTCACGGCCACGTCGAGCGTAATGGAACGGCTGGCCGGCCGATTCTGCTGTGCAAATCCGGAAAGGAGCGAAACGCTGAAGAGACAGATCCAACTTTCGCATCGAGTACGCATGCCATTAACCTCCCCTTGGTTTTGGCGACAGACGCGCATTCCTACCCGCTCCAATTATATATCGAGCCGCGTCTGGTGGAGGCCGGATCCGAGATCGGTCCGTAAGGATCTTATGACGCGGAGACGCGGAGACACGGAGAAAACCCTCCATATCAATAAGCGCTTCTCCGCGGCTCTGCGTCTCCGCGTCAAGCGTTTTCGGCTACTGCCCCCTTGACGGACGGAGTACGGCCCGTCCGGGCCGGCGCAATGGGCTTACCATGGCAGCTTGGCGGGGGTCCAATGCGAAAACCTACTCGACGTGAATTGCTCCAGGGCGCCGGAATGGCGCTGGCTGTGTTGCCCGCCAGTGCGCAAAGGCCCGCCGCCGTGGCCGCCGACGCCAGCCCGTTGACCCTCTGGTATCGCGAACCGGCCAAGGTCTGGACCGAAGCGCTGCCCGTGGGAAATGGCAGCATCGGCGCCATGGTGTTTGGCGGCGTAGAGCACGAGCGCCTTCAGCTCAACGAGCATAGCGTGTGGTCCGGCCATCACACGGAAGAGGACAGCCCCGAAACGCGCGACATCATCGCCCAGATGCGCACGCTGCTGCTCGACGGCAAGTTCGCGGAGGCCAACAAACTCGGCCGCGCCTGGCACGCGCCGCGGCAAACCGGGCGGCCGTCGTATCAGACGCTCGCCGATCTGCTCTTGGATTTTCGCCACGGCGGCGCGGCCGAGGACTACCGGCGCGAACTCGACCTCGATACCGGAATCGCCCGCGCCGAATACCGCGTGAACGGCGTGCGGTACGCGCGCGAGGTCTTCGCCTCGGCCCCAGACCAAGCGATGGTTGTGCGAATTTCGGCGGATAAGCCGGGCGGGGCGGCGTTCGCCGTCACGCTCAAGCGGGAAGCGGCCGCGAAGGCGGAGAGTTCGGGCAACGGCATCGTGCTGCGCGGGCAGGCCGCTGGCGTTGGGGTAGTTTTCGAATGCCGCCTCGAAGCTCGCGCCGAGGGCGGACGGGTGAGCGCCACGCCGGAAGGCCTGAGCGTGGAAGGCGCCAACGCGGTCACGCTGCTCCTCACCGCCGGCACGAATTATCGCCTGCATTATCCGGATTTCAAGGGCGACGACCCCACCGAAGGCTGCCGGCGCCGGCTCGCCGATGTCGCGTCCAAACCCTATGCAAGTGTCCGGCAGACGCACATCGCCGAGCACAGGCGGCTTTTCCGGCGCGTGAATCTGGACCTCGGCGGCCAGGACCGCTCGTCCACGCCTACCGATGAGCGCCTCGCCGCCGTGCAGGCGGGCGGCGAAGATCCGCGGCTTCTGGCGTTGTATTTTCAGTACGGGCGCTATTTGCTGCTCTCCAGTTCGCGGCCCGGCACGCTGCCGGCCAACCTGCAAGGCCTATGGGCGGAGGGTCTGACGCCGCCCTGGCAGGCGGATTACCACGTCAACATCAACATCCAGATGAATTACTGGCCGGCCGAGGTTTCGAATCTCCCGGAGTGCCAGCAGCCGTTATTCGATTTCGTCGACATGCTCCGCGAACCGGGCCGCCGCACGGCGCGCACGGCATATGGCTGCGGCGGCTGGGTGGCGCACTATACCACTGACGTATGGGGCCACACCGCCATCGAAATGCTCTCGGCCTACGCCATGTGGCAGGGCGCTTCGGGCTGGCTGGCGCGCCATTTCTGGGAACGTTACGTCTTTTCGGGCGACCGCCAATTTCTCCGCGAGCGCGCCTGGCCGGTGATGAAAGAGGCCGCCGAGTTCTACCTGGATTACATGGTCGAGGAC
>PLGA01000519.1 GCA_003139735.1 Bryobacterales bacterium | reverse complement strand
TGCCGTCCTTCTCCAGAATGAAGTACTCGTGGTTGTTGTGCGCGCGCTTGGCGAGATGGCCAAGATTGATGCGGGCTTTCGTGATAGGGATGCGATGCACCACGGGAGGATGAGAGGCGGACATGGGCGGCGACTCCTTTGCCTGATCGATGTTAATCAACATTGTACACTGGGAGTTGGCCTTCCCGTACGCATCTTGCTGCCCTTCAGACCGTATAATAGAAAGATCCATGCACCAGAAACTGAATCAGAGGGTTGTCGATCTGGATCCCGCGGAAACGGCAGAGTGGATGGAAGCGCTCGATCAGGTGATCGACGAGGCCGGTCCCGACCGCGCCGCATACATCCTGGAGCAGCTTACCGGCCACGCGGGGATCTCCGGCGCCGACGTGCCGGCCTTGCAGAATACCCCGTACATCAACACCATTCGCCCCGAAGACGAAGTCGCCTATCCCGGCGACCGCGCCATGGAGCGCCGCATCAAGAGCCTCATCCGCTGGAACGCCATGGCCATGGTGGTGCGCCAGAACAAGTACGACGCCGGCATCGGCGGCCATATTTCGACTTACGCTTCACTGGCCACCCTGCTTGAGGTCGCCTTCAACCACTTCTTCCACGCCACCTACGGCGACCAGCCAGGCGATATCGTGTATTTCCAGGGCCACGCCTCGCCGGGCGTCTACGCGCGGGCATTTCTCGAGGGCCGGCTCAGCGAACAGCAATTGCAGAACTTCCGTCACGAGTTGCGCGATTCGCCCGGCCTTTCCTCCTACCCGCACCCCTGGCTGATGCCCGATTTCTGGCGCTTCCCCACCGTTTCCATGGGCCTCGGTCCCATCAACGCCATCTACCAGGCTCGCTTCATGCGCTACATGGAGAACCGCGGTCTGATTCCTGCCGCGCCACGCAAGGTGTGGGCGTTCCTGGGCGACGGCGAAATGGACGAGCCGGAATCCATGGGATCGCTCACCCTGGCCTCGCGCGAGAAGCTCGACAACCTGATCTTTGTGGTCAACTGCAATCTCCAGCGGCTGGACGGCCCGGTGCGCGGCAACGGCAAGGTGATTCAGGAACTGGAAGCGGCGTTCCGCGGCGACGGCTGGAATGTCATCAAGCTGATCTGGGGCGGCGATTGGGACGCCTTGCTCGCGCGCGATGCCACCGGCCTGCTGCGGAAACGCATGGCGGAGGTGGTGGATGGGGAAATGCAGACCTACGTCACCCGCGACGGCGCTTACATCCGCAAGAATTTCTTCGGCAAGTACCCCGAGCTGCTCGACCTGGTTTCCCACCTGAGCGACGAAGATCTGTTCAAGCTGCGCCGCGGCGGTCACGATCCGCGCAAGGTTTACAACGCTTACAAGACGGCTGTGGAGACCACCGGCCGGCCAACCGTGATCCTGGCCCACACCATCAAGGGCTACGGCTTGGGCGAGGCCGGCGAGGGCCGCAATATTACCCACCAGCAGAAGAAGCTCAACGAGCAGGAACTGGCGCATTTCCGCACGCGTTTCGAGATTCCCATTCCGGAAGAGGCCGCCCGCAATGCCGGTCTTTACCGGCCGCCGAAGGACAGCCCGGAGATGGCCTACCTGCATGAGCGCCGCCGCTTGTTGGGCGGCTACATGCCAACCCGCAACGCCGCCGCCCCCGCCATTGAAACTCCTCCGCTCGAATATTTCAAGGAGTCGCTCGAAGGTTCCTCCGGGCGCGAAGTTTCGAGCACCATGGCCTTCGTGCGCATCCTCACACTGCTGATGAAGCACCCGCAGATCGGCAAGCGCGTGGTCCCCATCATCCCCGACGAGGGCCGCACGTTCGGTATGGAGTCGTTGTTCCGGCAATTCGGCATCTATGCCAACCAGGGCCAGCTTTACAAGCCGCACGATGCGGAGATGTTCCTGTACTACAAGGAATCGAAGGACGGGCAGATTCTGGAGGAGGGCATCACCGAAGCGGGATCCATGGCGTCGTTCACCGCGGCGGGGCTGTCTTACGTGAACTACGGGGTGGAGATGATTCCGTTTTTCATCTACTACTCGATGTTCGGGTTCCAGCGCGTCGGCGACCTGATCTGGGCCTTCGCCGATGCGCGCGGCAAGGGATTTCTGTGCGGCGGCACGGCCGGGCGCACCACGCTGGCCGGCGAGGGCTTGCAGCATCAGGACGGGCACAGCATCGTGCTCGCGAGCGCGGTGCCCACCTGCGCCACCTACGACGCCGCCTACGCGTATGAGATCGCCGTCATCGTGCGCGACGGCATCCGCCGCATGTACCAGCAGCGCGAAGACCTGTTCTATTACCTCACGCTATACAACGAGAATTACGCCATGCCGCCCATGCCCGAGGGTCTCGACCCCGAGGGCATCCTCAAGGGCATTTACCGCTACAAACCAGCCGAGGAGGGCAAGGCCGTGGTGCAACTGTTCGGCAGCGGCCCGATTCTCAACGAAGCCCTGCGGGCGCAGTCGATCCTGGCCGAGCGCTACGGCGTGGCCGCCGATGTGTGGAGCGTCACCAGCTACAACGAGCTGCGGCGCGAGGCTCTGGGAGTGGAGCGCTGGAACCGTCTGCACCCCGGCGAGCTGGCCCGCACGCCGTACATCGTGGAAGCCCTGCGCGGCGCCGACGGCCCCATCGTGGCGGCTAGCGATTATATGAAAGTGGTGGCCGACCAGCTTGCGCCATGGCTTTCGGGCCGCATGGAAACGCTGGGGNNGATCGACGCCGAATCGATCGCCGCCGCCGCGCTCTCCCGATTGGCCCGCGAAGGCCGGTTCGACGCGCAAAAGGCCCGTGCCGCGTTCGCCGATCTGGCCGTCGAGACCGAAACTATCGACCCCGCCCGGGCATAGCCCGGCGTTTTACGCCGCGCCGACCATCTCGCACATTTCCTCGACCAGCGCCCGCATGGTTTCGGCGTGGCCGGTCAGCTCCGTGCCGGCCGAAGCGCTTTCTTCCGCCCCCGCCGCGGCCAGAGCGATCAATAAGAATAATGGGGTCTTCGCAAGCTCCTTCGAACCTCCTGTCTCGATCTTCAAGCCACTGATCGGCGCGAAAAGGGATATGCTGCAGATGGCTGCCGAAAAAGGTGCGGAGAACCCGAGCGCCGTATAATCGAGAGTAGGCTTTAGTACATGGTGGGGCAGGCGATTCGCCTGCCCCACCATCCCCGAGTCTGGGCTTAGTTCGATGCGGAGACGCCTGGTTTACGGATCGGCCATTTTCCTGCTCGCCATCAGCGTGCTGTTCGTGGTGTGGCAGGGGTCTTTCCACTTCAAGCGGTTCGGGCCGGCCGACCCGCAGCAGACCCTCATCATCTGGGCGATCTCCAGCCTGATTTTCGTGCTCATGGTGACGCTCGGGTGGGTGCTCTCGCGCACCGCCATCAAGCTGTACGTCGATCGCCACGCTAACCGGGAAGGCTCGCGCATCAGGACCAAGCTGGTGGCGGGCGCGCTGGCTCTGAGCATCGTGCCCGTCTCCTTCCTGGTACTTTTCAGCTATAGCGTCCTCAACGTCAACATCAATGCCTGGTTTACCCAGCCCGCCAACGAGCAGCTTCAGATTTTCGACGGCATCTCCAAACAATTCAAGAAGGAGATGCAGGACGAGACCAACGCCCAGGCGGCCTTGCTGGCTGTCCAGCCCGAAGTTCGCGAGCTGCTCGAAACCGGCGCCGGCGAGCCCGGATTCCTGGAGCGCTTTTGCCGTCAGCAGGAGCTGGCGTCCGCTATGGTCTACCCCACCGGCGCCGACGCCCCCGCGGATGCCTGGGTGGCGTACGCCACGGTGGAAGAGGAGCCAGGCGTGGCGGCGCGGCGGACGGTCGAAGACGGTTCGAGGACCATCGGGAGCGTCCAAGTCGCGGCGCGCGTGCCGCTCGACGTCGCGAAAACCAGGGCGGCATTGATGAGGTTATCCGAAGGACAGGCGCAGCTCCTGGCCAACCGCAAGGACATACGCAGGTTCTACCTGATGATGATGGCCTTGATCACCCTGTTCGTGCTTTCCGTAGCCACTTGGATCGCGCTCTTTCTGGCCAAGCAGATCAGCCTCCCGATTACCGCGCTGGCGGAGGCGGCCACGGAGGTGCGCAAGGGCAACCTGACCTACCGCGTGGTGACGCCGGCGGTCGACGAACTGGGGTCGCTCGTGCGCAGCTTCAACCAGATGACCCAGGAGCTTGAATCGAGCAGCCGCGAGCTGGCCCGGCGGCAGCGTTTCACCGAGGCGATTCTCGAGAGCATTCCGACGGGCGTGATCTCCATCGATTCGGACGGCTCCATCCGCCGCGTGAACGGAGCGCTTGGCAAGATCTTCCCGCCTGTGCAAGTGGCTGCCGCGACCCGTTTGGAAGACCTGTTTTCGCGCGACGACACGGCCGAAATCAAGTACCTGATGAAGCGAGCCCGCCGCACCGGCGCGGCCTCCCGCCAGTTTGAGCTGCACACGCGCGGCCGCAAGCTGCAAGTCGAGGTCACGGTTTCGGCGCTCGAAGAGAAGCTGACCTCGGGCTTCGTGATCGTGCTCGAGGACGCCGCCGACCTGCTGCGCGCCCAGAAGTCCGCGGCCTGGCACGAGGTGGCGCGGCGCGTGGCGCACGAAATCAAGAATCCGCTTACGCCCATCGCGCTTTCGGCCGAGCGCATCAGCCGCCAGTTGGAACGCCTCGATCTGCCGCCCCAGGCCGCCCGCATCGTCAACGAGTGCGCCGCCACCATCACGCAGTCGGTGGAATCGGTGAAGGCGTTGGTGGACGAGTTCTCCCAATTCGCCCGTTTTCCTTCCGCCCAGCCGGCTCCCTCGGATCTCAACGAGGTGGTGCGAGAGGCGCTTGCCGTGTTCCAGGGCCGCTTGGAGGGCATTGCCATCCGCACCAGTTTCGCGGCCGGGCTGGCGCCGGTGAACGTCGACCGCGAGCAGTTCCGGCGGGTGGTGGTCAACCTGGTGGATAACGCGGCCGAAGCCATGCAGGAATCCCTCGTGAAGGACCTTTACGTCGCCACCCAGCCCGGCGCGGCCGAAACCGTGGAACTGGTGGTGGCGGATTCGGGCTGCGGCATCGGACTGGAGGATAAGGAGAGGCTCTTCTTGCCCTATTTCTCGACCAAGAACCGCGGCACCGGCCTGGGACTCGCGATTGTGAGCCATATCGTCGCCGAGCACGGGGCGCACATCCGCGTCGAGGATAACCAGCCGGTGGGCGCGCGTTTTATCGTGGAGATCCCGGCTATTGTGGAGGACGATGCGGCCGAGGCCGCAGCGCGTTTGGCGGCCAGGCCCGCTTGACTCCGTAAGCAACTTTGCTTACTATAGGGACTTGAAGGCGAGCGAACTGAAGCGAAAACTCGCGAAGCTGGGATGCACGTTTGAAGACGGAACCAGGCACCTTGTCGTCATCTACAAAGGGAAAGCGACTGAAATGCCCCGCCACCCCGCCAAGGAGGTCAAAACCGGGACGGTTCGTGGCATTCTCAAGAAATTAGGGATCGAGGAATTGTGGCGATGAAATATCCAGCATTGTTCGAGCCCGCTGAAGAGGGCGGATTTGTGGTCACCTTCCCCGACGTGGAGAGCGCGATCACGCAAGGCGAAGATGAACAGGACGCCCGCGAGATGGCACGGGACGCGCTGATCACGATGTTCGGCTACTATATTCGCCATGGTAAGCCCGTTCCTGCACCCACCGGCCAACCGAGGGGCAAGAAGCATCGCATGATCGAACTCCCCGCCATCGTGGCTCTGAAAACGGAGTTGTATATCGCCTTCCATGCTTCAGGCATCCGCAAGACCGAACTGGCGCGACGCATGGGCATACCAAAAACCACGGTGGACCGGCTGTTCGACTTCGAAAACCACACCCGGCTCGACCAGATCGAAGCGGCGTTTGCCGCGCTCGGCAAGCGCCTTCGAATTGCGGTCGAGGACACGGCGTACGCTCCGGCGGCGTAGGGCTATGGACGAGGCGCTCCTCGCTTCTTTAGCGTGTTTCCGCCCCCTTCGCTGCTACCCTATAGAATATGAAGCCGCGCCGCATCTTGTTGGTCGACGATGAGCCGGCCATCCGCCAGTCCTTGGGCGGCGTGCTCGAGGACGAAGGCTACGCGGTGACGTCCGTGGGTAGCGGCGAAGATTGCCTGGCGGCGCTCGCGGCCGGAGAGTTCGAACTGCTTCTGCTCGATATCTGGCTGCCGGGCATGGATGGCATGGAGGCGCTCGCCCGCGTGCAGGAGATCCCCGCTGCCGAGCGGCCGGTGGCCGTCATGATTTCCGGACACGGCAGCATTGAGGCCGCCGTCAAAGCCACCAAGCTGGGGGCCTTCGACTTTCTGGAGAAGCCGCTCTCCATCGAAAAGGTCTCGGTGGTGGTAAAGAACGCGCTGGCGCACCGCCGTCTGGCCCTGGAAAACAGCCGCCTGAAGGCCGACAGCGGCTCGCGCTACCGCATCATCGGCGACAGTGTGCCCATGAAGGCATTGCGCCAGCAACTCGGGCTGATGGCCGCCACCAACGGCCGCGTCCTCATCTACGGCGAATCGGGCACGGGCAAGGAACTCATCGGCCGCGCCATGCACGCCGAGAGTCTTCGCAAAGACAGGGTCTTCGTCGAGCTGAACTGCGCCGCCATCCCCGAGGACCACATCGAGACGGAGCTATTCGGCTATCGTCGCGGGGCCATGCCCGGCGCTCCAGCCGGCACGCCCGCGGAAAAGCGCGGGACGTTCGAGCGAGCCGACGGCGGCACGCTCTTCCTCGACGAGGTCGGCGACATGAGCCTCAAGACGCAGGCACGCGTGCTGCGCGCGCTGGACGAACAGAGCTTTCTGCCCGTCGGCGCAACCCACCCCATCCACGTCGATGTGCGCGTCATCGCCGNNACCAACGGCCGCGTCCTCATCTATGGCGAAAGCGGCACGGGCAAGGAGCTGGTGGCGCACGCCCTGCACGCCCTCAGCTCGCGCGCCGCCGAGCCGTTCGTGGAGGTCAACTGCGCCGCCATCCCCGAGGAGCTGATCGAAAGCGAGTTATTTGGCCATGTCATGGGCAGCTTCGCCGGGGCCCACGAAGCCAAGGCCGGAAAGTTCCGCAAGGCCGATGGCGGCACGTTGTTTCTGGACGAAGTGGGCGATATGAGCCTGCGCACCCAGGCCAAGGTCATGCGGGTGCTCGACGAGCAGCGCTTCGAACCCGTCGGCGCGGCCGAATCCCTGCAGGTGGACGTACGCGTGGTGGCCGCCACCAACAAGAACCTGGAGGAGGAAATCGAGCGCGGCAATTTCCGCGAAGACCTGTTCTACCGCCTCAATGTGATCCCGTTCTTCGTTCCGCCCTTGCGCGACCGCGCGGAGGATATCCCGCTTCTGGCCGAGCATTTTCTGCGCGAATTCACCACCGCCTACGGGCGCAAGCCGAAGGAGCTGACGCCGGAAGCCTACGCCGTTCTGTCGGAGTATCGTTGGCCTGGCAACGTGCGTGAGCTGAAGAACCTGATCGAGCGCATCGTCATCATGAACCCGCAGGTGCGTGTGGACGCGCGCCACATCCCGCTCAACGCCGCCCGCCGCCAGCCAGATCGCCCGCTCGACCGCTCCGGCAGCCTGCAGGATGTTCGCGAAGCCGCCGAGCGCGAGTACATCCTCAAAAAGCTGGAGGAAACCAGCGGAAACGTGACCCGCACGGCGGAGCTGCTGGGCCTCGAGCGCAGCAACCTGTACCGCAAGATGAAAACCCTCGGCATCGGCCCGAAGGAGTAAGGACAGAGGCGGGCAAGGCAGATCGGTGGGGCAGGCGATTCGCCTACCCTCGCCCTGCGTCTGGCGCAAGCGGGGCGCGGCGTGTTCTTGATTGTCCGCTCGCGGGCGGGTCCATGTGCCTCTCCATCCTACCGCGCTCCCCGCGTGTAACTACAAGCCTTCCCGCTGCATCAATATCAATAGGTTATACGGTGGATTATCCGTACGGAGCGATACAAGAGCCCAGACCAGGCGGCTGCCGGGTCCATAGTGCCAGAAAGTCATTTAGCGCCCGCAAATGGAATCAATAACTTGCAGATGACTTTCTGGAGAGGATATGCATCGATGAGGGCCACGCTCTCCGCGCTGTTGGCGCTGGCGATCGGCGCCTCGGCGGCTCCCCTGGACATGGACCGGGCGCGTAACCTATACAATTCCACGGACTTCGACGGTTCCCTTCGCCTCCTGCGCGCCCTGCCCGTGAAAGACGCCGCCGCCTACGATCTCATCGGGCGCAATTATTTCATGCAGTGCGATTTCAAGCAGGCCGCCGAGGCTCTGGAGAAGGCCGTCGAGGCCGATCCGGGGAACTCCGGGTATGCCCTCTGGCTGGGCCGAGCTTACGGACGCCGCGCCGAGGCGTCCAGCCCGTTCACCGCGCCGGTCTACGCCTCCAAGACGCGCCAGTATTTCGAGAAGGCGGTGCAACTGGATCCGCGGAATCTAGAGGCGTGGGACGACCTGTTCGAGTACTACCTGGAAGCTCCCGGATTCCTGGGAGGCGGGTTGGATAAGGCCGCGGCCACGGCCAGACGCATCGCCCAGCTTGACGCGGCGGAGGGCCACGACGCCGCGGCCCGCCTGGCCGAGAAGAAAAGGCAGTATGGCGAAGCCGAGCAGTCCTTCCGGCGCGCCGTCGAAAGTGCGCCTTACCAGGCCGGCCGCCTGATCGCCCTGGCCCGGTTTCTGATGCGCAGGGGGAGGGATCAGGAGGCCGAACAGACCTTCGCCAAGGCCGAGAAGATTGCGCCCAATAACCCCAAGATTCTTTACGAAAGAGCGGAGGCGTACATCCGTAACGGCCGGAATCTGGACCTTGCCCGCCAACTGCTTGAGCGTTACATGAACTCGTCCTTGACCGCCGAGGACCCGCCCCGGTCGGACGCCGCGAAATTACTCGCACGGTAACGGCAGTCCTGGAACGCGGCAATCGGCGCCCTTGGTACCTCCGCTCGGAATTCGCTGCATCCTTTTTGCCGGCGGCTGCGTCTACTCAAACAAAGCAGGTGTTCCGGGCCCGATTCGGCTTGTCGGAAAATCCAGCACAGTTTAGATCGAGTTGCGCCGGAGCCAAGCGGCTCCGCTCTTGTTTTGGGGATGCCGCGTCAAGCGTGCGATTTCGGACTCAAGCCCCTTGCTTGCGCACGCCGGAACAATTAAGATAACGGAGTAGCGTTACTCCGAA
>PLGA01000487.1 GCA_003139735.1 Bryobacterales bacterium | reverse complement strand
CCGCCTGGTCTGGGCTCTTATGTCGCGCACCCCTCACCGGAGTATGATAATGAGAAGTTCCGAATCGATGAAATCGCGTGGAATCATGCGCATTCGCGCGGCCATCGCGCTCTTGAGCGTCTCGTTCGCGGCGCCGGCGGCCAAACCGCCGTCGAGCGAGGAACAGTCGCGCGTGCTCGAAGCGGCTCGCCGCACTGCCCTCGCTTACACCAAGACTCTGCCCGACTTCATCTGCTCCGAAGTCATCTCGCGCTATAGCGACGCTTCCGGCAAGGGCAAGGACTGGTCGGCCGTGGATAGCCTGATGGTGTTGCTGTCGTATTTCGGCCGCCAGGAGCACTACCGCCTGGTCCAGGTAAATCACCAGCCCGACAGCGCTTCCTACGATTCGCTGCCCGGCTCGACCTCCCAGGGAGAATTCGGCACCATGCTGCGGCGGGTATTCGAGCCTTCCTGCGCAGCCAAGTTCCAATGGCGGAGCTGGGAGGATCTGCGGAAACGCACCGTCCAGGCTTACTCCTATAGCGTGGATCGCGCCAATTCCACTTTGTCTCTGACCTATGCCAACGGCTCCGATTCGGGCGAAATGGTGGCCGGCTACCACGGCTTGGTTTCCATCGATCCCGGCTCGGGCACGGCGCTCCGCGTCACCCTGGAAGCCGACGGCCTCAAGGACTTCCAAGTCACCCTGGCGGGGACCACGCTCGATTACGACTACGCCAGGATCGGCGGCCAGCGGTATCTGCTGCCCCTCAAAGCCGAGACTCTGATGCGGTCCGGCGGCGGCATGACACGGAATGTGGTGGATTTCCTCTCCTACCAGAAGTTCGACGTGGGTTCCGACATCCTGTTCCCCAAGGCGGGAGACCCCATAGATAAGCTACGCTGAGGTCGTGCGCCTTGCATCCGCGCCGATGTTTTCGCTCTGCCTGGTTCTTTCGCTGCACGCGCAAAAGAACGCAAGCGTCGCCGTCTGGCTGACCAATACCGATAAATCGGCCTTGTTCGACCTCCAGAACCCGCCTCTGCGGTTTTCCAAGACCGCCAATCCGGGCCTCACCATCGATGTGGACGACAAGCAGACCTTCCAACCCATCGATGGCTTCGGCTTCGCCTTGACCGGAGGCAGCGCCCAACACATGGTCCGCATGGACCCCGCCAAGCGAGCCTCCCTCATCCAGGAACTGTTCGGAGTCGCCGGCAAGGAGATCGGCATCAGCTACCTCCGCGTCAGCATCGGCTCGTCCGACTTGAATGACCACGTCTTCACCTACGACGATTTGCCCCCCGGCCAGACCGATCCCGATATGGCCAAATTCTCCCTCGCCGAAGATCGCGCCGACGTGATCCCCGTCTTGAAGGAAATCTTCAAGGTGAATCCGAAGATCAAGATCCTGGGATCGCCGTGGACCGCGCCCTCCTGGATGAAGACCAACAACAACCCCAAAGGCGGCAAGCTGAAGCCCGAATGCTATCCGGCCTATGCCAGGTACTTCGTCAAGTACATTCAGGGGATGCGGGCGGAAGGCATACGGATCGACGCCATCACCGTTCAAAACGAACCGCTCAACGAGAAGAACACCCCCAGCCTGTCGATGTCCGCCACGGAGGAGGCCGATTTCATCAAGAACCACCTGGGACCCGCGTTCCAAGCGGCCCGCATCGATACCAAGATTGTCCTCTACGACCACAACTGCGACGTTCCCCAGTACGCGATTTCGATTCTTGCCGACCCTCAATCCGCCCGCTACGTCGATGGCTCGGGTTTTCACCTGTATGGCGGCCAGATCGAAGCCATGTCCCAGGTTCACGACGCTTACCCCCGCAAGAACCTGTATTTCACCGAGCAGATGGTTACCGGTTCGGTGGAGTCGCGGCCAACCGTCAACGTAGCTTCGCCGGTGCGCAGGCTAATCGTTGGCGCAACCCGCAACTGGAGCCGCAATGTCCTGCTTTGGAATCTGGCGGCCGATCCCCAGAACCGGCCGCACACGGACAATGGCGGATGCGGCACGTGCCAGGGCGCCATTACCATCGACGGTAGCAACGTCACCCGCAACGTGGCGTATTATGCCGTTGCCCACGCATCCAAGTTTGTCCGCCCCGGCTCCGTGCGCATTGGCTCCAATAATCAGGACGCGCTGCCGAATGTGGCTTTCAAGACGCCCGGCGGGAAGAAAGTGCTGATTGTCGTCAACGGCGCCCAGTCGCCCCAGACCTTCAATATCCGGTATCGCGGCAGCGTGGTTGCGACTACGTTGAAGGCCGGCTCCGTCGGCACTTACGTCTGGTAATCCCGCACGCCTGTGTCGTATTTTCACAGCAAATTCTCTTAAAATAGCCTAAACTTCTCGGCCCAGTCGGCGTCATACTATATCGGAGGCTCACTCGATGAGTCGTTCTGCGCTCAAGTTCGCGGCGGCTGTGCTTCCGATTCTGCTGGCCGCCTGCAGCCGTTCCGCTCCTCCCACCGTTCAAGCAGCATCCCTTACTTCCCCGCCCGGAAACGTACGAGTCAAGCGCGAAATCCGCATCACGGGCCTGATTCAAGCCGTCCACTCGGTCAAGATTTTCGTTCCCCAGATTCAAGGCCAGATCAGCACGATGACGCTGACCAAGCTTGTCGACAACGGCGCGCACGTCGCTGAAGGCGACCTCATCGCCACTTTCGATCCCACCCAGCAGCTCGACGCTGCCCTCGGCGCCAAAGCCAAGTTCGAAGACCTGCAGCACCAGATCGCCCAGAAGATCGCCGAGAATCGCGCCGCCGCCGCTTCCCGCGCCGTGGATTTGCGTTCGGCGCAGGCCGATTTGGAGAAGGCCACCCTGGAGCTGACCAAGCTCGACACCGTCGCGGATATTCTCAAGCGTCAGAACGAGATCGCGGCCGCCGCCGCCAAGATCCATGTCGACAGCCTGACCAAGTCGAATGCATTTCACGACAAATCCGAGGCCGCCGCGGCGCACGTTCTCGAATTGCAGCGCGACCGCCAGCAAATCTACATCCAGCGCGCCGACGACAATATCAAGAAGCTCGAAATCCACGCTCCGCAAGCCGGCATGGCGGTGTATGAGCTCACCTACCGGAGCGGCAGTATGGGACACGCGCAGGTGGGCGACCAAATCTACCGTGGCTATCCCCTGCTGAGCATCTTCGACCCCTCCGAAATGCGCGTCCGCTGCTCCATCAACGAGCCCGATATCCTCGCCCTGGCATCCCACGGCAAGGTCGCGGTCTACCTGGACGCCTACCCCGATACCGCCATCCCCGCGCACTTCGAGTACTCGAGCCCGGTGGCGTCGTCGCCCCTCGGCACGCCCATCAAGACCTTTCTGGCCGTCTTCGATATCGACCGCAAGGACCCGCACCTGCTGCCCGATCTCTCCGCCGCCGTGGTACTCGGAGGCGCCCAGTGAGCGCCGGTTGGACCCCAAAGGCGGGCCCCATCCGCGCCTGGGCCGTTCGCCTTGCCATCCTGGCGCTTGTCGCCGGGGCCGGCATGGGCCTTTATCGCATCCGCAGCGCGCAGGCCCGCGCGGCCTATCCCAACGCGCCCGCCAAACAGGCTGAGTTTCGCGTGCTGGTTCGCTGCCGCGGATCGGTCCGGGCCCGCCGCTCGGCCGGAATCTACACTCCCATGGTCCCCAACCTGCGCATCTCCTGGATCGCTCCGCCGGGTTCCACCGTCGCGGCCGGCGACGTGATTCTCAAGTTCGATTCGAGCACCGCCGAGCAGCAGTTGATGCAGCAGCAGGCCCAGTTGAAGTCCGCCCAGGCCAGTCTGGACCAGGCCGTCGCGCAAGCTCAGATCACGGCCCAGCAGGACGAGAGCGCGCTGGCCGACGCGAAGTTCACCCTCGAGACGGCGGGCTACACAGTCCAGGTACAGCAGCTCCAATACGGCGATATCGCCGGAAAGAAGGCCCAGCAGGACCTCGAAGTCGCGCAGGCCAAGGAGAAACTCCAGGAAGCTAGCATCGCCCTGCATGAGGCCTCCAACGCCTCTCACATCGCCTCCCTCACGCGCCAGCGCGACAAGCTCCAGGCCGACGTCGATCTCTCTACCTCCCGCATCGCTCAAATGGTCCTGAAGGCCCCCGGCGACGGGCTGCTCCTGTTCAACATGAACTACGCCGGCGTCTTCACCACCGCCGACGCGAAGCCTTACAAGGTGGGCGATAACGTCGGCTCCAACATGGCCCTCGGCTCGATCCCCGACCTCAACAGCCTCGAAATGAACGTCAAGCTCGAAGAGGCCGACCGCGGGCGCGTGGTGGCCGGTCAGGACGCCTTCATCCGGATCGACGCGCTTCCCGAAGCCAGCATTGCCGCCAAGGTTAGCCAAGTCACGGCGCTTGCCGAAATGACCATGGAATACCCTTACAACCGGAGCTTTCGCGCCAGCGCCGAACTTGTCCATCCCGACCCCCGCCTGCGCCCCGATATGAACGGCGGCCTGGACGTTGTCGTCAGCCGCATTCCCAACGCCATCAGCATTCCTTCGAAGGCCGTATTCACGCGCGACGGCAAGCCCGTCGTCTATATCGCCGAAAGAGGCCGCTACCGCGCGGCCGGCGTGACCATTGAAGCCCGCAATCCCGATGAGGTGGCCGTTACCGGAGTGCCGGCCGGGGCCTCGGTCGCCCTGGTGGACGTGGCCGCCGAGGAGCTGAAGAAATGAGACGCCGCACGCCGATCATCCTGGCCCTGGCCTTCGTCGCGGCCGCCGTCATCGGCTGGGGCGCCTTCCGCTTCGCCCGGACCGCCGCGGCCGCCGCGCCCATCTCCTCCGACACGCCCATCACCCGCGTGAAGCGCGGGACGGTCGCCATCACCGTTTCCGCAACCGGCACGCTGCAAGGCGCCAACGCCGAAACGCTCTCCGCGCCCACGGTGGCGCAGGATACCTTGAACGTGGCCTTTCTGCGCCAACCCGGAGAGCTGGTGGAGCCCGGCGATGTGGTCGCCCAGTTCGATACCACCCAGCAGGAATACAACCTCAAGGAAGCCGAATCCGACCTGGCCGAAGCCAATGAGAGCCTCGCCCAGACGGAAGCCGATAATGCCGCCACCGACGAACAGAATTCCTACACCGTCGAGTCCGATAAGGCCGCCGTCCAGACCGCCGAACAGGATATCCGCCGGAAGGACGTGGAGGCCGCCTTGGCGGGCCGCCTCCACGAAATCGCCCTGGAATCCGCCCAGAACCACTTGAAGCAGGCGCAGCAGGACCAGATCAATCAGAAGAGAAGCGCCGCCGCCGCCCTGGCCATCCAGAAAGCCAATCAGTCCAAAGCGCAAGTATCCGCGGCTCTCGCCCACAGAAACATCGACAGCATGACGCTAAAAGCCAAGACCGGCGGCTACGTCAGCATCGCGCAGAATAGCTTCAACATGTTTGTCATCACCATGGGCATGACCCTGCCGCCCATCCAGATCGGCGATACCGTCCGCCCCGGCATGCTGGTCGCCACCATTCCAGACATGGATAGCTGGGAGGTGGCCGCGCAGATTCCGGAGCTGGATCGCGGCCACCTGGTGATCGGCCAGGCCGTGACAGTGTCCGTGGTGGCGCTCGCGGGTGAGACCTTCAGCGGCCGCGTCAAGAGCCTGGGCAACACCAGCGGCCAGGCCTGGAACCGCACCTTCGATTGCCGCATCTCGCTCGACCGCGCCAGCCCCAACCTGCGCCCCGGCATGTCCTCCAATCTCGTGATCACCGCCGAGACCCTCGACAATGTGCTCTGGGTTCCTTCGCAGGCGCTCTTCGAAAGGGACGGCCGCTCCTTTGTGTACCTCAAGACCGCCAACGGCTTTACGCCGCGCGATGTGGCCCTGGTCAATCGCAGTGAGAGCCAGGCCGTGTTGACCGGCCTCAACCAAGGCGATGCCGTCGCCCTTTCCAATCCCAGCGAGCAAAAGAAGCCCGCGTCCGAGCAACAGAGCGCTACCAAGGCGATGCCCAAATGATTCTCCTCACCGATTTCGCCCAGGCCTTCTCCAATCTCCGCGCGCAAAAGACCCGCACCCTGCTCACGGCCTTGGGCATCGTTTTTGGCGTCGGCTCCGTCATCGGCATGCTGGCCATCGGCGCCGGCGCCCGCGAAGAATCCCTGCGCTTCATCGAGCTGCTCGGCGTCCGCAACGTCCTGGTCGATTCGCGTCCCACCATGAGCCAGGACGAATTCCAGCAGCGCCGCAAGTCTTCCCAGGGACTCAACGCCCGCGACGTCCGCATCCTTCGCGCCAACATCGAGGCCATCGAAGCCGTCTCGCCGCGCAAGACGCTGCACCCCGCGAGCGTCCTTCCCAAACCCACCGGCGATCTGCCCGAACTTTTCGGCGTCGCGCCCTCCTACAGCCTGATTCACAGCCTGCGCGTGGCCGAAGGCCAGTTCTTCGACGAATCCGACGACGCTTCGAGCGCCGCGGTATGCGTGCTCGGCGAAACCGCCAAGGTCAATCTGCTGGGGTACGGCCCCGCCCTGGGAAAGTTCGTCAAGGTGAACGAGAACTGGCTGGAGGTGGTCGGCGTTCTCCAGGCCCAGTTCATGGCCGGCTCACAGAATTCCGGCGCCTCCATGCAGGACTTGAACAATATCGTCTTCATCCCGCTCAACACCTTCCAGTACCGCTTCTGGGACCCCATGAGTTCCATGCGGGACGATCTGGACGGCGTCGAGGTCCGCTTGCGCGACGGCGCCGATAGCATCCAGATGGCTAAGATCGTGACCGCCGTGTTGAACTCCACGCATCACGGCGTCCAGGATTTCACCGTCACCATTCCGGCCGCGCTGCTGGCGCAGCAGAAGCAGGCCCAGACCATCTTCACTTATGTGATGGTGGCGATTGCCGCCATCTCCCTGCTGGTGGGGGGCATCGGCATCATGAACATCGTGCTGGCGACTGTCATGGAGCGGACCAAGGAAATCGGCATCCGGCGCTCCATCGGCGCGCGCCGCCTGGACATTGTGCGCCAGTTCCTTACGGAATCGGTCGTGATTTCCGTTGGCGGCGGACTGCTCGGCATCGGCTTCGGCTACTTCCTGGCGTGGCTCATCGCCAAGACCGCCGAATGGAAGACCATCGTGACCATCACCTCGGTGCTCATCGCTTTCGGCGTTTCCGTCCTGGTCGGCGTGGTCTTCGGCATCTACCCCGCCTTGAAAGCCGCGCGGATCAATCCCATCGACGCCCTTCGCTACGAGTGATTCGGGCCACGGCGGCTCCGGCGGGCAGAAGCAGTCGTTCCTGGGTTGGATGGGGATCTTCGCCGCGGGCAGGCATCCCTCAGCGCCGGCGTCATGGTGAAGTTCTAACCGAGTGGGGCGGACCATCGTCGTTTGTGGTCTGCCCTTTCTTTCTGTCTCTCGACTATGCCAAACTGCGGAGAATGAATGGCCTGACGTTGTTCGGACTGGTCGCCGTGACGCTGATGCTGGTCGCGTACGCTTTAGAGAAGCGAAGCCACTGGTTCATTCTGGCGTTTGCCGGCGCCTGTGTGCTGGCGTCCGTCTATGGATTCCTGCAGGGGGCCTGGCCGTTCGGCCTGGTCGAGGCGGTCTGGTCCGTCATCGCGCTGAACCGCTGGCGCCTGGAACGGCGCGCCGGCTAAAACCGGTCACCCCACCACTTCCAGGAATGCCTTGGCCGCGTGGCTCAGGCCGCGGCGCGTCGGATACACCAGCCGGATCTTGCGCTCCATGTGCAGCTCCTTGATGCGCACCTCGGCCAGGGTCTTCTGCTCGATCTCCTGCTCCACGCACATGCGCGGCACGAAGGCCACTCCCATGTTGCTCTGCACCATCTTGCGGATGGTTTCGATGGTGGGCATTTCCAGGTCCATCCGGAGCGGCACTTTGTGCGCCTGGAACTCGCGCAGCACCGCCTCGCGATAGGGCGAAAGCACGTTGTGCGCCACGAAATTCTCTTGCCCGAGTTCGCTGATGGAGACCGTTTTCCGATGCGCCAGCCGGTGCGTGGGAGACACCACGAAGGCCAAAGCGTCCGTGTAGATCACCTTCGATTTCAGGCGCTCGTCCCCAGGGTCGTAGCTGATCACGCCCAGTTCCAGATTGCCGTCCAGCAGCTCGTTGGGGATTCTGCTCGATAGGCTCCGCCGCACCTGCACCTTCACCTTCGGGTACAACTCGCGATAGCGTTCGATGTGGCGCAGCAGGTACAGCGAGGTGGATTCATTGGCGCCGATCGTCAATCGCCCGGCGGAATTGTCGCGCAGCTCCGCCAGCGAGTTCTCCATTTCCTGCTGCAAGCTCTGAAACCGCCGCGCGTAATCGAGCACCGTGCGCCCGGCGTCGGTCAGCAGCAGCCCCTTGTTCGAACGGTCGATCAGCTTCTCTTGCAGCTCCTGTTCCAGCCGCTGCAAGGCCAGCGAGATGGCCGGCTGCGTGCGCAGCAGCCTTTCCGCCGCGCGCGAAAAGCTCTTCTCCGTGGCCACCGTGAGAAATACTTGAAGCGAATAGAGTTCCATGCTGTTCCCAATTATAACAATTCCTTATGCGACCTTCTACAATTATAAATTTGCTAAATCAAACAAGTAGTCGGCATAATGAGTTCTGAGCTGAAATCGGAGAGCTTCTCTATGACCGACCGCGTAACTATTTTCGACACCACTCTGCGCGACGGCGAGCAATCCCCCGGATGCAGCATGACGACCCAGGAAAAGCTCACCATGGC
>PLGA01000233.1:2871-19220 GCA_003139735.1 Bryobacterales bacterium | reverse complement strand
GGTCTGGGCTCTTATGTCGCGCACCCGGTTCCACTCCCGGGTCGAGCGCTGCTACTCGACGGTGTACGAGCCATACTGCGCGCGGTGAAGTGACGGCGGCCGGGCGCTTACCGGTTCATCGTGAAGTTCAGGTCGATTTGCTTCTCCGCTTCCACCGCGCGTCCGTTCATGGTCATGGGCGAATAGACCCACTGTTTGACGGCCTCGATGGCGGGACCCCGGAGTAACTCGGGACCCGATAGCGCTTGCACACTGACGACTTTCCCGTCAGGCCCAATGGTCACGGCCAAGCTTACGATTCCCGAGACGCGCTGACGCCGCGCGAGATCCGGATACGCCGGGTTGACTCGAGTGATCAACTGCGGCTGCCGGATGTCAGTGGCCTTAGGCGTTGTCTTGGCTTCGGGCGGCGCCGCCGGCCTTGATACCACCGAGCTCGTTCCCGGCGCCAAGGCGCCGAGATTGACCGGCGCGCCGGAGTCCGGTGCCGCGGTCAATACGGGCGCGACCGGCAGGTCGGTAGGCAGCGCGGGGCGCAGGCGCTGGGCCAGGGACGCCGCGTTGAAGGTGGCGATGGGCGAGCGTTTCGGGGCAGGCGCCGGGTCGGCCGGCGCTGCTTCGGCCGCGGCCGGCTGTTCCGCGGGGCTGGTGGGCGCAACCGGGGCCGCGGCTCGCTGCGTACTATCATGCTTGGTTGGCGGCGCGGCGTCCGCATCCGGCATCGGCGATGGCTTCGTGCGCAGCACCCGGACCGACTCGCTGGCGGTTTTCGATTGATCCGGTCCCGTGACTTCCATGCGGAAGCTCACGTCCGTGGAGAGCGGCGAGTACACAATGCTTCCATTGCGCAGATCGGACAGATTCAAGTCCAGGTTTTCCTGGCGGTCGCCGTCGGAAATCGAGAGTACGGCTTTCTTCGCGTTGCGGACGGCGTCGGAATCGCGGTTCCAGGTGAGCAGAAGATCCGTAGCCGTGCGTTCGATTCGCAGGGTCAGGGCGGCCGGGGGCCGGGGAGCGCGCCGAAACAGTCCCGAATGCAGGAATAACGCCCCGGAACAGGCAACCAGGGCGGCTGCTATGGCCAGCTTCAAGAGCTTTCCGCGCGGAACTCTTGCGAAGGGGCCCGCCGGCGCGTCCGTTTCCACGGTTTTGGTTTCGGCGATGGATTCGGAAGGCCCCGATTCCGGCTCCGCCAGCATCGGCGAATCCACCGGCTCGGATNNCCGGAGGCGATGGCGGCGCGGACTGCCCGGAAACCGCCGTGGGAGTGGAGGGTCGCGCGGGCTTCGGGCGCGACGGCATGGGAACGACCGCGGCGCGTGTCACGGGTTTGGGGCCCGGGGCCGGCCCATCGGCTTTCCCGGCCGCCGCAACGTCCGGACCGGTCGCGCCGTCCGCCGCTTTCAATTCCGTCGATCGGAAAGGAAACTCCAGGTAGCTGGCTTCGCCGCGCATCCGGCCGTCTTCCCAGATGAAAATCCCTGCCGCGCTGACCTTGGTAGCGAACGGCCGAACCAGCAGGGCCACCTGACTTGGGCCGGAGAAACGCGCTTCCATCAACTTCAAGTCCTCGGCGTCCAGAGCCAAGCCTTTGCGGCTGTGGCTGCGGAAGAATCCGGCCACGCGCGCTCCCCCCGCAATGGCCGCGCCGCCGCGCTTCGCGATGGCTGCGTCGAAGCGCGCCAAATCGGCATCCGCAAGGCGATAAAAGGGGCCCCGGCTGTAATCGCACGGGATGGTTTCGAAGTCCTCGATCTGGAGATGCGTTGGCTCGGCGGGGTCCATGCCGCCGAAAAGCAGACCGCCGATTTCCGACCCCAATGCGTCGATCGAGCGGAAATTCTCCACCACCAGGCGCTCCAGGCGGTCGATCAGATCGAAGGGCAGCCGTACCGTGAGGGTCTTTCCAGGAGCCCCCCAAGAGTAGGACGGCGCGGGGAAAACGCTCGCGTCGGAGCGTTGCGCACGAGAGAATTGCTGACTCATCGAATGCCTCCACCAGCCGGACGCCCACCGGGAGCGCGGTTGGTCCAAGAAGATTCTATCTGAAATAGAATGGGGCCGCCGCGATTATTTGAAAACGATAACCAAAATTAGCAGTGAAATCAAACGATCGCAAGTAAATGTTAACCTTTTGCAGGAAAACGGATTAACGCAGAGTAACAGTGGCATAGTGTCGCGCATTATCTGGTAATTTTCCGCCGGCACTACTATACTGGTGTCGAAAATGCCGGCCAAAACCTGCTTGCTGTGCGGCAAGACGCTTGTCTTCATTCGGGTGGGCGCGGGCGGAGATTTCTGCTCGCGTGAGCACCGCAACCAGTACCGGCTTCGCCGCGGGATGGACTGCCTCGCGGAGGCCAACAAAGTCGCGACTCTGGCGCGCCGCCGGGAAACTCCCAAGGCCCTGTTCGGCGAGGGTTGCTCCGGATCCGAAAGCGCGGCGGGGCGCGCATTCCTCGATGCCGCGCCGTTTGGTCTCCTGGCTGGTTCAAGTCCCGGCTTGAGGCCGCCGAAGAGAAGCGCCCGCGCCGCCTGGCTTCCCCGGGCCGTGGCTCTCGCGAAGCCCGTTTCGGGCGCTGCGCCCCGCGGCCTGCGGCCCGAATCGGGGGTGGCGTTTGCCGCTTTCACCCCAGCGGCGGTTCCCCTCGGTCCGACGGCGGTCCGCAAGCCAGCCGGCTTAGGCAGGATCGAAGCGCGCAGATTCCATGGCATCGCTGTCTCCGCGGCGCCCGGAAACGCTCTGCGCGTATCCTCTTCGGCCGGGTTCCGTCTGAAAGCGCCCCATCCACCCAGGCTGGCGTTCACTGCCCCAATGGACCGCGGCGGAACGGCGGGAATGAGCGCGCGCGCCGGCTCGCTCCCCTTCGCCGTGCGGAAAGAACGCCCGGGAGCGGCCGCGGATGCCCGGCTGGCGTTCGTCGATATGGGATTTTCGCCGGCGGCGGATGCGCCAGCGCGCCTCAAATGGCTCGCGGCGGATCGAGCCGAAGTCACCAAACGGGAGCGGAGGTAATTGTGAGCCAAGCAGTGCAGACTCTTCGATTGAACGACAAGACGGGCAGCCAACCGCCTGCGGCGGGTGAGGCCGGAATCCTCGGCCGCGCGGTCTCGCTTCACCTGGCGGGAAAGCGCGAAGAAGCCCTCGAACTATTGCAGCGGGCCGTCGCCGGGAATCAGGCATCGGCCGAGATTTGGCGTGCGCTGGCGCATATCGAGTTCGAACTGGGCCGGTTCGACGCGGCCGCTAAGAGTTACCGCGCCCTGACGCGCCTGAAGCCCCGCTACGCCTTGGGGTGGTTCGATCTGGCAGTCTGCCTGGAGCGCGCCGGGGTCTGGGACCAGGCGGCCGAAGGGTTTCAACACGCCAGCACGCTCGACGCCGCCAATCTGGAAGCCCACCTGGGTTTGGCCGTCTGCCACATGCGCCAGGAGGACCCCAAGTCCGCGTTGCGCGCTTTTGAGCGCGTGTTGGAACTCTCGCCCGACCATCAGGACGCCGTGTTCGGCAAGGCCGCCGCGCTGCAATCGCTGGGCCACGCCGAGGAAGCCGCGAAGATTTATACCGCCCTCCTGGAGCGCGACCCGGAGTCCGAGGAGCCGCTCTCCAACCTCATTCTAATCGGCATGGCCAAGCACGATTTCGACATGGCCCGCGAATACGCCGAGCGCCTGTTGGAACTGCGTCCGGAGTCGAGCGTGGCCCTCGAGGGCATGGCGGCCTGGGCTTGCGCCGCCGGCGACAACGCCCTCGCCGCCAAGTTCTGCTCGCTGCTGGTCGCGGCCGTGCCCGGCCATTTCGAAGGCTGGTTTAACCTGGCGCTCGCGCACCAGAAGGCCGGCCGCTGGAAGCCCGCCGCGGACGCCTACGAAGCGGCCCTCAGAATCCGTCCCAAGTCCGTCGAAGCCTGCACCAACCTGGGAATCGTGCGCGAGCAGGCCGGGGACGCCGCCGGAGCGCGGGCCGCTTACGAACGCGCCCAACTGAGCGATCCCAGTTCGCTCGCGCCCGTCTGGAACCTGGCTCTGCTGCTCGAGCGGGCCGGTCAATTGGAAGAGGCGGAACGCCGATACAGCTACCTGCTGGAGAAATCTCCCAAGGAAGAGGAAGCCCGCTTCCGGCTGGGTTATCTCCGCTTGCGCCGCGGCGACCACCTTGCCGCGATCGAGGCCTTCGACGCCTGCCTGAAGTACCGTCCGCAATGGCCGGAAGCTTCTATCAACCTGGCGCTTGCCTGCGTCGGCATGGGCGACCGCAATCGCGCCGAGCGGGTTTACGAGAAAGTCCTGGACGCCGATCCCCGGTCGCTCGATGCGTTACGCGGCCTGGCCTCGCTGGCCATTCAAGCCTCGGATTTCGATGCCGCCCTGGAATACCACGTGCGCCTCATCGACTTGGGCGAGCGCTCCCCCGAGTTGCTCTACAACGCCGGCCTGATGTATGAGAAGGCGGGCCAGACGGAAAAGGCCACGCGCCTGTACCGCGAAGTGCTGACGCTCCAGCCGGGGATGCCCGAGGCGCTCTTGAACCTCGGCCGGATCCTGGAAGCCGCCGGCAACTCCGAGGAAGCGCGCGAGTGCTGGACCAAGGCCCTGGAAGTGGAACCGGCGCTGGCGCAAGGGTATTTTGGGCCGGCCATCGAATAAGGAGAAGGAAGCCACACTGGTCGCGACGCTCTTCCGCGCCACAGCCGGTCCGAGGGCGCGGCATGGGGATGCCGAGCGGGCCACTTCTACGATAACCTCTTGGCTACAACCCACTTTCATGGCGTGATCGCCATGCCCCGCGCAGTCCTCCATGGTCTGAAGCCGGTCTCGGCACCCCGGGAAATCCGCCACCAGCGGTACTATACTTGATTCATGCTACCCCGCCCAACTGTCGAGCTCGTAGAAACAGAATGTAAGGCATTCGACCTGGAGAACTGGTTAGCTGAAGAAGCACTCGGTCAACTCCGAGCACAGTTTCCCCGAAACACCGATATCCGTCACGTACTCTTGAAGGTGCTGGTACTCAATAAGCTCTACGGCACGATGATCCGTGACATTGAAGTCGAAACCGTTGCCAAGCACATCGTCGGGCTTGCCAGCGACCGCTCTCTCGACCAGCTTCTCGACCAAGGTTCACTCGACGCCGTTTTTCTCATCGCCCACTGCCCCAAGCTGAAGCAATATCTCTCGTTTGCCAGCAAGTTTAGCAGTTGGCACAACCCAACGGCTTATCCGATCTATGACGGGAACGTCCGTCAATGCCTCTGGTCCTACAAGAAGCAAGATGCCTTCGCGGACTTCCAAAACCAGGATCTTTGGTACTACAAGAAATTGGTCGAAACAGTAATCGCTTTTCGCGACTTCTATGAGCTCAATCCCCTGACCTTCAAACAGGTAGACAAATTCATGTATCTTTCAGGAGGTCGGATTCTCAAAGCAAGCAAGGACCAAAGGGACCAAGCGCCCGCTATCTGAACGATCACGTAAGGCAATGCTCCCGCCAGCGTCAGAATACATTACCAAGCGATGACGGGCCCTGCCGGTGGGTCGAAGCGGGAACCACTGACCGGCACCTTCCGGCCCGAACCACGGGCGGGCGGCAGCAAGAAGCTATCACTCCCGCACACAAGCCACGAGTGGACTTGACATTTTCAGCCGTGTTTCCTTCCCGGCTTCCATCGTGGCAAATTCAAGCCAGAATCCTGCATTTATGCCAGCGTCTCCGAATGCGGCTACGACGTACATGCCGGGAAGTGAGACCTTCACGCTGCCTTTCCCTTCCTCATCAAGGGTGAGTGTCAGGACTTGGCTGGCGAACGACGAATCGGCCATCATTCTTGCCGAATCCTCAGTCTCCTGCACCAACTCCGCAAGCTCTTTGAGGCACATCTGCCCCTCGCCGCTTGGAGGCGTATTCTTGTAGATGGCGTGCATAGCCTCTATCTCATTCTTGTGGATGGTGTGCAATGCATCTATCTCATCGGCATAGATTTGTCCGAGGGTGTTTTCCTTGGCGTCCTGTTTGTGTAAGTAAAACGCCGCCACTTCGGCTAATCTTGCCGGTTTAAGGTCGCCGCTCTTGGTTATTAGGAAAACGCTAGTGGTCAGGGTCGCGGGTTCACTTTTTTCTGTCTGAGCAAGCAATAGCGTTCCGCACAACAACGGAAGCGTTACTATCAATATTCGTCTCATGGGTTTTCTACGAAGCCTAGGCGAGGCTATCGATAGGGCATTTTCACGGCAGTAAAGCATAGCAGATGGCAACGACGGAATCCAGGCCCTATCGCAAAGAAAGGCAGCCACACAGGACGTAGTGGCAAAAAGCGGGATTATCGTAATCCGAAAAAGCCACGCGCCTGTACCGCGAAGCCCTGGCGTTCAAGCCAGGAATAACCCGGTATCCTCGTATCGGGAAGTGGAACTGTGAGCCTCCTCGAAAAGATGAGCGATGAAGATTTCGAGCGGCATGCCCTCGCGATTCTGAAGCGTGAACTGGGACTGGACGGCCTGGCTCGCTTCCTCCGTCTGTATCGGTCCGGCCCTGGCGACTACACCCGTGATCGGCGCCGCTGGCTGGACGGCGCCACGATTCGGGAAATCATGGCCGAAGTAGAGCGGCGCGACAAGCCTGCTGCTTAGGAACGTTTCGCTGAACCGGCCCCCCCCGGCGCCGCTACGGGGGCAAACCGCAGACGCCGGCATGAGTGCCGGCGCGGCAGACAAAAGTGTCTGAGCCACTTAAACGCCGTATTCTTTGGCGCTGGCTGCCATACCAAGAAGGGGTTTGCGGTCCGGCATATCGGCCCTCAGCATCGCGATCTCATCGCACGCGCCGGTTAGCGGCAGCGCGACTTGCCCCCCCTCGGCCGCCGAGCGGCACAGGGCCATCATGATTTCGAAGCCCCGATATGCGCTTCCGAAGTTGCAAGGGTGGACCTGCTTTTCGTCGTCCAGCCAGTCAGCCATCTGCCGGATGTAGGGCGGCATGTCATGGTCGTAGTCCATGGAGCCGCCGCCGGAAGATGCGCCCTGCTTAGTGACGGCGCGCCAGCCGCCGCCCGTCAGGACTTCGGCGAAGCCATCGACGCCCTGCGCGCCGATCCGGCATTTCCGCCACCAGGCGTCCGATTCGGGCACGTCGGGAGCGCCCGCGCCGCATTCCACCACTCCGCGGACGCCATTGGCGAATTGGATGAAGCCGGCAATGTAGTCCGGTGAAGGGTGCACGTCGCTCAACTTCCCCCGGCCGGAAGCCTGCGCCATCGCCCACTCCGCCTCTGCCTCACCGTTGTACCAGCGCATGTAATCGATGAGGTGCGAGAGCATGTGCATCATCCATCCGGTGGCGGTTCCATAGACGGTTTCGATCCGCCCCAACGCGCCGCTGGCGATGGTCTCTTTCACCCGCTGGTAATGCGCCCCGTAGCGATGCTGGTGGCTCACGACGGCTTTGACGCCGCTCGATTCCAGCATGTCCCGAACCGCAAAGCCCTCCGCGCTGCTGAGCGCTACCGGCTTTTCCATGGCGATCAGCTTCGCGCCGCAATCGATGCCGATCCGCACCATCGCCGAGCGCACCGACGGCAGCGTGCAGAAGCAAAACACGTCGGGCCGCAGGGAAAGGGCCAATTCGCGGGCATCCGTGGATTTCGCGGCCACGCCCAGCTTGGCGGCCGCGGCGTCCAGACGAGCCTGGTCGATATCGCAGAGGCCCACGACATCGAACCGGCCGTTGGCCTGGAAGGCGGCGGCGTGATGCATGCCGCGCTTGCCCGCCCCGACCACCACTACCCGATACTTGCCATTCATCGGGCGCCCGCGGTCCGGTCCCATTCGAGGACCTTGCCGATTACGTAGTCCACTTCCTCGGCGGTCAGCTCCGGGAACATCGGCAATGAGATGCAGGAGGCGGCGTTGCGCTCGGAATTGGCGCTATCGCCCACGATGCGCGCGCCTTTGCCCCACGGATAGCCTTCCTGCTGGTGAATGGCGATGGGGTAGTGGCACTTGGCGTCGATGCCGTTGGCGGTCAGGAAGTCCAGAAACCGATCGCGATGCGCGGGCTGCCTGGTCTCGATGACATACAAATGGTAGACGTGAAAATAACCGGGCGTCTCGAAGGGCAGCGTGAAGCTGGAGGCATCCTTCAGACACGCCGAATAGCGCGCGGCCCACTTCCGCCGAAGAGCGTTGCCCTCGTCGATATGCTTCAGCTTGGCGCTCAGGACCCCGGCTTGGATATCGTCCAGACGGCTGTTGTAGCCCATGCTGTGGCACGACCGTTTGTCCGAACCGTGGTTGCGCAGCTTGCGAACCAGGCGCTCCACTTCGGCGTTATTGGTAACCACCGCGCCGCCGTCTCCGAAGCATCCCAGGTTCTTCTGGATGATGAAACTGACGCACATGGCGTCGCTCAGCTCGCCGGTCTTGAAGCTGTCGCCGCTCGAGCCGATGGCTTTCGCATTATCCTCCACCACCAGCAGTTTGTGGCGGTCGGCGATTTTACGGATGGCCCGCATGTCCGCGCACTGCCCGTAGAGATGGACCGGCACGATGGCCTTGGTTTTCGGCGTGATGGCGGCCTCGATCTTCGCGGGATCGATGCAATGGGTCCGCGGGTCGGAATCGACGAAGACGGCCGTGGCGCCGGCCACCCAGATGGCTTCGGCGGTGGCGAAAAAGGTGTTCGTCGTGGTGATGCATTCGTCGCCCGGCCCAATCCCCAGCGCCAGGAACGAGAGCCACAGCGCATCCGTGCCATTGCCGACGCCGATGGCGTACTGGGCTCCGTGATAGGCGGCCAACTCCCGCTCAAACCGCTTGAGCATGGGCCCCATGACATAATTCCCAGACTCCAGGACCTCCTGGATGTTGGCGTCTATTTCAGACTTGAAGTTGTGATACTGGCGGACGTGGCCATAAAAGCCGACTTTCATGTAAGGTCTCCTCGAAAATGAATGCTGGCGCGAGCGCGCAACCCGAAGAAAAACGCCAGTGCGCGGGCTCTTGGCCGCGCCGGGTTTCACACCGTATTTTCGCACAATCGTGTGGGCGATTCGAGCTGGGTCCGCGACGTAGATGTGCGCGATTTACGGAAATGGCGGCCAATCGACAGAATCCTAGCGTAGGCGTACGTCAGGCAGAGCCGCGACCGTAAGGGAGCGGTAGCATTGGGGGCATATCCAGTGGTTTACCTGATCGCCTTTGCCTGCTACGGAAACCGAACCGGAAGCGATGGGGGCGCCATGGCAGCACACGATGGCTGTGGAAGCCACAGCACGTCTCGGCGGCCATGCAGTACGTCGTCGCCGAACAGGGTGAGGCGATGAGCGTGTTCGAATCTCACGAACTGTAGGCGTGTGGCGCCAACCGCTCCCTCACGGTCGCGGCTCTGATTGGGGTGGCGTGGGCGATTCGAGCTATGATGTCCCTGAATGCGGCATCTCGGAGTGTTGGCGCTGGCGTGTTGCCTCGGGGTTGCCTGGGGCCAACCGGCGCCCGGCGCGCGGATCGATCTGAAAAAAGGATGGTTCATCCAATCGTCCGCGAAGGCGGCGCAGACGGGCGGCGAAATCTCGACTCGCTCGTTCCAACCGAGCGGCTGGACCGCGGCCAACGTCCCCACCACCGTGGTTGCGGCCCTGGTGGATAGCGGACTGTATGCCGATCCCTATTTCGGAGAGAACCTGCAACTGATTCCCGGCGCGGCCACCGGACTCGGGCTGGACGCCCCTACGCCGGCCGACAGCCCGTTCGCCGTACCGTGGTGGTACCGCACCACCTTCAACCTGCCGGCCGCGGACAAGGGAAAGCGGCTGTGGCTTAATTTCGACGGCATCAACTACAAGGCCGATATCTGGCTGAACGGCCGCCGGATTGCGCAGGCCGACGACGCCATCGGCATGTACCGCATGTTCGAGCTCGACATCACCGATGTGGCCGTGACGGGCGCCAACACGCTGGCCGTGGAGGTGACCCCGCCGGCGCAGAACGATTTCACCATTACCTTCGTCGATTGGAACCCCATGCCGCCCGACAAGGACATGGGCTTGGTGCGCGACGTCTACATCCGGACCAGCGGCCCCGTCGCGCTGCGCAATACGCAGGTGGTGACCAAGGTGGACAATCCGCCGGCCAAAGCTCACCTGACGCTGTACGCCGATTTGAAAAACGCCACCGATAAGCCCGTCGAAGGCATGCTGAAAGGCGCCATCGGCGCTATCGCGGTTTCGAAGCTTGTGAAACTGGCCGCTCACGAATCCACCCAGGTAACGTTTTCCCCCGAGGACTACCCCGCGCTGAACCTCGCCAATCCAAAGTTGTGGTGGCCCTATGGCTTGGGGCCGCAGACCTTGAACCTGCTGCACATGGAATTCACGGCCGGAGGGGCGGTTTCCGACAAGGAAGACGTCCAGTTCGGCATCCGCCAGGTCACCGGCGTCAACGACGCGCAGGGCCACCGGCTGTTCACCATCAACGGCAAGAGGATCCTGATTCGCGGCGGCGGCTGGTCTCCCGACATGATGCTGCGTCCCGACAATGAGCGCGAGGAGAACGAGATCCGCCTGGCGCGCGACATGAATCTGAACACCATCCGACTCGAAGGCAAGCTGGAGAACGACCATTTCTTCAGCACCGCCGACCGTTTGGGAATGCTGGTCATGCCGGGGTGGTGCTGCTGCTCGTATTGGGAGCGCTGGCAGAACTGGAAGCCCAAGGACTACATGATCGCGGCGGAGTCCTTGCGGGACCAGATCCGCCGCCTGCGGAACCATCCGAGCGTTTATGTCTGGCTCTACGGCAGCGACGAATCCCCCACCGCGCAGGCCGAGCAGGCTTACCTGAAGGTGCTCGAAGAAGAGCATTGGCCGAACCCCACGATTTCCTCCGCCGCGGACCGGACCACTACGGTGGGCAGGACCGGCGTGAAGATGACCGGGCCATACGAATACGTCCTCCCCAACTATTGGCTGCTCGATACCAACCGCGGCGGCGCATTCGGGTACAACACCGAGACGAGCCCCGGGCCGGCCGTGCCGGTACTTGAGAGCATCGAGGAAATGCTGCCGAAGGAACACTGGTGGCCCATCGACGATTGGTGGAATTTTCACGCCGGGCGCGCCAGCTATGGGAACCTCAACGTCTTCACGGCGGCGCTCGAAGCCCGGTATGGCAAGGCCAAGGATCTGAAGGATTTCGTCGCGAAAAGCCAGTTGATGGCTTACGAGGGCGAGCGCGCCATGTTCGAGGCGTTCGGCAGAAACAAGTATACTTCCACCGGCGTGATTCAGTGGATGTTGAACAACGCCTGGCCCTCCACCATCTGGCACCTCTACGACTGGTACCTGCGGCCCGGCGGCGGCTACTTCGGAACCAAGCTCGCCAACGAGAGGCTGCACGCGCAGTACTCCTACGACGACCGGTCGGTGGTGGTGGTGAACTCGTATTACAAGCCTTTCGCCGGCTGCAAGGTGACGGCGAAAGTCTATAACCTGGACCTCACCGAGAAATTCTCCAGGACGGCGCCCGTCGAAATCGGCGAGGACAGCTCAACCAGGGTGTTCGCCATTCCCCCGATCGAGGGGTTGTCGAAAGCCTATTTTGTGAAGCTGACGCTGCAAGATGTTGCGGGCAAAGCCGTAAGCTCGAATTTCTACTGGCTCTCCACGGAACCCGACGTTTCCAACTTCGCGCGCGGGAACGGCCGCTACACGCCGGCCTTGCAATTTGCGGACTATACCGATTTACAAAACCTGCCGCCGGCCAAGGTGACCACCACCCTCCGCACGGAAGTGAAGGGGGCCGATCGGGTGGACCACGTTACGGTAGAGAATACCTCCTCCAAGCTCGCCTTTTTCGTGCATCTGACCATACTCAGGGGCAGGAATGGCGGAGATGTGAAGCCCATATTCTGGGAAGACAACTACATCTCGCTGATGCCCGGCGAGAAGCGCGAAATCGCGGCCTCCTACGGAAACGGACTGCTCCACGGAGCGCAGCCCGTCATTCGAGTGGACGGAATCAATCTGCCGGGTTCCACCACTCCATAGTGGTTTTGCCCGTCGGCGTGGGCCGCCGGACGGAAAGCCCCAGCCGATGTTCGCGTCCGGATTTCAGCAGAGCAGCGCTCAAAGTCCGGTTCGGACAGGGTAATTTCACCCACAAGGTTCGGCAGTTTCACCCAATGAGCGGCAGTGTGGGGAAGCCGGATAGGCCGATGGATTTTCCGTCATATTGATAATAAAAGATTTCAGCACCCGATTCGCGCAGCGAGGGTTTGGAGGGGCGTGTGCTCTGAGAGTTCGGCTCGATAAGTTTGTGCGCGGTGGGTTGCTTCCCGACCGTCCGTTTTCTAAATTGATAGGTTTCTAAAGGATTGGAGATTTTAGAGTATGCGGATTCCTTCTTCGGTTTTGGCGGCGCGCCGTTATGCCCTGGTGCTCCTCGTGGTAGCTGCCTCGGCGTTCTTGCTGAGCGGACAAAACACGGCCACGCGGGGCCTTCAGAATAGGTTCGACGCTCACGACTTGGCCGCCTACGCGACCCAAGCCACGGTTGAATATGTAAACCCCGGCTTGGTTTTTACCGTCGTCTCGGCGAACATCACCAGCGCCGGCGTCATCAGCGTCAACTACAAGGTGACGGACCCCAGCGGACTCCCTTTGGATACGGCGGGCACTCAGACCCCTGGCACGGTCTCAACCAGCTTTCTGGCGGCGTACATCCCCAAGGGACAGCCCTCGTACGTGAACCCTGAGTATGTTTCTTACGTTACTCGTGTGACCGCGGCGGTCACGGGGAGCGCCACGGCGGTTCAGGCCTCGGCGGACTCGGGCGGAACCACGACAACCACCGCCGTTGGCCAGTATACCTACACGTTTAAGACCCAGGCGCCGTCAGGCTTCGACCCCACTGCCTCCACCCGCATCGGCATTTACGGTTCGCGGAACCTGACAACTTGGGATCTGGGCACCAACTACGCCTCCGTGACGTATGATTTTGTGCCGGCCGGCGGCACGCCGAAGCCGCGAGACGTAGTCCGGACGCCGGACTGCAACAAGTGCCACTATCAACTGGCATTCCATGGCGGGACGCGCCGGGGTGTGGATCTTTGCATCATGTGCCACACGGCGCAGACCATCGACCCCAACACGGGCAACACGCTCGAAATGTCCGTGATGTCCCACCAGATCCACATCGGTTCCTCGTTTCCCACCATCGAGTCCACCACGCCGTACGCGATTGAAGGCCACGGAAACGTGTTGACCAATTGGGCGACGGTGGTGGATCCCGCCGATGTCCGGAACTGCGCCAAGACCTGCCACAATCCCAGTAACGGCGCGGCTCAGACCACGACCTGGATGACAATGCCCAACCGGGCGGCTTGCGGCGGCTGCCACTCCAACATCAACTTCGTGACGGGCCTCAACCACGGCACTTCGCCTGGAATCGGCCTACCGGAACTGGACGACAGCCAATGCGCCGGATGCCATATTCCGCAAGGCGAGCTGGAATTCGACGCTTCCATCGTCGGCGCGCACGTGATCCCCGAGTACTCCGTTACCATTCCGGGCATCAATGTAGTGCTGACAAAGGTAGTTGGAGTCGCGGGGCAGACGCCGACCGTTTCCTTCACGGTGAAGAACAACGCCGGCGCCCCAATCCCGATGAGCTTCATTACCGCGAATGGCGGCTCGTTGTCGCTGACCCTGACGGGGCCCACAACCGATTTCGGCGGCGTCAGCTTCGGTTCGACGCTCGCCTCCACCCCCGGATACGACACGGAAAGCGCCACGGGCGCCTCTTGCGATGGCAGCGGCAATTGCACCTACACCTTTAAGAACGCGGTTCCGGCCGCCGCCAAGGGCACCTACACCATCGGCGTCGAGGCCCGCCTCAGCGCCACCCTGCTAGCCGGCACCACCGAGCAGCAGACCGCCAGTTACAGCGCCCACAATTCGGTCATTAACTTCTCGGTGGATGGATCGACGGTGAAGCCGCGGCGCACAGTGGTTGCCATGGCCAACTGCAACAATTGCCACGTCGACCTGGAGCTGCACGGCGCACTACGGAACGATGTAACCTATTGCCCTGTTTGCCACAACCCCAACAACACCGACTTCACCACGCGTCCCACGGCTACTGTAGCGGCCGACAAGGCTCTTCCGCCGCAAGCCATCAACTTTGCCCTGATGGTGCACAAGATCCATTCCGGCGTGAATATGGCGGCGTACGGCGCAACCTATATCGTGGTTGGGCATGGAGGCAGCCATAACGANNAACAACGACCCCATCGGCCTGCTCCCGGTGGTCGATCCGCAAGGGTTGGAGAATCCCACGCCGGCCACCACTTCGGCCTGCACGGCTTGCCACCTCGACACGGCTTCCTATGCGCACGCGGATACCAACACCGATGCTAAGTTCGGTGAAGCTTGCAGCGTGTGCCATGGCGCATCCGGCGCATACAGCGCGTCCTCCGTTCACGCTGGGCTGTAAGCGTTTTACGCTAAAGTGAGGAGGAGGAACTCACGTGCATTGGCCATTGCCCAGCGGCAACGTTGTGCCCCCCCCACGCCCCACTTGGGCGTGCGGGGCGATGGTTGTGGCAGCGGCCACACTGCTCACCGCAACTCTATGGGGCGCCCAGGATAAAGCGGGCGCCCCAACTCCAGCCCCCAAAGACAATAAGCCGGCGGAATACGTCGGCTCCGACACCTGCCAGGGATGCCACGAGGACATCTTCGCGGCCTTTCAGAAGAATCCCCACCACGAGGTGGAAACCAACAAGAGGTACAAGTACGACGGCAAGGCTTGCGAGTCCTGTCACGGTCCGGGAAGCAAGCATGCCGAGTCAGCCGATGCGGCCGATATCCGGAACCCGGCCAAGCTCAAGCCGGCGGAGGCCGACCGCGACTGCCTGGTCTGCCATCTGAACAAGCCCACCCAAGTGGGACGCATCAACGGCAGCCATGCGAAGAACGAAGTCGCCTGCGTCGCGTGCCATTCGGTTCACAAGAATGGGCCGAACGGTTTGGTGGCGCGTAAGACGGCGGAAGTGAACCAGCTCTGCGCCGGGTGCCACAGCGATGTTTGGGCCAGCTTCCAGCAGCCATTCCGGCATCGCCTGCCGGAAGGCGCCATGTCGTGCGTGGATTGCCACAATCCCCATGGCAGTTTCCTGCCGCACAATTTGCAGACCATGGATGCCAACGAGCCGGGCTGTTTCAAGTGCCACGGCGATTTGGCCGGTCCATTCGCCTTCGAGCACGCTCCCGTAAAGCTCGACGGCTGCATGGCTTGCCACATGCCGCACGGTTCTCCGAACGCGAAGATGCTGACCCGCAATCAAGTGCGATTCGTGTGTCTGGAATGCCACTCGAATCTGCCCACCCCCACGGCGGCGTCGAACCCGGTCATCGGAAGCATTCCGCCGGCGTTTCATAATCTGTTCGCTCCGCAGTTCCAAAACTGCACCGTCTGTCATCAGAAAGTGCACGGTTCCTACGTGGATCGGGGGCTGCTCCGATGAAAATCCTGATTGCTCTCTTAGCGCTGGCCCCCGCGTTCGCGCAGACGCTGGTGGACCAGGCGAAGCCGGCGGATTCGACCACCGACACGGCCCAGGCGCCCGCGGCCGCAGACAACCCGGTCCCCGCCGCCGAGCCGTGGATTAACGGCAGCATCGAACTCGGGTACCGCTTTCGGACGAACCTGAATGGAAGCTCGCCGGCGTACCAAAGCATCGTGGACCTGAGCCCCGGCCTCCGGCTGCTCGGTGTCGATTTTACAATCGTAGACCCCAAGCATCGTCTCTTTGACTGGCTTAGCGTGCGCGGTTCCAACTGGGGGGGCGACCCCTACAACACGGCGCACGTGGATGCCAAGAAGAAGGGCATCTACGATTTCCGCTTCAATTACAGCAACATTCTTTATTACAACGCGCTGCCATCCTACGCCAATCCGTTTGCGCCGGGCGGCTTCGACCAGCAGTGGTTCAATCAGTACCGCAAGAACATCAGCGCCGATCTGACCTTGCGGCCGAACAAGCGCATCGTGCCCTATTTTTCGTTCAGCCGGAACGCGGGATCCGGTACGGGCATATCGAACTACGCGCAGCAGGAAACCGATACCTTCCCCGTCGCGACCAAGCTCGTTGACAGCACCAATGACTATCGGGCCGGCGTGCGAGTCGAATCGAACCGGCTCCACGTCACGCTGGAGCAGGGCGGCACGACCTTCGAGGACAACGACTCGGCTTACGACGCCACGCCGACCAATGGCGACAGCACCGGCGCGATCCAGGGGCAAACGCTGGCATTGAACAATCTGGTGCAGGCGTACCGAATCCGCGCCCACAGCGT
>PLGA01000233.1:0-2822 GCA_003139735.1 Bryobacterales bacterium | reverse complement strand
GTTCGGCCGTTGGACCGCACGTCTCCGGGAACGCGGGCGTTGAGGTCCGGCCGTTCCGCCGGCTTCGGATCACGGGATCCTGGAGTACCGACCGCTTCCACGAATTGGCCTATTCGAGCCTGGCCGCCGTGTTCCTGGCGCAGCCCTCCAGCTTGAGCCAGAGTACGACGACGCTTTTGTCGCCTCTCCTGTGGGTGAACGACAACCGCGGCGAGGCCATGTTGTTCTGGGACCCCATCAAGCAGCTCACGCTGCGGGGCGGCTATCGCTACGAATGGGGCAACGCCACGGTTCCGGCCAGTGAGCAAAGCCAGATCGGGTTGCTCGAATCGGGCAAGTTGAGCCGCCAGGTGGCATTGGCGGGGGTCAACTTCCACCCGGCCCCGAAATTCTACGCCAACGTGGATTACGAAGGCGCAGTGACGGCGCGCGCCTATTTCACCACCAGCCTTTACAACTACACGCGGCTGCGCGCGCGGGCGCGTTATCAGGTGGCCCCGGCGCTCACCTTGCAGGCGAACTTCTCGGTGCTCGACAACCAGGACCCGATTCCCGGTTCGCAATACGATTTCCTCAGCCGCGACAACTCGCTGTCGGTGAACTGGACGCCCAACGGCGGCAAGGTGTTCGGCCTGTTGGCGGAGTACGACCGCGCNNACCATATCGTCGTCCATCGATTACTTGCTGCCGCTGTTCCTGAGCCCGGACGTTTCGGCGTACCACGCCAATGCGCACATCGCCACCTCGGCCGTCCAGGTGAATATCCCGCCGGTTAGGGGCGTTGCCGCCAAGCTGACGCTGGGCGGTTCCCTGGCGATCGTCAACGGGACGGAAGCCTCGCGCTACTACGAACCGCTGGCGCGCCTTTCCATTCCGGCCGGGAAGCACGTATACTGGAACACCGAGTGGCGTTGGTACGGGTATAGCGACCAGCTATTCCTTTACCAGGGCTTCCAGACGCACCTGTTTCAGACAGGCGTCAAACTGTCCAGATAGGAGACACCGATGTTCAAGCTTGGCGTGATGGCCGTCGCGCTGGTTGCCGGGAGCGTGTTCGCGGCAGGCATTCCATCCGGCGATGCGGCTCGTGGCGAGCAGTTGTTTCAAAGCCAGCAGTGCGTCGCGTGCCACAGCGTAAACGGCAAGGGCGGGACGGCGGCGCCCGACCTAGGTAAACGCATCGACCGCGATTATACGCCGGCCACCATGGCGAGCTTGATGTGGAATCACGCGCCGGATATGTGGACGGCGATGCTGAAGCAGGGCATTATACGCCCGGCGCTGACGCCGGAGCAGTCGGCCGACCTGTTCGCGTACTTCGTCGCGGCGCACTATTTCGAGAAACTGGGCGACGCGGCGCGCGGCAAGCGNNGATGCGCCAGGCCTTCGCACAGAAGAAGCTGGCGTGGGCGCAGCTTACGGGCCAGGAACTTACCGACATTCTGGTGTACCTCCGGAACCTGCCGGAAACCAAGGGCGTCGCCCGGGCGTTCCAGTTCGCCGGAACGGGATCCGGCGAAGCTCTGTTCGCTTCGAAAGGCTGCGCCGGGTGCCACACCGGCGCCAACGCGCTGGAGTCCAAACTGCGCGACCAGAGCCTCACGGATATCGCCGCGGATATGTGGAACCACCAGCCGAGCATGAAGAACCCGCCTCCTGTGCTCTCGCCGGATGAAATGCGCCGGATTCTCGGCTACGTCTGGGAGCGCCAGTACTTCGAGGGGAACGGCGACGCCCAGCGCGGGAAAAAGGTGTTTGCGGACAAGAGTTGCGCCTTGTGCCATAACCAGCCGTCCAGCGGAGCGCCCAGTCTGGCCAAGGGCAAGGACGCCTATTCGGTGGTTTCGGTGGTTTCCGCGCTGTGGCTGCACGGCCCGCGCATGCTCACAAGCATGCAGCAGAAGAAAATCGCCTGGCCGCGCTTCGAGACGCAGCAAATGGCGGANNGCACTCGCGAAACCGGCGGAAGAGTCTTCCGTGGGCTTCTCTCCTGGCTGAGATTTTCCCGGCGCGGCGATCGGCTGCCGTCGGGGTCCTCCTGGCTCTCCTTCTGGTCCCGTATGCCTCGGGCTGGTTCCTGCTCGCCGAACGCGAAGCGCCCAGTTGCGGCATGGCGTGCTGCAAGGGGTCGAAGGTCTGCTCCTGCCGAAGGCCGGCCAGGAACATACGCCAGAACGGCCCAGGCTGGACCGCCTCATCGAAGTGCCCCGAAGGTTGCGGACAACTTCCGGCGGTCTCCGGGTCTGCGGGGCCGAGTCTGGTTGCGGCCTGGGTCGGGGTCGGCCCGGTCCTTCCCGCGTCCCCTATGCGAATCGCGGCCGCCCCGCCGCGCGAATCCTTTGAGGCCCGCTTCGCTCTCTTTGAACGTCCGCCTCCTTACATCTAGCCCCGCGGCCCTCTGACTCGTTTCCCGTTCCCTATGCCCCGATGCGGTAGGGGCCAGGCATTGCCTCGCCCTAGGTCCGATTAAGGAGAGCCAATATGCTACGCATTCCTACGAAGCACGGCGTTCTGTGCTTGCTTGCCACAGCCGCCATCTTTGGTCCCCCGCTCCACGCGAGCATCTTTGGAAGAATACAAGGAGTCGTGCATGACCCGCAGCATCGGCCCGTGTCCGGCGCGTCGGTAACGGTGCGGGCGGTCGCTTCGGACTGGTCTCAAACCGCGCAAGCGGACGATANNATAACGGTGAGTTTTCGTTCACCAGCGTGCCGGTTGGCGACTACAAAATCACCGTCACTCAGTCCGCATTCGAGACTTCCGGGCAGACTGTCACAGTCGCTTCCGGCTCTTCACCGGTCCTTCACTTTCAACTGGCGATC
>PLGA01000266.1:5415-5639 GCA_003139735.1 Bryobacterales bacterium | reverse complement strand
AGGCCGCCGGTCATGTGGCTGCCATCGGGCAAGGCGTCGCCGGGGTGGCGGCCATTGGCGTAGATGTGCATCTCGATATTCGGCACGCGGACGGCCAGCATGGCGGCGAAGTACTCGTTGGCCCAAACGGAATGCTGAGGGTCGTCCGAGCCGGCGCAGACGATGAACGCGGGAGGAACGTTGCGCGGAATGGGCGGGGCTGTGCGGCCGCGGGCGAAGGGCGA
>PLGA01000266.1:5195-5392 GCA_003139735.1 Bryobacterales bacterium | reverse complement strand
CCGGCGGAAAAACCCATGATGCCGATCTTGTTGGGGTCGAGGTTCCATTCCTTAGCGTGAGCGCGCACCAGGCGAATGGACTGGAGGGCATCGTACACCTCGTCGGTCTGGGGATTGTAACCGTCACGGCGCAGGCGATTCCGCAGGATGACGGTGTTGACGCCGTAATTATAGAAGAAGGGGACAAAATCGGAGGC
>PLGA01000266.1:0-5179 GCA_003139735.1 Bryobacterales bacterium | reverse complement strand
ACGTCCTGACTCATGTTGTATTGCTCGGCCTCATGGATCTTGTCGAGCTTGAGGTACGGCGAGCCATCGGGATAGAGAGCGATCACGACGCCGCCTTGCAGGATGGGCTGCGGCGCGTATGCGGCTCCGGTGGCCGGACCGGGCTTCGGCACGCCGAGGGGGGCAGGCGGCGGCGGCAGCGTCGCGTGGGGAACGGGGGTGGCGTGTTGGAGGTTGACTTGCGCGCCGACGGGGGCCAGCGCCAGCAAGAGCGGAATGCAAACCGGCAGGATTCGATCTGTTTTCATATCGGCCTTCGAGAGGGTTTTTCAAGACTATATCATGGACCGGCTCCGGGAACATTTCGGTCGTGGGATCGTATAGTGAAAGGTATGAACGTCACTCGCTGGGTAGTTCTTTCCATGCTTGCATCCGTGGCGGGCATCGGCCAAACGCCGCCGCCGCGCCTGGAATTCGATGTGGCTTCGGTCAAGGCGGCGCCGCCGCCAGCCGGCACGGAACAGATCAACGTCGGCGTGCAGGTGGACGGCGCGCAGGTCCACTGCTCGAACTGCTCGTTGAAGGAGTGCATCCGGATTGCGTACCGTTTGAAGGACTACCAAGTGTCGGGGCCGGACTGGCTGTCGGAGAGGTTAGAGGTGGACGCCAAATTGCCGGCGGGGGCCAAGCGCGAACAGGTTCCGGAGATGATGCAAGCGTTGCTGGCGGACAGGTTCGGGATGAAGACGCACCGCGAGACGAAAGAGTTGCCGGTCTACGCCATTGTGGTGGGCAAAGGCGGACTGAAGATGAAGGNNNGTTCGAAGCCAAGAAGCTGACGATGGCCGTTCTGGCGGATTCGCTGACTCGGTACATGGACCGGCCCGTGGTGGACGTGACCGGGCTCACGGGGAAGTACGATCTGACGCTGCAGCTCACGCCGCAGGACTACATGGCCATGCTGATCCGCTCGGCGGTGGGGGTCGGCGTGTCGCTGCCGCCGGAGGCGTTGAAGTACTTGGAGGGGGCGTCGGATGAATCGCTGTTTTCGGCGATGGAGGCGCTGGGGCTGGATTTGCAACCGCGCAAGGCGCCTCTGGAGATGCTGGTAGTCGATCAGATTAGCAAGGCGCCGACGGCGAACTGACGGCAGCGAGCCGCGGTAATGCGGGCACCCGGAATCATATCTATCTCGATAGACTTTAACGGCTTATTGTGTTAAGGTAGAGTAGAATCTGGACGATGCCGCGCCTCAGTTACCTCAGTACCCTGGAAGCCGAAAGCATCCACATCATCCGGGAAGTGGCCTGCGAGTTCCAGAATCCGGTGATGCTGTACTCCGTCGGGAAGGATTCGTCGGTGATGCTGCGNNCTGGCGCAGAAGGCCTTTTATCCGGCCCCGATTCCCTTCCCTGTGCTGCACGTGGATACCAGCTACAAGTTCCGTGAAATGATCGAGTTCCGGGACTGGTACACAGCCAAAGTCGGGGTGAAGCTGATTGTCCACACAAACCGGGAGGCGCTCGACGCCGGCGCGACTCCCTACCGGCTCGGCACGGCGCGGTGCTGCGGGCTGCTTAAGACCCAGGCCTTGCTGGACGCGCTGCGGGAGGGCGGTTTCGACGCGGCATTCGGCGGNNTGGGATCCGAAGAACCAGCGCCCGGAGTTGTGGAACCTGTACAACGGCCGTGTGGATCCCGGCGAGAGCATACGGGTTTTTCCGCTCTCCAACTGGACCGAACTGGATGTGTGGGAGTACATTCATGCCGAGCGCATCCCCGTGGTGCCGCTCTATTTCGCCAAAGAGCGGTGGGTGCTGGAGCGCGGCGATTCGCTGATCTCGCTGGAGCAGGATTTCGTGCCGCGCCTGCCCGGCGAGAAGCCCACGCTGGTGCGATGCCGTATGCGTTCGCTGGGATGCTCGCCGTGTACCGGCGCCATCCGCTCGGACGCGGATACCGTGCCCAAGATTGTCGAGGAGCTGATTGGATTCCGCCGTTCGGAGCGCGAGAACCGAGTGATCGATTTCGACCAGGATGGCTCGATGGAGATCAAGAAGCGCGAGGGCTATTTCTGATGGCGGCCGTGCCCGAAGCGCAGATCTTCGAAATCGAGCAATTCCTTGAAGAGGAGCGCGAGAAGGACCTGCTGCGGTTCACCACCGCGGGCAGCGTGGACGACGGCAAATCCACGCTGATTGGCCGGCTTCTTTACGATTCGCGCAACGTCTACGAAGACCAGGTACGGTCGGTGAGGAAGGCGTCCGTGAACGGCTCGGCCGGGCCGATCGACTTTTCGCTGCTGACGGACGGGCTGCGCGCCGAGCGCGAGCAAGGCATCACCATCGACGTGGCGTACCGCTATTTTGCGACCGCGCGCCGCAAGTTCATCATCGCGGACACGCCGGGCCACGAGCAGTACACGCGCAACATGGCCACGGGAGCGTCCACGGCCGATCTGGCCATTATCCTGATCGATGCCCGCAAGGGCGTGCTGCCGCAATCGCGCCGCCACACGTTTATCGCATCTCTTCTGGGCATACGGCGGCTGGTGGTGGCGGTCAATAAGATGGACCTGGTGGAGTACGACGAAGGGGTCTTCGATGCGATTCGCGCCGAGTTTCTGGAATGGCATCCACACCCGGACCAGTGCTATTTTCTGCCGCTGAGCGCGCTGGCCGGCGACAACGTGGTGGGGCGCAGCCGCAACATGGGGTGGTTCAGCGGACCGAGCCTGCTCGAGTACCTGGAAACCGTCGAGACAGGCGCGCAGGCCGCCGCCATCGACCAGCCTTTTCGGTTCCCGGTGCAGCGCGTGATCCGCCCGAACCAGGATTTTCGAGGCTACGCGGGCCAGATCTGTTCCGGAACGGTGCGTCCCGGCGACGAGGTTTGCGCGCTTCCTTCGGGCCGGCATTCGCGCATTAAGACCATCACGACCTTCAACGGCGACCTGGAGGCGGCGTTCGCTCCCATGTCGGTGACGCTCACGCTCGAAGACGAGCTGGATTTGAGCCGCGGAGACATGCTGGCGCACGCCGACCGACCGCTGGGCGCCGCCGCGCATTTCGAAACGCGCCTGGTCTGGCTGAACCAGACGCCGCTCGACGTGGCGCGGCGCTATCTGCTGAAGCACACCACGCAGCTTGTGTCGGCCCGCGTGACGGCGCCGCAACGGATCGACATACACACGCTGGCATCGGAGCCGGTGGCGGCGCTTTCGATGAACGATATTGCGACGGTCGAAATCGAAACCAGCAAGCCGCTGTTCTTCGATCCGTACGAGCGCAACCGCGCCACCGGCAGCCTGGTGCTGATCGACCTGGAGACCAATGCCACGGTTGCAGCCGGCATGATCGTACGGGCGGTGGCGGCGCACGCGGTGCGGCCCACGGGACCCGTTACGCCGGCGGAACGGCGCGCACGCTACGGACACCGGCCGGCCGTTATCCTGGTCGGTCCGCGGGAATCGCTGGCGACGCTCGTCGAGCGGCGGCTGTTCGACCGGGGCTGCGCGGCCGTGGTGCTTCATAACGCCACCGAGGATGGGCTGCGCGCGCTCGAAGCGGCCGGACTGATCGCCATCGCCACCGGCGCCGATGGTCCCGAGTTGCCCGAGGACGACGCGCGCGCGGCGGAGTTCATTGTCACTCGCCTGATCGAAGCCGATCAGAACTTCGAAGAGGGAGGAGGGATCTGACATGCTCGAAGAGAAGGCGCTGGCTGCCGAACGCGCGATCGAGGAAGCTCTCGCGGCTCCGGGCGAGGCGTGCGTCACGTCCAGCTTTCAGGCGGAGTGCATGGCGCTGATCCACATGCTGACGGCGCGGCGGCCGGAGATTCCGGTCCTCTTTCTCGACACCGGGTATCACTTCGCCGAAACTTATGCCTACCGCGACCGCATGGCGGCGCAATTGGGGCTGAACCTTGTGAACCTGCTGCCGCGCCTTACCGTGCCGGAGCAGGAGGGGCAATTCGGCATTCTGCACCAAACCGACCCGGGCCGCTGCTGCGAAATGCGCAAGGTGGAGCCTTTGTTCAGCGGCCTGGAAGCCTACGACATCTGGTTTACCGGCTTGCGGCGCGACCAATCGCCCACGCGCGCGCACTTGAAAGTGTCGGACACGTTTCGTCTGCCGAGTGGGAAGGAGATGCTCAAGGTCAGCCCGCTGGCGGATTGGACCTCCGCGGACGTTTGGGCTTATTTGAAGCGTGCGGGCATTCCCGTACTGCCGCTGTACGAGCGGGGATACACCAGCATCGGCTGCGAGCCGTGCACCGCGCTGCCCTTCGATCCGGACAACCCGCGTTCGGGGCGCTGGGGCGGGCAGAAACTCGAATGCGGGATACACATTCAGGCCAGATAACCCACTGTGCGCAGTGAGTTGTGATACGATTCCGTCTTCGGTTTATGCCGACGGCACAGCACCCACTCCGCAGACAGTTCCTCGTGTATTCCCTGGAAGTAGCCGGGATCCCCTTCTACATCGGCATTGGTCGGGCAGAACGCGCATTCGATCGCGAGCGCTACGTCAGATACCTTATGCAGCGCGAGGAGCGGGGCAAGTCTGTAAAGTGGTGCTTTAGCAACCGCGTTATCGCGGCGTTTTTTCGACGCGGCTGCAAAATGGAGGTTTGCAAAGTCTGTCCGGGACTGACGCGCCCTCAGGCTCTGGCGGCCGAGCGCGAGACTATTGCTTGGCTCGTATCAAATGGATTCACTCTTGCAAACCGCCAGCACAACCCGCGCTGCCCGGCCAAACCAGAGACGGTAGTGCGGGCGGTCCTGGTGGATCGACCGTAGCCCGCCAGACCGCCTGTCCCGTTCGCAACAATGCAATGCGGCCAGGAGTCTCCTCGCTTTGACCGAGGGCCAACGGCTCATGCGGCGGAGAAGATTCTCGCGAGCGGTGCGGGAACTTCCTCGCCGTGATCGATGCAGTCGGCGGCAACNNTAGGCCATCACTCCGGGCATGGATTCGATGTCGGCCCACCAACGGCCGTCGTCTTCTTGCCCCAGGACGATGGGGATCGATTCTGGCGTGACTGTCTCCATCCGATCTGGCGGTCCTACTCAGTATTATAGCTTTGAGCGGGTTTGCGCTTATCCGTCCAGCTCGATTTCCTGGTGCTGCATGCCGGCGTAGGGGTAGACCGCAACTTTGACGTCGCTTCCGGTGTGGCGCTGGCGGAGGATTTT
>PLGA01000172.1 GCA_003139735.1 Bryobacterales bacterium | reverse complement strand
ATGCGAATGCCGATCTCCCGCCCCCGCCGCATCACCGAGCACGCCATCACGCTGTACAGGCCCACCGAAGCCAGCGTGATGGCCAACAGTCCGAACGCCGCCAGAATGGCCGCCGCCATTCGCTGCGGAGCCAGGGAAAGGTTCACTTGCTCCTCCGCCGTGCGGAATTCCTCGAATGGCATGCGCGGCGCCAGGCTCTGCCATCGCCGGCGAATCTCCGGGATGACGTCTTGCGGCGGGACGCGCGTCCGCACCATCAGGCAGCTCGCCGGATATCGTCCCTGCGCCGCCGGCTGGTACAAGTAGGGCTGGGCTTCCTCCCACACCGAACCGTACTTCGCATCGCGCGCCACCCCCACCACCTCCGTGAGCGTCGCTTTCCCCGTGCTGTCCGGCGCCAGCATCGTCCGCCCCAGAGGATCGGCGCCGGGCCACAACCGCGCCGCCAGCGTCTGGTTCACAATGGCCACCCTGGCCGCGCCGCCGTCGTCCCGCGCCGTGAAGTCGCGTCCGCCCAGCAAGGGGATCCCCACGGTGGCCAGAAAACCCGGGCCCACGAAATCGCGATCCACCGCAAGCGCCGCCGCGCCGCTGCCGGAAGCCTGCACCGGAACCCTCGCATGCACCGTACTCAGCAAGCCGCTCGAAGCCAGGGAAGCCGATTGGACCCCCGGCATGTCCGCCAGTTGGCCCAATAAAGCCTCTTGCAGCCGCGGCAATTGCGCGCTCTCCGGCGTTCCCGGACTCGGCGCGGCGAACGCCGCCGTGAGCAGCCCTTGCGCCCGGAAACCCAAATCCGTGGCATAAGCCTTGAGCAGACTCCGCCCGAACAAACCGCCGCCCACCAGCAAAACCATCGAGAACGCCACCTGCGCCACCACCAGCGCCTGCCGGAGCCGGTCGTGCCCCCCGCCGGAAGCCGCGCTGCCCGATGCCTTCAACGACGGCAGCACATCCGCCCGCGCAGCCTGCACCGCCGGCGCCAGGCCGAACAGCAGCGTCGTCGCCAGCGATAGTCCCAGGCAGAACGCCAGCGCCCGGCTCTCCACCGTCAGATCGAGCGCCAGCGGCAGTCCGAGCGCGTTCGGAAAATGCAGCATGACCCTCTGCATCCCGCTGGCGATTACCAGCGCCAGCGCGACGCTCGGCGCCGCCAGCAGCCGGCTTTCCGTCAGCAGTTGGCCGGCCAGCCGCGCCTGGCCAGCGCCGATCGCCAGGCGGATCGCAAACTCGCGGCGCCGGCCAAGCGCGCGTTCGAGCAGCAGGTTCGACACATTCGCGCACGCCAGCAACAACACCAGTCCGGCCGCCGCCGCGAACACCGCCAGCGATTGCGTGACCGAGGTGCGGTACGCCGGCCAGAACTTCGAGTGGCTCGCCTCGAAGACCATGGCCGTAAGGTTGCCGTTCGTGGCGGGCTCTTCCCGCGCCACCGCGCCCGCAATCGCCTGCAATTCCGCTTGCGCCCCGCCCACCGTGACGCCCGGCCGCATCCGCCCCATCAACACCAGCCATGGCAGATGCCGGTGAAAGATATCGAGCGTGCGGAATGACGGAACCAGCGCGGCCGTCTGCCCGAGCGGAATCCAGATTTGCGGTGCCAATCCCCAGTTCAAATTGGCGCCGCGATATTGCCGTGGAACCACCCCGGCGATCGTGAAGGCGGAATCCTCAATCGCGATCGTCTTACCGATGGCGCCGGCATCGCCCTGAAAGTTCTTGCGCCAGAAATCCTCGCCGATCATGGCAACCGGCGCCGCCCCAGGAAGTTCGTCCTCCGCCCGAAACGCGCGCCCCGGCCGCGCCGCCAAATCGAGCATCGAAAAATAGTTCGCCGTGACGGCCTCCGTGGCCACGCGTTCGGTGCGCTCGCCAATTGTCACCCGGAAAGGCATCCGCACGTAAGCCGAAATCTGCTGGAACGTCCGCGCCCGCCGCGCAAAGTCTTCGTAGTCCGGATAGGAGCTGGAAACGTAGGTCCGCGCCGCCTTGTCGTAGGTATAGATCTCCGCCAGCCGGTCCGCCGCCGGCAATGGCAGCGGCCGCAGCAGCGCTTCGTCGATGGCGCTGAAGATCGCCGTATTCGCGCCAATCCCAAGCGCCAGCGTCACCACCGCCGCCGTGGTGAACCCCGGGCTCCGCCCCAACGTGCGTAACCCGTAGCGCAAATCCCAATGCAGGCGATCCAAAGCTTCCGCGAGCCGCCGAGCCATCCCCTCCAGCTTACCTGCGCGCGCAACAAAATCAAGGCCGGCTAGTGTAGTGTCCGGGAGACAACTAGACAGTGGGGCAGGCCNNCCAGGGCGTAAGCCCTGTGGAACCGGTCCGGAACCGCGCCAGCCCTGTAAGGGCGTAAGAGGCATCGCCCATATCCGCCCCGCCCCACCCATCCACTTGGCCCCGCAAATTACTCGGCGGAGCATTGTTGTATCATAAGGTTTCCGCATGAGAGCTTTACTGGAAGCGCTTGAGCCTGGTGATCGGGACTGGGCCCTTGCGCACGCCATCGATCCCGTCCGGCTGCCCGAGCACATCGCCATCATCATGGATGGGAACGGCCGCTGGGCGGCTCGCCGCCGCTTGCCGCGAGTCGCCGGCCATCGAGCGGGCGTGGATCCGGTTCGCTCTACCGTGGAAACCTGCGCTCAACTGGGCGTCAAGGTACTTACGCTCTACGCATTCTCCGTGGAGAACTGGAAGCGGCCCCGTGCGGAGGTCGAGACGCTCTGGCGGCTGCTGCGCTATTACCTGAAGCAGGAGCTTCCCAATCTCCAGAGGAACGACGTCCGCCTGCAGGCCATCGGCCGGCTGGATGCCTTGCCGCCGCAAGTTCGGCGCGAACTGGATGCCGTGCTGGAAGCCACATCCGCCAATCGCGGGCTGCTCTTGAATCTGGCGATCAACTACGGCGGGCGCGCCGAAATCGTGGATGCCATGAACGCCATCCTGGACATGGCGCGCCTGGATGGCAGACTCGAAACCTTGAAATTCGATGAGGACCTGATCGCCACCAACCTCTATACGGCGTCCTGCCCGGACCCGGATCTTCTGATCCGCACCTCCGGCGAAATGCGCATCAGCAACTTTTTGCTGTGGCAGATCGCCTACGCCGAGTTGTACGTCACCCAAACGCTCTGGCCGGATTTCTCGCGCACGGACTTGCTGCGGGCCGTGCTTGAGTACCAGAAGCGCGACCGGCGCTACGGCGGTCTGAGCGGCGGGCAGGCGGTCGATGCCTTCGAAGAAGCCCCCAATCCCAGCGAGCCGAACTTCATCGAAGCGCTCCGCCCGTCATGAAGCGGCTTCTAACCGCCGCCGCGCTTGTCCCATTCATCGTCTACGTGGTCCTGTTCGCCGGCGATTGGGTTTTCCTCGCCGTGCTGGTGGCCGCGGCCCTGCTGAGCTATCGCGAATACAATGGCATTGCGGCCGCCTACGGCTTCGGAGCGCCAGGCCCCTTGGGCTATGGACTCGGTTTGTTGCTGTTGGCCTGGAGAGGCGATGCCTGGCTGGCCCTGGTTGCCGCCGCGCTGGTTTCGCTCGCACTGGCCATGTGCGCCGCCGACCTGGCCAAGACGCTGCCCCGCGCCGCCTTGCTGACCTTGGGCGTAGCCTATGTGTTCGGCTGTTGGAAGTGCGCCATTCCCCTCCGCGAGGCCAACCCGCACTGGCTCATGTTTGCCCTCCTGGTGAACTGGGTCGGCGACGCCGGAGCCTACTATGTGGGCAAGGCGTTCGGCAGGCATAAGATGGCCCCGCGCGTGAGTCCCCAGAAATCCTGGGACGGCGCCGCCGCCTCGTTGGTCACCTCGGTTTTGATCGCCGGTGGGTATCTCATGCACTTTGTCCCCGCCATCGGCGCGCCCCTCGCCATCGGGTTCGCGGCTGCCGCCAACGTCGCCGGCCAATTGGGCGACCTGGTGGAATCCGCCATGAAGCGCGGCGCCGGAATCAAGGACAGCGGCGCCATCCTGCCCGGTCATGGCGGCTTCCTCGATCGCGTGGACAGCACCCTGTTCTCGCTCCCGGTAGTCTACGCTCTGGCCGCGTCTTTGAAGCTCGTCTGACGCCGGTCACCAAGATTTTTATTTATTTTCACGCTCATCCCAAAGGACTTGTCCGTTCCACCGAAGCCGGCTTCGGAGACCCGCCAGCTACTATACGGTCGTGAAGCAATTCATTGGAACGGATCAAACATGCGCGGTCGCGGCGGCTACCGTGGCCCTCGACTTGACCAGCGAATTCACGGTCATTCTCAGTAGCGTCTCAAGCGCCATCCTGTCGCTCGAACCCGGCCATCCCGCCCGCCCGGCGCTCGACGAACTCATCGGCTCCCTCCTTCGCTGCACCGCTAAGTGCGCCGACCTGCTCGTCTTTGCCTCCCGTCACGGCATCCAACCGGCCCGTCTGCCGCTGGCCGCCGTCATGCAGCTATAACCAGGAGAAATAATGCCAATTCATCGTTCGTACGGGTGGGTCCCGGACCTTCCCGATCACCGGGACCATCTCTACGCCGCCGCGCCCGCCATACTGGCCCAGCTACCGGCCAGCAAAGACCTGAGGACCCAGTGCCCTCACGTTTACGATCAGGGTGATCTCAGCAGTTGCACCGCCAACGCCATCGCCGCGGCCGTTCAGTTCGATCAAATCAAGCAGGGCGTCAAGGTCTTCGCGCCCTCCCGGCTGTTCATTTACTATAACGAGCGCGATATGGAGGGAGACGCCGGCTCGGATAGCGGCGCCGCCATCCGCGACGGCGTCAAGTGCATCGCCGGCCAAGGCGTCTGCCCGGAAACCGTGTGGCCCTACGATGCCGCCAGGTTCGCCGATAAGCCATCGCCCGAATGCTACACGGACGCCGCCCAATGCGAAGCCATTAGCTATCAACGGCTGGCGTCCACGAATCTCAAGCAACTCAAGGGATGCATTGCGTCCGGATGCCCATTCGTGTTCGGCTTTACCGTCTACGACGCTTTTGAGAGCGATGCCGTGGCCAAGACCGGCGAGTTGTCCCTGCCCGGCCCCAAAGAGCAAACCCAAGGCGGCCACGCCGTGCTGGCGGTGGGCTACGACGACGCAACCCAGCGGTTCACCGTACGGAATTCCTGGGGCGCGGATTGGGGCATCGACGGCTATTTCACCATGCCCTACGCCTATTTAACCAACCCGAACCTGGCCGACGATTTCTGGGCCGTGCGGATCTTGAAGGAAACCTAGCTCCATCGCCGCTCCTAGGCCTAGGTGGGGCAGGCGCTTTCGCCTGCCGCTCTTATTTCTAGCTCCGCGGCATGGGACGTTCGTGGATGATCATCCAGGATGTGCCGAATTTGTCCCTCAGCATGGCGAACCGGAAGGCGAAAAAGGTCTCCGCCATCGGCATGAAGCGTCGGCGCAACGCGTATCGACGCGGTCGGTCGCCACGTTTTGCCGCTATAATCCAGGCTATGACCCTCCAGCGGGCCACCGTCCCCTTCCAGATTTGCGGCTCGTGCAAGAACGTGTGGCCGACCTGGCGCAACTTCGTTCTGGATCCGGCCGTGCGCCTGCTGGGCTTGCAATCCGACCTCACCCATCTGGATATCAACCTGATCGTCTTCGAGCACGGTTGCGGCAGCGCCATTTCGATCCTCTCCAAACGGCTGCACCACCTTCTGCCCGAACCGCGGCCGGCCGACCCGGCTGTCAGGCTGCTGGGCACTGAAGAGTGCCAGGGACACTGCCTCCTCTTGGGAGACCTGGAGGCGTGCGACGCGTTCTGCAGCAACGCGCGCGACCGCGAGCTGATCCAGTTCATTCAGCGCATGCGAAAAGTACCGCCACGCGCCGCGCCAAACGAACCCAATCCGCGTTTGGGCAATCGCAAAGCGCGGAAATAACCAAACGAACCCAATCCCGCCCCTAACGCTGCCGGGGCACCCGTGGAGTGGCCTGGGGTGCCCACGGGGTCCGTGGGCCCTGCCACGCCTGGCGTCCGTGCCGGCGTTCTTCCGGCGTCCTCGCCAAGAAATACCAAACGAACCCAAATTGCCACCAGGTGAAGATTCTAAACGGTTTATCTCGTCCCCATGGCGTCCTGGACGCCCTGCGGCTCAAGGGCGCGCTGCTGGCAGAAAACCGCGAGCCGTCTGGCGGAATGCCAGCACCTGGGCCGCCTCCCAGGCGGCGTCCCGTCCCAATTCGCACGCCATCAGCGCAGCCACCCGCGGAGCCATCTCGATCGCGGCGCAGGCATTCAGGAAAAGGGCGCGGGTACGGCGCGCCAGCACGTCCTCCACGGTGCGCGCCATCTCCTCGCGCACGCCCCAAACCACTTCGGCGCCCGTGTAGGGCAAGGCGCCGTGCAGGGGTTCGGAAAGGGAATGATCGGTTTCCATCAGCTTCCGCACGGCTGGAGCATCGGAGCCATACGCGGCGAGGCGTCCGAAGCCGGCGGCGTTGGTGTGGAAACCGTGGATGTTGAGGCGGCCGGTCACCGACGGGCGTTGCGGCAGGCGCCCCAGCGCGGCGGCTTGGTTGACGCAATCTTCCGCCATGCGCCGGTAGGTGGTCCACTTGCCGCCGCAGATGGTAATCATGCCTGACCTTTCGATGCGAATGGTATGGCCGCGGGAAAGCGCCGCGGTGTTGGTGGAATCCCCGGCGCGCACCAGCGGACGGATGCCGGCAAAGACGCTGGTCACGTCGGCGCGCCCGGGCTTCTTAGCCAAGTAGAGAGAAGCGGTCCGGAGGACGAAATCGATTTCCTGTTCCTGCGCTACCGGTTCGAGCGCGGGTTCCTCAATAGGCGTTTCGGTGGCGCCGACCAGGGTGTGGCCGTACCACGGAATGGCGAACATCACGCGGCCGTCGCTGGTGTGCGGGACCATGATGGCGCAATCGCCGGCAAGAAACGAGCCGTCCAACACCACATGGATGCCCTGACTGGGAGCGACCATCGGCTGGGCCGAAGGATCCGCCATGCGGCGCAAGGCATCGGTGAACGGTCCGGTGGCGTTGATCACGACTTTCGCGGCGGCTTCAAACTCCTGGCCGCTTTCGACGTCGCGGACTTTGACGCCGTGGACGAAACCGCGGCCGTCCTTGGCGAGGCCGGTGACCTGCGCGTAGTTCAGAAGGACGGCGCCCTGCTCGCTGGCCGTGGCGACCAGAGAGATCAGCAGGCGTGAATCGTCGAACTGGCCGTCGTAATAGACGATGCCGCCGCGCAGGCCGTCCGCATTGAGGTTGGGCAGACGTTCCAGGGTCTCCGCGCGGGAGAGGAACCGCGAGGCTCCGAAGCGGTACTTGCCCGCCAGCAGGTCATAGAGCTTCAGGCCGGTTCCGTAAAAAGGGCCTTCCCACCAGCGGTAGTTCGGCACGATGAAGCCCAGACTGCGAACCAGGTGCGGGGCGTTCCTGAGGAGCAGGCCGCGTTCCTTGAGCGCCTCCATTACGAGCGATATGTTGCCTTGCTCGAGATAACGGACGCCGCCGTGAATCAGCTTGGTGCTGCGGCTGGAGGTGCCTTTGCCGAAATCGCTCTGCTCGAGCAGCAGCACGCGGTAGCCGCGGGAGGCGGCATCGATGGCCACGCCGGCCCCGGTGGCGCCTCCGCCAACCACGATCATGTCCCACGGGCCGCGATGCGCTTGCAGGCGGCCGTGCATTTCGGCGCGGTTCATCGACGATACCAATTGTACAGCCCGCTGGCGCGCGTCCTCCGGTCCGCGGCGCGCTACTCGAAATCGGCGGACGGCTCAATGGGCCGCATGGGAATTCGGTCCCTCGGGAGGCGGCGGCGCATGCGGGAATCCATCCGGGCGGTACGCGCGCGCCAGAACCTGAATGGGATGAATCGGCCGCCGGCCCAACGCCTGGTCGAAGTGCAGGGCGGCCATCGGGCAATCCGTAGCCATGATTTCCGCGTCGGCGTCTTTCATTTCGTCGAACGCCTTCTTGCCGGCCAGCATCGACAGCGGGAAGAATTCCTTCTTCATCGCCCATGTGCCGTCGTGGCCGCAGCATTGGTCGACCAGGCGTATGGACGCGCCGGGAATCAGACGCATCAGGTCGCGCGAACGATAGCCGATGTTCTGCGCCTTCAAGTGGCAGGGCAGGTGGTAGCCGATCTTGCCGGGCGTGGAAAGGAAGTCGCGGTTGAAGGAGCCTTCCTGCTTGAGCTGAAACAGGTATTCGCAGAGGTCCATGGTGGCCGCCGCCACCTTGCGCGCGGCCGGGCTGCCCTCCAACTCGGCGTATTCCTTCCGCAGCATGTAAGAGCAGGTCGGATTGATCGCCACGATCTTCCGGCCGGCTTCCACGTAGGGCAGCAGAGATTCGATGTTCGATCGCGCCAGTTGCTTCGCCAGCGCCACGTCGCCGGATTCGAGCGCCGGCATCCCGCAGCAATTCTGCTTCGGACAGGTGAGCGCGATTCCGTTCTTCGAAAACACTTCGACGGCGTCCTTCGCCACCTGCGGATTGTTGTGGTTCACGAAGCAGGTAGTGAACAGGACGGCTTTCGAGGGATCGCCGGACGGCGCCGGACGGCGGCGAAACCACTCCTCGAAAGTCTCGGAGTAGAAATCGGGCAGGATCTTGTCGCGGTGGATGCCAATCGCCACTTCCATGCCCCGTCGCAGCAAAGGCTGGCGGTTAGCCCAGTTGGCGAGCGGCGCCGTAGCCCCGCCGAGGCGGCCGATGAGTTCCGGGCGCGCCAGCAGGCGCTCGCGCAAACCGGCGCCTTGTTCCTTCCGGCGGATCGCGGCAAAGCGCCCCATCAACCGCGGAAAATCCAATTGGAAAGGGTGGCGGTCGTCGGGCGTGTACGGGCACTTCACGTAACAGAGCTTGCATTGGTAGCAGGTATCGAGGACGCGCTCCCGCTCGGCTTCAGTCAACCCGCGCACCTTGCCGTCGTGGCCGTCCACCGCCTGAAATAGCTCCGGGAACGAAGGACACAGGTTGAAGCACAACCGGCAGCCGTGACAGATCTCAAAGACGCGCTCCAGCTCGCCGGCGAGCGCCGTTCGGTCCCAATACAAGGGATCGTTGGGATTGTAGGTGATCCCCACCGTCGGGGCGCCTTTGATTACATCCATGGGGGACACACGCGCCCGGCGGCCCGCGTTTGCGCCGCGACAGGGCGTTTCCGGCTACTCGAGCGACTTCAGCCCTTGCGCGAAGCGCCCGGCATGGGATTTCTCCGCCTTGGCCAGCGTTTCGAACCAGTCGGCGATTTCGGTGAAGCCTTCCTCGCGCGCGACCTTCGCCATGCCCGGGTACATGTCGGTATACTCGTGGGTCTCGCCGGCGATGGCGGCCTTCAAGTTGTCAACGGTGTCGCCGATGGGCAAGTCCGTGGCGGGGTCGCCGACTTTTTTGAGGTAGTCGAGGTGCCCGTGGGCGTGCCCGGTTTCCCCGTCCGCCGTGTCGCGGAACAGCCCCGCGACATCGGGGTATCCTTCCACATCCGCCTGCTTGGCGAAATACAGGTACCGGCGGTTGGCCTGCGACTCGCCGGCGAAAGCGGCCTTCAGATTTTCGTGGGTTTTACTGCCTTTTAGCGTGGCCATATTTTAGTGCTCCATCATGTCTCGGAATGAATTCAGACTGGCGGCAGCGTGAGCCGACGCCATGTCTTAGGTTACAACCGGCCTGAGTGCGCGTCAAACCGGCTAGGCTCGCGATTCCAGCGTTGAAGAGTGAGTTGGTACGCCCGGACGGTGGCGAAAAAGACCCTCCAACCGTGCACCAGAGCACCGGCGCATTCCCATAGGCTTTGAGGACGTACATCGAGATGCCAGACGATCCCGCCGATTTTGGGCAATTTGCCCAAAATTCCAAAGGGACGTCATTTAGAATCAGTGCGTTACGAGTTCGTTTGGCGTGGCAGGGCGTAGGGCGTCCGGAGCAAGAAACACCGCCGGCAAAGATTTGGCCATTTTGCCCAAATCGCATCCGAAGAGAGTTTTTAGCAGCCTGCTAGGCCTAAATGGTGCGCCCGGAGGGACTCGAA
>PLGA01000385.1:17048-17412 GCA_003139735.1 Bryobacterales bacterium | reverse complement strand
ACCCACGCAAATGGCGATGCGCTCGACCGATCCACGCTTGCCGGCACGCTTCGCCATGGCAGCCTGCGCTTTTTTCTTCCTGGCGGGACAGGCGTTTCTTCCGCTCCTTGGCATCCAGAACGACGAAGCTATTTTCGAGTGCGCCTTTTGGCAGCCGCGCGCCGGATACATGGTTCGGCTCGGCCATTCCCACCTGCCGCTCATGCTGATGAGCTACCTGGGGACCCTCAAGGCGTGGATCTACCGCCCGATTTTCGCGGTGTTTCCACCCGGCGTTTGGAGTCTGCGCGAGCCCGCGCTGCTGTTTGGCGTGGCCAGCCTATGGCTGTTCTTCCTGCTGTTGCGGAGGATCGCGGGCGCGCGC
>PLGA01000385.1:0-16979 GCA_003139735.1 Bryobacterales bacterium | reverse complement strand
GCGGCATGGGAGTGGCTTGTCTGGTGATTTTTCCCAAGCAAATTTGGCGTGTGGCCACGCCGCGGCGGGCGGCGGTTGCGGCGCTATGTTTCTCCCTGGGAGCGCTTCCGCTGATCGTATACGACGTGAACAACCGCTTCGACACGTTTCGCGGACATCGCTACGATACCGGGGATATTGCGGGGAAGGCCCGCATGCTGATGAACACGGCGAACGGCAGCGCCCTGTTCGGGTGGCTGGCCGACGAAGACCGGCAAACCGCTTCGCCGCACAAGCCGGCGAGCGCCTTGCAGAAGGTGAGTGCGGCCGTATCCGATTGGGCGGGGCAGCCGCGGCAAAATCTGTTGCTGTACGCTTTCGCGCTGGCGCTGTTGCTGGCTCCGCTGGCGCGCGGCGGGGACCTTCGCGCGATTCTGTTCGTCCTGATCGCGATGGCCGTTCAGTGGGTTCAGATGGCGATTACGGTGGACGCCGGGGGAAGCGTGCACCACACCATCTTATTGTGGCCGCTCCCCGAAATGGCGATCGCCGTCTCCTTCGCGGCGGCCTCGCGAAGGCTTGGCCGCGCGGCGATTCCAGCGGCGGCGGGCATCCTCGCGGTGACGATGGCGGCCGGGGCCCTGCAGATCAACGAATATTACCGGCTGGCGTGGCGTAACGGGGGGGCGCAAAACTGGACGGACGCCATTTTTCCGCTTTCGGAGGACATGAAAGGCGTCGATGCAACGGAAGTGTACTCGGTGGATTGGGGCATTCTGGACAGCCTGCGCCTGCTGAGCCGCGGCAGATTGCGCCAGGAAGCCATCTTCGGCGCGGTCCCTCCGGACCAAGGGACGCCCGACATGCCACGCATCCAGGCCGCGGTGGGCAAACCCGACGATGTATTTATCGCCCATTGCAAGGGGTTGGAGTTTTTCGATGGCCGGAACGAGAAGCTGCTGAAAGCGGCGGAAGCGGCCGGATACCGGCGTGAGACGATTGAGGTGATTCGCGACAGCTTCGGGCGGCCGACTTATGAGGCGTATCGATTCGCGAAGCGGTGACTATGCGCGATAATCCTGTCAATGACGGCGTTCCCGCCCCTGCGCGCAGACGGGGGGTCGCGACGATATGCAGCGTTATGATTCTCGCGCTGCAGCCGATCGTATTCTATTGGCGTGTTCTCGTCAACCCAAGGCAGCACATTCCGTACGACCTGGCGGGGTTTCATCTGCCTCTGATTTCCTACGTGGCGCAATGCATCCGGCAGGGTATCGCGCCGTTCTGGGACCCGTACCCTTATTGCGGCGCGCCGATTCATGCGGACACCCAGGCGGAGTTGTTCTATCCGTTCAACTGGGTGGCGATCTTCCTGGGGAACCACACCCAGGTTCGCACCCTCTTTTACTGGGTGGAATGGCTCATTCCGTTGCACATGATCCTGGCGGGTCTGTTCGCGTTCTGGCTGCTTCGCAGGATGGGTCTGCGCCATCCCGCGGCGCTGCTGGGCGCCTCGGTCTACCAGCTCGGGGGATACTTCGCCTCGCAGGCGCAGCACCTGGGCGCGATCTCGGCCGGCGCCTGGCTTCCCTTGGCGCTTCTGGCGGTTTACGAGATGCGCGCGCGAGTCCGGCCAGCGTGGATTGCGGCGCTGGCGGTGGCCGTGGCGATGAGCATTCTGGCCGGTTTCGTGGCGGCGACCGAGGTGATAGCCGGGGCCGTTTTGCTTTTCATGCTCGCGCTGCTGGCGTCCCGCGAGGCGTCCTGGCGGATTGTTCCAGCAACGGCCGCCGGCTACCTTTGGGGCGCCGCCATGGCCGCCGTCGAGCTGATTCCCTTGTCGCTGCTCGCCAAGTACAGCATGGCGTCCATACGAGGAACCTGGTACTTGAACGGCGGCGGGCTGCCGCTCGAGAGCCTGGTCTCCCTGGCGATTCCGAACCACTACCACATATTCGACCTGGAGCATTACAAGCTGCCGTACAACTTCACTTTTCTGTACGCGTACTGTGGAATCGCCACCCTGGTTCTGATCGCGCTGGCGCCCTTCCTGCGCAAATCCAGGGCGCGCATCTTTCTGATCCTGACGGCCATCGCGGCGGTTTGGATGCTCGGGGAGCACACTCCCGTCTATCAGTTCGTCTTCAGCCGCTTGCCGGTGGCGTTGCGCGGCTCGCTCTATGCGGAATACGCGCTGATGGCGTTTTGCCTCTTCGCCGGAATCACCGCCGCGATGGTCCTCGACCGTCTTCCGGCGCGGGTCCCCGAGGCAGTGCTGTGGGGCATCGCGTTGTTCACCTGTTACGACCTGATCCGGCACGGCAGCCACAAGCCCATGAACTCCGCTTCCGGAGGCTATAAGACGGTCGAAACCGAATACCGCGTTCCCGACCGGCCGAAACTGCCGGACCGGCTGCGGTCATTAATGGAAACGTCCAACCCGCCGTCGCGGGTCGATTACACCGACGCGGTTTTCAGTCAAGGCGTCCGCGGCTCCGACATGCTGCGCCTCCCCACGGCTACCGGCGATAGCCCGTTCGTGCTCTTGCGGCTGCTCGATCTCCGCCGCCTCTTTTGCAGCGGCAATCCCTGGGAACGTTTGTTGCCGGTCACGAAGTTCTCTTCGCCTGTGTTGAGCATGATGAACGTCGGCTGGATTGCCGGCGCGGCGCCGATCCCGGCGGAGCAGGTTGAGAAGGCCGGCCTGGAGCCGCTGGAGCCGGTCGATGGCATCCATCTGTACCGGAATCCGCGAGCGCTGCCGCGCTTCTACCTGGTTCCACGCGTCAGGCGCTCATCGGGCGAAGCGGAAACGTTGCGGATGGTTTCGGGGGCGGATTTCAACCCGGCGATGGAGGCGGTGGTGGAGGGCCTGCCCGCGGACCGCGAGGGCCTCGGCGCGGGAGAGGTGAAGGTGAGCGCCTATATGGCGAATCGCGTTCAACTGGAGGTGGCAGCGACCGCGCCGGCCTACCTGGTAACATCGGAAGCCATGTATCCGGGGTGGGAAGCCACGGTGAACGGCAAGCCCGCGCCCCTGCTGATGACCAACGGCGCGTTCCGCGGCCTGGCGCTTCCTTCCGGAGCAAGCAGCATTGTTATGGAGTATCATCCGCGTTATTTCGCGTTTTCCGCGTTCCTGAGCGCCGCCGCGCTCCTGGGAGCGCTGGTCGTGGGCGCCGGCTTCCGGCGGGGAGGCGCCCAGTGAAAACGCCGCTGCGGGAGCGGCTCACGCTGGCGTGGGTCCTGCTCTTTATCCCGGTCTTTGCGCTGTTCTATTGGAAAATCCTGCTGACAAACCAGTTCTCGCTCCTGACAAGTTCCGAGGGCGTCAACCAAGGCTATTCCTGGCTGCGGTTCTGGATTTCCAGCGTCCGGCACGGGACGCTGCCGATTTGGGATCCCTACGGGCTGGCGGGCCACAGCTTCGCAGGGGAGATGCAGACCGGCGCGTTCAACCCGCTGCGCCTCGTTCTGGCGCTCGTTCCGTTCAACCATGATGGCGTTCTTTCGCCGAAGCTCTATCACGTGTGGTACGCGGCAATGCACTTGATGGCGGCCTGCTTCATGTTCGCTCTGGTCCGCGAATTGGGCCTCTCCCGGTTTCCGGCTTTCGTAGCCGGCCTCTGTTTCTCGATGGGTGGGTTTGTGGCGCGCATGGGATGGCCGGACATGTTTGAGAGCGCGGCCTGGCTTCCGGTGGTGTTTCTCTTCCTGCTGCGCGCGCTGCGCTCCGAGACGGTGCGAAGGACTGCGTGGAACGCCACGCTGAGCGGATTGGCGATCGGCATGACCATCCTGGCGAGCAGGATTCACATCGTCATTATGGAGATGCTGGCGGTGGGGTCGGCCGCCATTTTCTACGCCTGCGTTTCGAAGCCCGAGGCGCCGGACGGGGCAGGGCGGGCCGTGAGGCCGGCCTGGTTTCGGGCCGGGCTGGCGGTAGCGGTAGCCGGCGCAATCGGCGCGCTGGCGGGGGCCGTGCAGTTGCTTCCGTCGGTCGAGTACAGCCATACGGCCTACCGGCTGTTGGGCACGCCGGGGGGGAGCCTCCCGGCGAACATCAAGATCCCTTACGCCGATATGCCGGACCAGCTGTACCCCCACGCGATCTCGTATTTTGCTTTTGCGTTCGGTTACGGTGGGAACGCCTCCCAAGGCGAGGCGCCGAACCCGTACATCGGCTTCTTCCCGCTTCTCGCGGCCATCGTGGGCATACGGAGGTACTGGGGCAACCCGTGGGTGCGATACCTGTCGGGCCTGGCGGTGGCGGCTTTCCTGTATTGCCTCGGAAGTTTTTCGCCGCTTAACGGGTTGCTCTACGCGGTGGTCCCCAGGCTGTGGATGGTGCGCGAGTCCACGCGCATGGCTTATCTGCTGGATTTCGCGCTGGTGATTCTGGCGGCGTTTGGACTGGAGGCGCTGATTTCGGCAGGAGCGGGCAAGGCCTCCTGGCCCGGCCTTGACCGGGTTCTGCAGTGGGGCGTGGTGGCGTGCGCCGTGGCCTTATTCGTCCCGGCGGTATGGACCAAGCCGGAGATTGGCGTCAACCCCTGGAACTCGCTCTCCATTCTCATCATCTTCGCCTCCTATGGCCTGTTCCGGTTTATGGAGAACGGGAACCGCGGCCCGGGGCCCCGCGCGATCCTGGTGGGGCTGATTCTCTTCGACCTGGCCGCCTTCGACTGGGCGCCGCGCAACAAGATAGAAGTGGCGCAGCAGGGAGGCGACCAGTTGGAACGGATCTTGACCGCGCGCGGCGCTGCGGCGTTCCTGCGGTCGCAGCCGGGACCGTTCCGTATCCGAGTGCAGGCCGACCCGACTCCCAACGTCGGCGACCTGTTCGGCGTTCCCATGGTGGACCCGGCCCATCCCGGCAGCATCACCATCCCATATGTACGGATCCTGGGCGACACGGACCTTCTGAACGTGCGCTATTTTCTGACGTCCTCAGGGGAGCAGAGGCCGGGCGCGGTGTACCAGGATGCGTGGTGGAAAGTCTACGAGAATCCGACGGGCTATCCGCGCGCGTGGGTGGTACACACTGCGTGGCTCGAACCCTCGGACAAAGCCGCGGCGGAGGGGCTCGGCGCAGCCGGGTTCGATGCGCGCCGGGCGGCCTTGGTCGAGAAGCCGGTGACATTAGATGCGGCGGTGGACGGGGCCGCGGAGCCGGTGACGTATCCGGCCGTAGAGGCGAACCGGATGGCGATGGAGGTACGCGCCGCGAGCCGGGGAATGCTGGTGATGAGCGAGAACTACTACCCCGGCTGGCGCGCCACGGTGAACGGGCGCCCCGCGGAAATTTACCGGGTGGATGGCGCGCTGCGCGGAGTGGTGTTGCCTGCGGGGTTCAGCCGAGTCACGCTGGACTACGCGCCCGCCTCCGTATATTGGGGCGGCGCCCTGAGTCTGGCCACGTTCCTCGGAGTCGCGGCGATTTGGTTCTTCGGCCGGCGCAAATCTACTGGGCGCTGACATCGCCTAACGCGCTGGTGCTTACCAGCGCNNGCCAGGTCGCCGATCAGGTCGAGCGCCTTGTGGCGGCAGCACTCGTCGGGGGCGCGCAGGCCCTCGGGATTCATGATGCCGTCGCGCGTGAAGCACACGCCGCTTTGGAGAGACGCCCCGCGGATCAGGCCCATATCGCGCAACTGGTCGAGTTCGTACTCGAAACCGAAGGTACGGTAGGGCGCGATGCCGGACGCATAGCGCTCGGGCGTCACTTCCATCTCGAGCGACTGGCGGCCCACCAGGGGGTGCGGAAAATCGATATCGCAGGTGAGGCGGAAAGAATCGGCCGGAAGAATGCTGATGCGTTTGCCCTTGTCCTCGACTGAAATCGGGCGGCGGATGCGCAGGTAGCGGCGCTTGCGGCGGTAGCGCGTAAGGCCGGCCTCGCGCACCATTTCGACGAACGGCAATCCGCTGCCATCGAGGATGGGGACTTCGAGGTTATCGATCTCCACGTAGGCGTTGTCGATCCCCATGGAGTAAAGGACGCTCAGCAGATGTTCGGTGGTGGAAATCAGCACGCCCTGCCGCATCAAGCTGGTGGCATAACTGACGCGCGCGACGTGCCGCCAACTGGCCGGTATGGGGAAGTTATCCAGGTCGGTGCGGACGAAGACAATGCCGGCCGCCGCGGGAGCGGGNNCGCTGGACCGTGGTTTCAAACCGCAAAAGGTTGCTCCGGCATTTCTCTTTATACTTTACCAACCGGCAAGGTTTAGTTCCATATTCTTGATACGCAAGACTTTGCAGGCCCGTTACCGTGGCTAAAACGCAACACTTTGGGGCGCTTATGACGCCGCTGCGCTACACTGGAACCAATTGGCGGAGCCAATCGTTCTTCCCTTAGATGAAGTTTCTCTTGTGGTGCATCCTGCTGGTATTGTGCTGGCCGCTGGCGCTGGTCGCGCTGGTGCTTTATCCGTTGGTCTGGCTGCTCCTGCTGCCGTTCCGGATTGTGGGAATCGCGGTAGGCGGCGCGCTCGAATTGGTGTGGGCCATCGTGACGCTGCCGGCGCGTTTGCTGCGGGCGCTGTAGCTGGAGTCGGCGACCACTCCGGATTTAAGCTCGTAGAGCGCAAGACAATAGCCCACGGCGCAAGCCGTGGGGGAACTGCGAGATCCACGAAGCCCCGGAACGGGGCGAAACGTTCCCGCCTCTCCCGTTCTGCTACGATAAAACTTCTTTCTCCGATGTTGCGATTTGAGACCGCCGGAGAGTCGCACGGCGAGTGCCTCGTGGCCACGCTTGCCGGACTCCCAGCCGGCATACCCATTTCGTTGGAAGCCGTCAACCGCGAGCTTTGGCGCCGCCAGCAGGGCTATGGCCGCGGCGGGCGCATGAAGATCGAGACCGACCGCGCCGAAATTGTCGCCGGCGTGCGCCACTCTCATACCATCGGATCGCCCATCGCCATTCTGATCCGCAACAAGGATTGGCAGAACTGGACCGCCGCGCTCCCGGTCGAAGACGCCGAGGGCGCCAGCGACGCCCGGCGTCCGGTGACCAGGCCGCGGCCCGGCCACGCCGACCTGGCGGGCGCCATCAAGTACAACTTCCACGATGCGCGGTATATCCTGGAACGCGCCAGCGCGCGGGAGACGGCGGCCCGCGTGGCTGTTGGCGCGCTTGCCAAGGCTCTGTTGGGCCAATTCGGCGTAGAGGTCCTGAGCCACGTGGTGGCGGTGGGCCCGGTGCGGTTGGAGCGTCCGGTGGAATGGGCGGAAATTGCGGCGCTCAGCCGGAAAGACGACGTGCTGCTCGGCTGCGTGGACCCGGAGGTGGAAGCCCGCATGAAGGCCGTGGTGGACGAGGCCTACCGCACCGGCGACACCATCGGCGGGGTCTTCGAAGTGGTGGCACACGGGGTTCCGGCGGGGCTGGGATCGCACGCCACGTGGGATTCGCGCCTGGATGGGCGGCTGGCCCAGGCCATCGTCTCCATACAGGCCGTGAAAGGGGTGGAGATCGGGTTCGCGGCCGAGGGCGCGGCGAGCTTCGGCTCCAAGGTTCAAGACACCATCCACTACAGCCGCGAGGAGCGGCGCTTTACCCGCGGCGCCAATCGCGCCGGAGGATTGGAAGGCGGCATTACCAACGGCCAGGACGTGGCGCTGCGCGGCTTGCTCAAACCGATTTCCACCTTGCGGCGCCCGCTGGAATCGGTGGACCTGGAGACGCGCGAGCCGGCGCTGGCGGCCTACGAACGCTCCGACGTTTCGGTGGTTCCGGCGGCGGGCGTTATCGGCGAGGCCATGACGGCGATCGTGCTGGCGCAGGCGTTGCTGGAGAAATTCGGCGGCGATTCGCTGAGCGAAACCAGGCGCAATTTCGAAGGTTATCTGGAACAAGTGAGAGCTTTTTGACACTATGATTTATCCCATCGTGAAGTTCGGCGACCCGGTGCTGGAACGCGAAGCCGAAACCGTAACCGAGTTCGACACGCCGGAATTGCACCAGTTCATCGCGGACATGTTCGAATCCATGTTCGCGCACAAGGGCGTGGGCCTGGCCGCGCCGCAAATCGGCTTTGGGAGAAAGATCGCCGTGATCGACGTCTCCAACGACCAGAATCCGGACGACAAGCTGGTCCTGATCAACCCGTCCATCCTGCGCGTCGAGGGCAGGCAGAGCGGAGAAGAGGGCTGCCTGAGCATCCCCGGGTTCCGCGAAGAGGTGCGGCGCGGCAAGCGCGTGACCGTTCGCGCGCAGAACGCCCAGGGCGAGTTCTTCATCAAGACCGGAGAAGATTTGCTGGCGCGCGCCTTGCAGCATGAGACCGAGCACCTTCACGGCCAGCTCTACTTCCTCCGCATCAGCGCCTTGAAGCGCGAGCTGATGAAGCGCAAGATCGTCAAGCTGCAGCGCGCCGGCGAGTGGGGCTGAGGCGCCTCCATGCGGCTGGTATTTCTAGGAACGCCGGCCTTTGCGGTCCCCAGCCTGGAGAAGCTGGCGGCCTCGGGGCGCAGTGTGCTCCTGGTGGTCACGCAGCCGGACCGCCCGGTGGGCCGAGGCCTGCGTGAAGCGCCGCCTCCGGTGAAGGAAGCGGCCCTGCGGCTGGGGATTCCGGTCGCCCAGCCGGAGCGGGTGCGGCGGCCGGCAGCCGTCGAACAGCTTCGTGAGCTTTCCCCGGATGTCATGGTGGTGGTCGGATACGGCCAGATCATCCCGCAATCGGTGATCGATATTCCGCCGCTGGGCATTGTCAACGTACACTCGTCTTTGCTGCCTAAGTACCGCGGCGCGGCGCCGGTGCAGTGGGCCATTGCGAACGGAGAGACGCGCACCGGAGTCACCACCATGCGCATCGATGCCGGCCTCGATACGGGCGACATCCTGCTGGTGCGGGAAACGGAAATCGGGCCGGAAGAAACCGCGGTCGAATTGAGCGGGAGGCTGGCCGACATGGGCGCGGACCTGCTTGTGGAAACGCTGGATGGCCTGGAAGCCGGGCGCATCGTTCCGCGCAAGCAGGATTCGGCGCAGGCTACCCACGCCCCGCTGTTGAAAAAGGAGGATGGGCTGGTCGATTGGCGCGAGCCCGCCGAATCCATACACAACCGCGTACGCGCCATGCAGCCGTGGCCCGGAGCCTACACAACATTTCGTGGTCAAACCCTGCACATCTGGCAGGCGCGCGTCATTTCGCCGGAACCGCTCTCTGACGTTCGCGGTTCGGAACGGAGCGCTGACCCTCGGACGGAGCCGGGCCCAGGGGGCGCCCCGTCAGAGAGCGGTGGCCCGGGAAGCCTTCTCCGCTTGAAGCCATTAACGCTAGCTTGCGGCCGCGGCGCCCTCGAACTCCGCGAAGTCCAACTGGAAGGCCGGCGGCGCATGTCGGCCGCCGATTTCGTCAACGGACACCGCCTGACCGAACGCGACATCTTAGGAGAAGCACGCACTTGAACCTCCCACTCGGATATCTCTACTCCGCCACTTACGCCGGCATACGCCAGGCCGAAAAGGACGATCTCGCCCTGATCGTGACCGGGCTTCCGGCCAACGCCGCCGCCGTATTCACCCAAAACCGCGTGCAGGCCGCCCCGGTGCGGCTCAGCCGCCGCAACCTCAAGCGCTCCGGGGGATTGGCTGGGGCCATCCTGATGAACGCCGGCAACGCCAACTGCGCGACTCGCACCGGCGACCGCGTGGCGCTGGCCACCTCTAAGGCTACGGCGAAGCTGCTGCGGCTCCCGGCGGACCAGGTGCTCACCGCATCGACCGGCGTAATCGGCGTCGAGATGGACCCCGTGAAGATTGTCGACGCTCTGCCACGGCTGATCGCGGGCCTCCATGCGGACCGCTTCGACGATGCGGCTCGCGCCATCATGACTACCGACCTCGTGCCCAAAACCGCTTTCGCCGAAATCGGCTTGCGGCGCGGCGCCGTACGCATCGCAGGCATGACCAAGGGATCCGGAATGATCCAACCGCGAATGGCCACCACGCTGGGGTTCGTCGTGACCGACGCCCAGATCCCCGTGGCGCAATTGCGCGCCATCCTGAAGCGCGGCGTGGAGCGTAGTTACAACCGCATCTCCGTGGATGGCGATACCTCTACCAACGATACGCTGGCGCTGCTGGCCAACGGCGCTTCCGGCGTCCGGCCCGATCCGCGGGAGATGCCGCTGGTGGAGGAGCGCATTACGGATGTCATGGCGGCGCTGGCCCAAGCGATTGCGCGCGATGGCGAAGGCGCCAGGAAGTTCGTCACCATAGACGTAACGGGCGCGCCCAACAACGCGGCTGCGGTAGCCATGGCCCGCGCCATCGCCAATTCCCCGCTGGTGAAGACCGCTATCGCGGGGTCCGACCCCAACTGGGGGCGCGTTCTCTCGGCCGCCGGCAATGCCGGAGTGGCGTTCGACCCCGCCAAGACCGATGTCCACATGCAAGGCGTGCTGGTGTGCCGCGGCGGGCTGGCCGCGCCTTTTTCGGAGTCCGGGTTGAAAGCCAAACTGGGCGCGCCCGATTGCGAAATCCGCGTGACAGTGCGCGGCAAGGGCAAAGGCTCCGCCCGCTTTTGGACCTGCGATCTCACCGAAGGTTATATTGAAATCAACGCCAGCTACAGGACTTGATATGACCCGCCGGACGCTGCTCGCGCTGCCCTTCGCCATGCGGCTCCGCGCCGACTCCGCGCGGGACGTCTGGGATCTTGTGAGCGAGGCGGCTCACCAGTTGAGCGAAGGGAATGCGACGGCTTTCCTGGACTGTTTCGATCCCAAGATGCCTGGCTATGAGGAACTGCGCGCGGACGTCACGGCGCTCGTCGGGGAGGCGCCGCCGCCTACAGGCGCGACCACCCAGCGCGGAGGGATCTATTCTTCCGTCGAGCTGGTTTCGGACCAGGGCGACGACCAATCCCGCTCCCTCGAAGTGGATTGGATCCTCGATATCCGCCAACTGGAGGGATCCGTCGGCGCCACGCGCCGCCACGAACGCGTGAAGGTCCGCGCCGCCAAAACGGGAAAGAAATGGCGCATCGCGGCGTTCGAGCCGGCTGGCTTCTTCGCGCCGCCCGATTCGCGCTGAGCCGGTCCGCCTATTGCACGGTGCGTATTTTCCGCACCGTCGCAGACTCGGCCTCGGGATTGCCGGCGGGGAAGTCGAACGGAACGGAAGCGTTGGGCGGCGCCTTATCCACCCGTCCGATGGCGCCGCCGACCCGCGTTGCGTTGTCGCCCACCCGCTTCACGAGATCCAGCTCGAACTCCACCGAAATCACGCGATCGGTCTTATTCCTGATGGCGCCGACGACTCTGGGGGCCGCACCGGGCGCCACGCGCAGCTCGACGATCTCCGCGTCTTTGTACGCATTGATGCCGGAAGTCTTCTGCAGGTCCGGCAGGAGTTTCGCCAAAATCTCGGCTGCGGAAACCTCTTTGGGCGGCGCCGCCTTGGGAGTATAAACGTTGGTGAAGACCAGCGCCAGCGCGCCGAACACAAGCACGGCCGGAATGGCAATCAACAGCGCCGGCCGCAACTTCTGCTTCCATGTGCGATTGCTGAGATAAAGCGGATCCGATTGCTGTCCGCCATTGAGAAAGAGTTCGATCTTATCCCGTAGCGGACCCTGCCGCCGGGGCTTGGCCTCCGCCGGAACTCCGCCGGACGGCTTCAAACCAGCGTAAGCCAGGGACTCGAAGAAGCGTCGAATGCGATTTAGCATGGAAGCCAAAGGCGCGAAAGCCGGGCCGCGCCGAGCGCCTATTATACCGCCCCGCTATCTTCCGGCGCTGCCGGAGCCTGCCAGCAAACCCTCCAGGGTGCGCAGGTTCTCATGTTTCCCCATCACGATCAGATAATCGCCCCCGTGGACCGCCGTATCGGCCGGCGGATTGAACTGCATCCGGCCGTCGCCCTTGCGGATGGCCAGCACGATCACCCCGATATCCCGGCCGAGCTGCATCTCGCGCATGCTCTTCGAGACCATCGCGCTGGTCTCGGACACTCGCATCTGCTCGATGCCGGCGTCGATGCCGATGTCGTTGGTGGTGAAGTCGAGAAACTGCACCACGTGCGGACGGAGCAGCGCCTGCGCCAGGCGGTGGCCGGTGATGGAATAGGGAGCGAAAACGGCGTCCGCGCCGGCGCGCCGCATCTTTTCCTCGGCGCCCTCCTCGCCCGCGCGGGCCGCTACGTAGATGTGCGGGTTCAATCCCTTGGCCGTGAGCAGCACGAAAAGATTGTCGGCGTCGGTAGCCAGCGCCGCAACCAGGCCGCGGGCGCGCTCGATGCCCACGCTCCGCAGCGTCTCGTCGCGCGTGGAATCGGCCGCCACCGCCATCAGGCCCGCTTGGAGCGCCAGATCGACGCGCTCCGGCCGTATGTCCACCACCACGAAGGGCGCGCCCGCGCGTTGCAATTCGCCCGCGGCGCCGAGGCCCACCCGCCCGTAGCCGCAAACAATATAGTGGTCTTTGAGCTTTTCGATCATGCGTTTGTTCCGCCGCTTGCCGATGGCGTCTCCCAACTCCATCTCGATGATGGTCTGCGTCATGGCGCCCACCGCGATGAAGATGGTGGTGACGCCGAAAATGATCAGGAACGAGTTGAAAATGCGCCCCGCCTGCGTGAGCGGATGGATTTCGGCATACCCCACCGTCGTCATGGTGATGAGGGTCATGTAGAACGCGTCGAACGGAGGGTACCCCGCCACGACTATGAAGCCCACCGTTCCAACCAACAGCGTGGTGGCGATGGCCAGACCGATATAGAAGAATCGCCGCTGCACCCGGCTCATCGGCTGCGTCTGGACCAAGTATAGCCGGTAGCGTGGCGGACCGGCCTCGCTTCCCTTGCTGGGGGCGCCGGGGTGCGCGACTTGAAAGTGGCGATATTGCCGATTCCGAGGAAATGCGGGGAGATCTGCGCGCACCGCTACGCAAGGAGAGTTCCGCAGCCTGGGGGCGGAAGAGAATCGCCCATGGCACGAGCCGAACAGGCGTTAACCCAAGCGCGCACGGGTGAAGGGGAAATAGCGATTACCGGGTGCACGCCGACTTGGGGGGAGCAATCCGCACCCGCAGTCGGCGCACGCGTCCGAGATCGGCGTCTGAACCGCGAAAGGGGCATAAGTCCGAGCCGGCGACGAAACAGCCAACTGACGTCTCCGGCTGCTACGATACTCTTACATGTACAGGCTTAAGCATGTTGAGATCACCGGGCTATGGGGAGGGCGCACCGTCAAGTTCGACCTCAAGAGCGATGTGAACTTCCTCATTGGCGCGAACGGTTCTGGCAAAACGACCGTCGTTAATGTTCTGGCGGGCGCGCTCGCCGCGAACCGTGCGCAACTACAGCGCCTCCCTTTCGACCGGACCACCATCGTCCTGATTAACGAGTCGGGGGGTGGGGAGGCGACCCTCGACATCCGGCGCCAGGTAGCGGAGGCGGGTGTGGGTATCCGATACGCAGTCACCGAGCCGGGTCTGCCCGAAGCGGTCCACGTGCTGGTACCACGAAACCGTCTACTCCGGCCGGCTGAGCGCGGCACTCAGCGGGAGAGCGCCCTGCAGCACATTACGCGACTGGTGAACATGCGATGGCTGTCCGTTCACCGGGCACCCGTGAAGATTGAGGAAGGGGAGAGTGAATCCTACGAATCGACAGTGGACATCAAGCTTGCCAAGCTCAGCGAAGAACTTGCCAAGTACGCTTCGGTGCTCTCCAACAAACTGAACACAAGGCTTTGGCGGTTTTTCGACACGGTGTTTCTGTCTCTGCTCGACCAGCCAAGCTTCGCGTCTGTTTCTGATGCCGCCGAGGATCTGGACATCAACGAGGAGCGGCAGACGATCGGCGAGATGTTCGAAACCATGTGGCTGGAGCGCCAACAGTTCGAGCCCAAGATGAATGCCTTCATGCAGATGTGGGAGAGGGCAGTTTTGAAGCAGAAAGAAGGCGAGCAGTTGGAGCTTGACGAAGTGGGCGCGATGTTCGCTATGACGCGCCTGCGCATGCTTGAGCATGAGTGGCGATTGATGAAGCTGGATCAAGAGCAGATCGAAAAGCCCTTCGACGACTTTCGAAACATCGTAAATCGCCTATTTAAGCGGAAGTCTGTAGAGATGAACCCCCGGAACGAGCTAACTGCGAAGCTTCAGAATGGCGAGCCCTTTGACCTGAAGAACCTGTCCTCAGGGGAAAAACAGCTTGTTATTATACTCGGCGAAGCTCTCCTCCAGCACGGAGCGCCATCGGTCTATCTCGCTGATGAGCCCGAGTTGTCCCTCCACGTTGAGTGGCAAGAAAGGCTCGTGTCGAGCATCCGGGAGCTCAACAGCGGCGCGCAGCTTGTCTTTGCCACCCACTCCCCCGACATCGTTAGCGAATACGGGGACCGGGTAATAGACATGGAGGCTGTGCTGCAGTGAACGTAGCTAGAACGCCCGCTGGAATCTCGAATGAGCACCTCTTCCACAATTCGGAGGCGGTCGTTTATGTGGAAGGCGGCGAGAGCTCAAAGTCTACGGTCCCTGCCGCGTCGACGGACGTGCTGTTTTGGCGGGGCCTCTTCGACAGATTCGCACCAGGACACCGTTTTCATTTCAAGCCGCGTTGCGGAAAGCAGACGCTTCTGAAGTTTGCCGACAAGGTTGTGGACGGGACGATCACCGCAGTTATTGTCTGCATGGACCGCGACCACGACCACCTCAGGGGCCTTCGGGCGGCGTCGAAAGTCTTCTACACGTACGGCTACAGCTGGGAGAACGATGTCTGGTCTATCGACGTCATAGAGGGGGCCTTTTACACGCTGTGTGGTGTCGACCGGAGCTCCGTTGTGGTTCGACCCGCCATCAGCGAAGCTCTGGCGCAGTTCGCGAGGCGGATGAGGTGGCCTGTCTACGCCGATGTTCTGGTCGCACCGTGCGGTGATTCCGTTATCCCGAGAGGCAGCTTGAAATGCGTAAGCCCACCGGGCAGAGGCTGGCCCTCAATTGATAGCGCGTTCCTTCTTGACTGCGTGAGAAACGCGCGGGCCCGAGCCTCTGGGGTCACGATTAAGCTGACCACGCCGCTCCGCGTGGACGTACTGCGGGATGTGTACGGACACCTCCTAAGCTATTTCTGTTATCGGATGCTTGCTGACCTCCTGAAGACCCACTCTGGTCAGAGCATCCCCAAGGACTTCGTGAATGCCATAGCAATAAAGCTTGGTCTGGACTTGATGCGGCCCGACACCTTGCGTCACCACCAGGCACAATTTGCGAGGCTGAACGACTAGCTCCAGGCGGTGGAGATCCCCCAAGAGCGGCCTTGGCGCGGTGGACAGCCTGTTGGTCGGCCCGCTTGGGTACAATGACACCCAAACCGCCGAAGTGGGCCAAACGCCCCCGAAGTCCGCTTCTGGGAGATCGAATCCCCCTAGGAAACGTCGCATCTACTCAACGGGATTAGCTCCGTCGCGAGCCGGCGCGTTTGGCAATATCCGCCAGGGAACGCAACGCAGCGTTGACCGCAGCGGCATTTGGAAACAGGTCGGCAACTTCGGGGGGAAATGGGCCTGCCTGAACNNGAAACAGGTCGGCAACTTCGGGGTCAATGACGACAACGTTCGAACTCGCTCGAAGCCGTTCGACGTATTTCCCGCGGACCAACGTCCCGAAATCCGAGCGTTTATATTCGGAACGAAGTTCGTCCGCGGCAAGCGTCTTAGCCTTCCTCATAAAGCCCCCTCTCCGCCCTCGTTGCGGGGCGAGCGGTGATGATCCGAACTGTCTCGTCATGCACGGTGTGCGCGACCACAAGCAACTGGCCCGAGGACGACATGCCAAACGTCACGAAACGCCTTTCGTCGATCGAATGATCCGGATCGTCGCCTGTGACCGACANNGCCTCGTCGAATGAAACGCCATGTTTCCGAAGGTTCGCCGCGGCCTTTTGGGCATTCCACTCGAAACGCACTCGGACGTTTCACCCTTCCTCCAGTATAGCCGCCGCGCCGTCAAGTAACGGAAATCGCGCCGTTCCAGAGCTTTTGCGCTGGCCCTACAAGGTATTTACCCTATTGCGTGTTCCGCATTCATTCGTATAATTAAATTGTTCGACTGATTTAATCATTCGTATGAGTGAAACGAAAGACAAGATTTTGGACGCCGCCGAGCGCTTGTTCGGCGAGCAAGGGTACGCGGAGACTTCGCTCCGGCACATCATCGCCGACGCGGGCGTCAACCTGGCGGCGATCCACTATCATTTCGGCTCGAAAGAGGATCTCCTCTTGCAGTTGATTCGAAGGCGGGCGGAGCCGATCAACCAGGCTCGGTTGGCGATGCTGGATCGCTTCGAGGCCGAGGCGGGAAGCGAGCCTGTATCGGTGGAAAAGCTCCTGGAAGCGTTCCTCGCTCCGGCCGCGGACGCAGCAGCCAGTCATCCCGAGCTGATCAGGCTGATGGGCCGCATGCAGGCCGAGGGTATCATGCCCGCCGGCATTAAAGACCAATTCGAGCCCGTGGTGAACCGTTTCATCGCCGCCGCGCGCCGGGCCCTGCCGGATTTGGCCGAGCCGGAGCTTTTCTGGAGGTTGACCGCCGCGGCCGGGGCCATTGCCTCCACCATGCTGAAAGCGCCGGCGGATTCCGAAGATCTCAGCCGCCGCGTCAAGAGGCTGATTGCCTTCCTCAGCGGCGGCCTGCGCGCTCCGGTTGCATCGCTGGAGGAAAAAGTCGAGGTTACCCGATGAGACTGACTTGGATACTATTGCTGGCGGCACCCGCGTTAGTGGGGCAGACGCTCGGGCCCGCGCCGCTCCAGTTGAGCCTGAAACGCGCCGTGGAAGTGGCCGTCGCGCCGGAGGGGAGCGCCAAAATCCAGCTTGCGGACGAAGCGCTGAAGCAAGCCCAGGCGCGCGCGGCCGAAGCCCGCGCAGCTCTGCTGCCCGATCTCGAATCTTCTTTCAATTACTCCACCCAAACCGTGAATCTGGCCGCGGAAGGGCTCAGTACCGCCTTCCAGATCCCCATCCCAGGCTTCCAGTTTCCTACGC
>PLGA01000586.1 GCA_003139735.1 Bryobacterales bacterium | reverse complement strand
GTAGACTTCACCTCCTCCACTGGTAGGGACGTCGACTGTGATTCCCTGCCCACGCTGTTCGCACCGTCGGAACCCGGGGTGAGTTTCATTGCGCCCGGGGATACAATGTGGTGGTGTCGTCCAAATTCAGATTTCGTATTATCGCATCTGTTTCACTTTTTGTTCTCTCCTCTGCCATTGCGGTGGGGCAGACCGTTGCCATCGACTCCGCCGGCGCCGGGCGAATCTTCGATGGANNAGCGGCGGAGGCGGCAACTCCCGGCTCCTGATCGACTACGCCGAGCCCTATCGCAGCCAAATTCTCGACTATCTGTTCAAGCCGCACTATGGGGCCAGCCTGCAAATCCTCAAGGTGGAAATTGGCGCCGACATGGACTCCACCGACGGTGCGGAGTCGAGCCACATGCACACGGCTTCGGACGAAAACTATAACCGCGGTTATGAGTGGTGGCTGATGGAACAAGCCAAAGCCCGAAATCCGCAAATCAAGCTGGCCGCCCTGCCCTGGGGCGCCCCGCACTGGGTTGGCGACGGGAACTATTGGTCCCAGGACATGATCGGCTATATGATCAAGTGGATCAAGCACGCCAAGTCCGACCATCATTTGACCATCGACTATGTCGGCGGGCGAAACGAAAAGGGCTACAACGTTCAGTGGTACAAGGATTTCAAGGCGGCGCTCCGCGCCAACGGCATCTCTTCCGTCAAAGTGGTGGCTTCCGACGACTGGCCCAAGCAGAGCCTATGGAAGATCGCCACGGAGATGAAGAACGATCCCGCTCTGAACGACGCCATCGACATCGTGGGCGCTCACGGTCCGGGCTGGGGTGGTTATCCTGCGGCCGATGCTTTGTCTCTCGGAAAGCCGCTCTGGGACAGCGAAGGCCACTACGATGAAAAGCTGCCATTCAACGAAATGGCGCGCAACATCAACCGGAACTATCCTGCCGGCAAGGTCACGGCTGCCATCTACTGGCCGATTGTCAGCGCCATCTACGACAACCTGCCTTACGACAACATCGGAATGATCAAATGCAACCAGCCGTGGTCGGGGCATTACGTTGTCACTCCTTCCCTCTGGGCGATGGCGCATACCGCGCAGTTCACCCAGCCCGGATGGCATTATATCGATGACGCATCCGGCTTCTTTGAACGGGACACGAGCGGCGCTCACGGCAGCTACGTCACGCTGAAATCGCCAGATAGCAAGGATTTCACCGTCGTCATCGAGACCGTCCAAGCCAAGGCCGCGCAGACGGTTCGGTTCAGCCTGACCGGCTTCCCCAAGGCCGCCGTGCATCTCTGGTCGAGCGACTTCACTTCCAGCAACCCCTCGGATTGGTTTGTGAAGCAGGCCGACATTGTTCCGGCCGATGGCCAGTTCTCGCTTGCGATCGAGCCCGGCCGCGTGTATAGCATAACCACTACCACCGGACAGACCAAGGGAGCCGCCCCGGCCCCTCCCGCCGGCGCGCCGTTCCCTATCCCTTATTCCGACAATTTCGAGACCTACCCCGCGGGCAAGCTCGCGAAGTACTTTTCAGACATGTACGGAGGATTCGAAACGTCCCGCTGCGCCGGAAGCAGAAAGGGTATGTGCCTCAGCCAGGTGGTCCCGGCCGAGCCCACCGCGTGGAAGAAGACGAGCAACCGCCCCTTCACGATTCTTGGGGATCTCGATTGGTCGGACTATCGCGTTTCGAGCGACGTTCTGCTGGAGCAGCCGGGGGCGGTCGATCTGATCGGACGCATCACCGGGATGAGTGGTCCCGATGCGCCGAACTCCTATGTGCTGCGTGTTTCGGATACGGGATTGTGGTCCGTGCTGAAAACCAACACAAAGCAGCCCGACGCCGTGCTGGCATCCGGTAAAGTGACTCCTCTTGGCGTCGGAACGTGGCACGGATTGTCGCTCGAGTTTCGAGGTGGTTCCCTGACTGCGCGCATCGATGGAGTGGCGCTGCCGGCGATCTCCGATTCCAGTTATGCCAAGGGCATGGCCGGCGTGGGAGTGAACGGCTACGTGATGGCCCAGTTCGACAACTTCAAGGTCGATCCTTTGAAGCCGTGACGCCGGGTCTTTTCACTTCGCGCACCAGAACGAGGGAAGAATTAGCTGGGTCGTCCCGTACGATGTCTGTTCGGATTACCGCTTGAAAGAACTCCGGCAAGGCCCGCTGCCGGACCGGGTCGAACCGTCTCAGTAACTCTGCCACGCCCGCCGTGGAGGCGAGGAATTCGATTCCCGCCGAAGTCCCATAGGTGTCGAGTCCCGCGGAACTCACGATCTTGGTTCCCGGCGCGATGCCGGGCAGAACGCTGATCAGCGCATAACTGGCTTCGAGCGCCTTCGTGCCGGGGTCGGACTCCGAGACGTAGTATGCTTGCTCGCCGGGCTGTGGGTTGGAGTTGACGATTTGGCCCTCGTTATTGCAGACTAGCGGCGTCTGGCCGGGATTGACCTTGTCCTGCAATTCGTTGGCCCAGGGAGACCCCAAAAAGATCACGTTCGCTTCCCGCATAGCGTCGTATGTGAGCGCCCGGCTGCGAATCACCTTCAAGGGCCGGCCGGCTTCCGTGAGNNGTGAGGCGGTAGACGCTAAGTAGTTCGCCAGTGCCCGTCCAGCTACTGCTGAAGATGAAATTGGAACCGAGCCTGACAATCTCGGGGTCCACATTGGGGTCGCCCGGCGAGATATTCACCGGCGCGCCAACCGGAACGCTCACCGGGCCCGAATACGGAAGGAGAACTTGATTGCGCGGCGTCCGGAAGCGCAGGAACACAGGATTCGTGAACGAGATCACGCAGTCGAAATCGGGACGGAGCATGCCGCCCCAGACGGCTGAGAGCGGCAGCGCGCGAAGGTCTTCCCGCCCCACGGGTGCGCGGCGCCCAATCTCCATCCGGAAGGCGAGCGCGCTCGTTAGAACCCCTGCGAAAAACACTCCGGCGAACGCCCCCCACACCAGCGCGCGCGGGCGTCTGGTTGCCGGCCCAGCGGGAACGGCCGTCAATTCGCCCTCAGGACTACTGGCCCCAGGCGCCGGGACTCCGGCAGCAAGCTGTTCTTGATGGCGCTGAAACGACGGAATGTAGCTCCCCTTGGGAATCGTAATCCGGAACTCATCGGCCGCGCCCTCGGCTTCGTAGTACCCTTCGAGGGTCTTGCGGAGCCGGTGTGCTTGGACGCGCACGCTGTTATCCAAACGGCTGTCGAAACTGGTGGGACGCCCAAATACGTCCATCGCGATGGTCGATTCCTTGATGTTGTCTGCCGAGCCTTCGGCGCACTTCCGAACCAGATAATCCAGAAGTTGGCGCAAACTGGGCGACTTGCGGAATCTATCGGCCCGCAGCAACCGCTCGATATACCGAGTCAGGCCGTCGGCATCCACCGTGGGGGGGATCTGCGGTTGAGGTACATCCATTCTCGTCTACTACATGCTATCTCAAATCTCCGAAATGCACGGCCTCCGGAACAGACGGCTCGTGTGGTGTCCAGGAAATAACTG
>PLGA01000277.1 GCA_003139735.1 Bryobacterales bacterium | reverse complement strand
CTCCACTCTCATGTCGCGCACCCCACCTTAGCAGGTCCGTTCGCTGCGACAGCGCCGCCATTCGGCCACGGGGTATATCTACATGTACCCGCTCGGGGAAGCCCAGATGCAACGGGGAGATTACTTGCAGGCGTACCGGAGAAGGTGATTCATCGGGCGAGCTTGCCCCNNCTGAAGCAGACTGTCAATCTGCCGAAAACCGCTTTCTCCATGAAGGCCAACCTGCCGCGGACCGAGCCCGCGATGCTCGAGCGGTGGGAAAAGGAGAAGCTGTACGAGCGCATCCGCGCCTCGCGCGCCGGCCGGCCCACCTACATCCTGCACGACGGGCCGCCCTACGCCAACGGGCGGATTCACTTGGGCACGGCCTTCAACAAGATCCTCAAGGATTTCATTGTGAAGTCGAAGACCATGGCGGGCTTCGATTCGCCTTACGTGCCGGGATGGGATTGCCACGGGCTGCCCATCGAGATCAAGGTGGATAACGATCTGGGCGCGAAGAAGGCGCACATGTCCGCGGTGGAGATCCGGCTTGCTTGCCGCCAGTACGCGGAGAAGTACATCGGCTTGCAGCGCGAGGATTTCAAGCGGCTGGGCGTGCTGGGGCAGTGGGACGATCCGTATCTCACCATGAGCGCCGAATACCAGGCGGTGATCGCCGGCGCCTTTGTCGATTTCGTGGACCGCGGCTACGTGTATAAGGGCCTCAAGCCGGTGCACTGGTGCCTGAAGGACCGCACTGCCCTGGCGGAGGCGGAAGTGGAATACGAGAACCACACCAGCCCGTCCATCTGGGTCCGTTTCAAGCTGACCTCAGACCCGGCTAAGATCCACCCCGGCCTGGCGGGGCGCAACGTTTACGGCCTGATCTGGACTACCACGCCGTGGACCATCCCAGCTAACATGGCTATCGCGTACAACCCTAAATACGCGTACGCGGCGGTGGAGGTGGGGGAGGCGCTTCCGCCTGCCGAGGGCGCCACGGGAGAAGACAAGAAGGCAGGCGGAAGCGCCTGCCCCACCTACATCGTGGCGGCGGAATTGCTTGCGGTCACAGCCCAGAAGTGCGGCTGGACGGACTACAAGGTAGTCGCTTCGTTTGCGGGCGAGCGGCTGGAACGCGCCATCTTCCGCCATCCGTTTCTGGAGCGCGATTCGCTCGGCGTCCTGGCGGGGCATGTCACGCTGGAACAAGGCACGGGGGCGGTGCACACGGCGCCGGGGCACGGGCAGGAGGATTACGTTGTTGGCCGCCAGTACGGCATCGAAACGTATTGCCCGGTGGACGCCGCCGGACGTTTCTACCACGCGGAGGGCGCGGCGGGCCGGCTGCCGGACGTCCTGATCGGGAAGACGGTGTGGGAGGCCAACCCCATCGTGATCGAGATTCTGAAATCGGCGGGTGCGCTGCTGGGACTGGAGAAGTTGGAGCACTCCTATCCGCACTGCTGGCGCTGCCACAAGCCCACCATCTTTCGCGCCACCGAGCAATGGTTCATCGGCATGGACCGCAACCGTTTCCGCCAGGAAGCGCTGGAGGCGGTGCACCGTACGCGCTGGATGCCGGAGTGGGGAGAGGAACGCATCGCCAACATGATCGCCACGCGGCCGGATTGGTGCATCTCGCGGCAGCGCGTGTGGGGCGTTCCCATCATCGTGTTCTACTGCGAGCGGTGCCGGGAGGCGCTGACGGACCGCAAGATTCTGGATGGCATTGTGGCGCTGTTCCGCGAGCACGGCGCGGATGTCTGGTACGAGCGCTCGGCGGCCGAGTTGCTGCCGCCGGGAACCGCGTGCGCCAAATGCGGCGGCGCCGAATTCACGAAGGAAACCGACATTCTGGACGTGTGGTTCGATTCCGGGTCGAGCCACCTGGCGGTACTCAACCAGCGCTTCGGGCTGACCTGGCCGGCGGACCTTTACATGGAAGGCGGCGACCAGTACCGCGGCTGGTTCCATAGCTCCCTGCTTGTGGGAACCGGCATCAAAGGCGGCTCGCCGTACCGGGCCTGCGCGTTGAACGGATGGGTGCTCGATGGCGAGGGCCGCGCCATGCACAAGTCGCTCGGCAATTCGATCGAGCCCGACGAGATCGTCAAGAGCCACGGCGCCGAGATCCTGCGGCTCTGGTCGGCTTCGGTCAATTTCCACGAGGACGTGCGCATTTCCAAGACCATCGAGACGCGCCTGGTGGAGGCCTACCGCAAGCTGCGCAACACGTTCCGCTACCTGCTGGGCAACCTCTTCGATTTCGACCCGGCCAAGGACGCCGTACCGGCCAGCGAGATGGCGGAGATCGACCAATGGATCCTGCTGCGCGCCGAAGACCTGACGGCCCGCTGCCGCGCATGGTATGAAGCCTTCGAGTTCCACAAGGTCTACCATTCGGTCTACGCTTTCGCCACCGTGGATTTGAGTTCCATCTACTTCGACGTCCTGAAGGACCGGCTCTACACGTCGGCCGCGAAATCGAAAGCGCGGCGTGGCGCACAGACTGCGCTGTACCGGCTGCTGGACGCGATGGTGCGCCTGACGGCGCCCTTGATGAGCTTCACGGCCGAAGAAGTGTGGGGCCACATGGGCCGGCCGGAAAGCGTTCACATGGCGTATTTCCCAGAGCCGGGCGAGTTGTCGGCGGGAATCGGCGAGGGAGCGCGCGCACGGGCCGCCAATTGGGACCGCCTCATGGAAGTGCGCGATGGCGTTTTGAAGAGCCTGGAAGAGGCCCGCAACGGGAAGCTGATCGGCGCGCCCCTGGAAGCGCGCGTACGCCTCACCGCTGACGGCAGCCTCTATCCACTACTCGAGGAATACGCCCGCGATCTGCCGGCGCTGTTCATCGTTTCGCAGGTGGAGATCGCCCGCGCGGCGGATGGCCCTCTCGCGGTGGAAGTGGAGCGCGCGGCCGGCCGGAAGTGCGAACGCTGCTGGAAATATACGACGGACGTCGGGTCGGACGAACGCTTCCCCGGCATCTGCGGCCCCTGCGCCGGCGCCGTCGACGAGACCCTCCATGGCTGACCCGCGCCTCAAGCCCTACGGCGTTGCGGCGGCTGTATTCGCGCTGGACCGCCTCACCAAGTGGTTCATCGATACCCACGTTTCCTTTGCGGACACGTACAAGGTGATTCCGGGGATCTTCGACATTGTCCATTCGGAGAACCGCGGCATGGCGTTCGGCTTGTTCGACGATTCCACGTATGAGTGGAGGACCGCGCTGCTGGCGGCGTTTTCGCTGGCGGCGATCGGGATCATGGGCGTGTTCCTCTGGAAGGGGCGCGAGCGGCTGGACCGGCTCTCGCAATTCGGCTTCGCGCTGATTATGGGCGGCGCCGCGGGGAACGTGTTCGACCGCATCGTGTGGGGGCGCGTTACGGACTTCCTTCTGTTCTATATCGGCGAGCATCAGTGGCCCGCGTTCAACCTGGCGGATTCGGCCATCAGCGTGGGCGGCGGGCTGGTGCTGGTCGATCTTCTGCGTAGCAAACGGCAGGCGACAAATGTATCCTGAGATCTTTCATATTCCGTTCCTTCACACCTACGGCGTGCTGGTGGCGGCGGCATTTCTGGCGGCCCTGTGGATGGCGTCGAAGCTGGGCCGGCGCGCGGGCCTGGACGCGGACGCGGTTACGAACCTGGGCATCTATTGCGCGCTCTCGGCCATCCTGGGCGCGAAGGCGATGATGTTCCTGGTGGACATGCCCTACTACATCGGGCATCCGGGGGACATTTTTTCGCTTTCCTCGCTGCAGGCGGGCGGGGTGTTCTATGGCGGACTGATCGCGGCGCTGGCGGTGTCCTGGTGGTACATGCGGAGGACCCATCTGCCGGGGCTGAAGACCGCCGACGTGTTCGCGCCGGCCATCGCGCTGGGGCACGGCATCGGGCGGCTGGGGTGCTTCTCGGCGGGATGCTGCTGGGGCGTGTTGTGCCACCGGCCGTGGGCGGTGACCTTCACCAATCCGGTCTCTAACCGGCTGGTAGGCGTGCCGCTGGGCGTCCCGCTGCATCCCACGCAGCTCTACGAAGCCTTCGCGGAGTTCGCGATCTTCGGCATTCTGTACTGGCGCATCGGGAAGCCGCACGCCGCCGGGAGCATCATTGCGCTGTATCTGATGCTCTACGGAGCGGTGCGCTTCGTGGTGGAGTTCTACCGCTTCCACGATCAGGGCAACCTTTTCGGGGGCCCGCTCGATACGTCACAATGGATTTCGTTGGCGTTCCTGGTTGCGGGCGCGGTGTACTTCGCGCGCCGCAAACCTGTTTCGGCGCGAAAGGCGTAAAGGAGGGTAATCCGATGAGTCTGGCTGAAAAGCATTGCGTGCCTTGCCGGGGCGGCGTACCGCCGCTCGGGAGCGCCGAGTTGGAAAACTTGAAAGTCCAAGTGCCCGGATGGGAAGTGGTGGACGGGCACCATCTGTCGCGAAGCTATGCGTTTCCGGATTTCCGTACGGCTCTGGACTTTGTCGACCGGGTGGGCGCGACGGCCGAGGAACAAGGGCATCACCCGGACATCTATTTGTCATGGGGCAAGGTGGGAATTACGACCTGGACCCATAAGATCGACGGCCTGACGGAAAGCGACTTTNNGCGTGAGAATGGACAAGTGGCTCTGGGCCGCCCGATTCTTCAAAACGCGCTCGATGGCCGCGCGGGCGTGCGAACTCGGCAGGATCGAGTGCAAGGGACAACCAGCCAAGCCTGCGCGCGAGGTGCACGCCGGCGATCAGTTGCAAGTGAAGAGCGCCAGCGGCGACTTTCAGGTGGAAGTCCTAGGCCTGAGCGAGATGCGCGGCCCGGCGGCGGTAGCGCGGACGCTCTACCGCGAGACGGAGCAGAGCCGGGAGTTGCGGCTCAAGGTGGCGGAAGAGCGCAAAGCCATGCCGCATTTCGAAGCGTTGCACGCGGGGAAACCCTCGAAACGCAATCGCCGTGAAATGGATCGGCTTCGGGGCAGACTCTAGCGTAGTGTCCAAGAATTAACTCAACAGGCCAGAGGAAGGCAGACGGGCCCACGGAGACGGTGGGCGCCCCGGTCCGCCCCACCGAAGAAGGCAGACCACAAACAACGATGGTCTGCCCCACTGTCTAGTTGTTTCCTGGACACTACGCTAGCCGGACTCAGTTTTGAGGAGCCCCGGGCGCGCTCGGCGGGGATCCGGAGCCGCCTTTGCCCTTGTCGCCGTTGCCGGTGGGAGTGGGAACCGCGCCACCCCCGCTGGGCAGACGGCCGGCGCCGCCCGACTGCCCCATCCCTTGATACGTAGCTTCCTCCATGGCCCGCAAAACGCCACGGAAAATCGCGCCCCGGTCGATGGCTCTCGGTTGCAGCGGCTGGTTGCGGATTACGCGGATGGAATCGCCGCTCTGCAGATTGACCGTTTCGCCGGGCGCCGTCAGGTTCCGCACGCCAACCACGCCCTCGTCCACGCTGACGAAGGTGGTGCCGTCTTCGTCTTCCACCACCACTTCAAAGACCGTGCCGCGAACGGAAATCACGGCGGTGGGGCTGGTTACCTGGTTATAGTTTGGGAGACCGTTGAGGTGCTGGATGTAGACCTTGACGTGGCCGATCAAGACGTTGAGAATCTCCTGGAGATTGCTCACGTGGTCCCTGAACATGACCTTCGAATTCGCGAAAACCTCGAAGGTGCTGCCGTCCGCCACCTGAAACTTCCCGTAGCTGTCCGGCCCGGTAACGATGATCTGCTGAGGTTTGAGGGAATCGCCCACGAACAACGCCATCAGGCCGTGGTCGGCGAGGGCCGAGAGCTGGCCGTACTGCTCGATGACTCTTGCGCCGTGGTCCGGAATCGCCTGCGCCGTCAGACACACCGCGCCCAGCGCCGCCGTAAGCAGCAACCGCACGGTCCGCGAGAGCGCAAAGAACCTGAGCATACAACAGGGGCCTAAGCGCGAGCGTACGAAAACACCCAAACCGCCAAGCGCTTCAAGTCTAGCACCAAAACATACTCTGCATCCAACGGGCCGAGATTAAAAACCGGTAACAAACCCTTGAGATTCACGCCTTTGTAGTCGATAAGCGACTTAGAAACAGGGTAAAATAGAACTCTGCCGTGTGTCAATCCGCCACATCCCGCTTAGCGGTGGCTATAGCCGCCCTGGCCTTGGCGGCGGGAACTGCACAGGCTCAGGCTCAGCCGGACTGGCGTAAAGTGGGCCCCCCTTCGGCCGAGTTGACGCTCGCGTCGCCGGCCACCGGGCCGGTAGAGCAGGTCTGGTTTTCCCCGCAAGGCGCCACGCTTTATGCGCGCACCCGCTCCGGCGTCTTCTGGACCGCGGATTTTGAAACATGGTCTCCGGCGCCCGCCGGTTCGGCGCCTCCCGCGTCCGCTCCGGCCAGCGCTGTGCGCCTCCCCGAGCCGGATGCCGGCGTAACGGCCGCTCTGGGCGGCGCGATATTCGCCCTGGGCGCCAACCTTTACCGTTCCGAAGATAACGGGCGTTCCTGGACCAATTTGACGGCTTACCGGTCGCGGTCCGTGATCGGCGCGCGCCAGCATAGCGTGGCCGTTTCGCCGGCGGACCCCGATCAGTTGGCGGTCGCCAACGATTTCGGCGTGTGGCGCTCGATGGACGGCGGGATCACCTGGGCCGGCTTGAACCAGTCTCTGCCGAACCTGCCCGTGCGGCGGATTTTATCCACACCCTCCGGAATCGCGGGTACGCGCATCCAGGTGGAGAATTGGCCCACGCCGCTCGAATTGCCGCCTGGAGGCGCGCTCTGGGTCCCCGCGCAGGGCGCTGGACTGGAAAGCGAAGAGGCCCAGAAGCAGTGGTTGACGGTCGCCCTGGGCGTTCCCATCACGGCCGCCGCGGCCGCCGGGGAGACGCTCTACGCCGGATCGAACGACGGACGCCTGTGGTTTTCGGGCGATGGCGGCCTTACCCTGCAACCTGCAAGGCTGCCCGCCGGCGCGCTTGGTCCAGTGGAACGGATTTACGTGGATGCGGCCGAACCGCGCGTCGCACTCGCGGCGCTGGGAGGCGACGGCGCGCATGTCCTACGGACTTTCAACGGCGGCGACATCTGGGACCCCGTGGATGCAGACCTCCCGAAGGCTCCCGCGCACGCCGTGACTGCCGACGTCTCCGCCGGCGCCGTTTACGTGGCCACCTCGGCGGGCGTCTTCTGGACCCAGCTCGACCTGCTGACCGCCGGCTCGCCTCAGCACTGGACGCCCCTCTCGGACGCCTTGCCGCCGGCCCCGGCCTACGACGTACGGCTGGACCCGTCGGCGGTGCAATTGTACGCCGCCATCGATGGCTATGGCGTGTATGCCACCGCCGCTCCGCACCGCCGGCTTAGTCTCCGCGTGGTAAACGCTTTCGATTTCAGCACGCGTCCGGCCGCCCCCGGATCGCTGCTCAGCGTGGTGGGGGCCCATGTGAACACGGCTCGCGGCGGCGACCTGGAGTATCCGGTGCTCGGCATGCCCTCCGACGCCGAATCGCAGATTCAGGTTCCCTATGGCGCTTCGGGACCCGCCGTATCGCTGGCCCTCAATACCAATGCCGGCTTGGTGAGGGTGGATTTGCAGGTGCAGCCGGTCTCGCCCGCGATCTTTGTAGCGCCCGACGGCGCCGCCATGCTCTATGACGCCGATAGCGGCTTGCCGCTCGATGGCCGCAACCCCGCGCGTTCGGGCGGCCGTGTTCAGATTTTTGCCACGGGCCTGGGCAAGGTCCAGCCGGACTGGCCCGCCGGCGTGCCCACCCCTTTGCAGGGCGTCCCGCACGCGGTGACGGCGCCGGTCAAGGCTCTCCTGGACGGCGTTGCCGTGCCCGTCACGCGCGCGGAACTTGCGCCCGGCTACGTGGGCTTTTACCTGGTTGAGGTGCAGTTGCCGGTGATCGCCAACTTCGGCGGCGCCCAGCTCTATATCACCGCCGACGGCCAGGAAAGCAACCCGGTCCAGATCGTGATCGAACCGTGACGCTCTACCGCGGACGGCCTCCGCTGAGCTGCGGTTTTCCACCGGGCCGCAAGTCACCGCCGGCGGAGACCGGCGGCGCTGCCAGACCGCGCAAGACCTTCGTATTAGTCAAGGTGGCCGTGCTTGAGGATTTCCCGCCTGACCTCCAGACGGCGGGCGTCGTTCATGGCTAACACTTGGACCGTGGCTCGCCCGGTCGCGCTGATGCCATGGATCAGCACCCCTTCGAAATTGAAGCGCTCGGACCAGCGGTGACGCCGCGGATGAAACAGAGGCGCCGGCCGCCGGGTCTGAGGGTCGATCCCCGTCAGGTTCGGACCCTTGTGCAGGTTGCAGCGGTGGCAGGCCAATGCGAGGTTGTCCGGACCGTCCGAGCCACCGTGTTGCCTGGCCACAATGTGCTCCACATGATGGATCAGCTCGCTATGTTCTTGATGCAGCCGGCAATACTCGCAACGCTCGCCAGCGCGTCTCCGGACGAGGTCCCTTGTCGTCGCATCCATTTGCTACTGAATCGTCGAATCCAGGTACAGCCGGGCTTTCAATTTGAGGATCGAAATGAAATCCGCCGCGTTGACCAGCGACTCATACTCGGAACGCTCGTTGGCGCTAAGAGTGCCCTCATTGGCCCGCTCCGCAAGCGCGTCGATTCGTTCCTGAACCGGCGGGGCGACCTGGAAGTCGGCCACTCGACGAGCGGACTCAGCGTCGAAACAGCGGCTCAGGGGATCCAGAAGACCATCCAAGCCAGTCGCAACACTCATTCCTTAAAGTTAGCACGGAACGCCGGGCGAGCAATGGGCCACACCATCGTCCGGAACCTGTTAGCTGGCCCCTGTCACCACACCGTCAATTCCACCGCCGCGCCCGATTCGCACCCGATCCGCTTCGCGGCCGAACCCTGGCCCACCGAAACCTCGACGTAACCCGAGCTGCCTTCGATCGCGAATAATTCGCCCGGCCCGCACTCGGCGTAGCTGCGCGCCATTACCCCCACCGCGCACGGGCCTAGCGTCAGCGTGAAATTCCGCTGCTCCAGGTCCGGGAACTCGCTCATGTGGAAGTTCGTGACCACGTTGCCGAAGCGGTCGATCCTGAGAATCCGGCCGGTCCACGTCCGCTTGCCGGTGCGCTGCGGCTTCTCGAAGACCGGCCGCAGGTAGTCCTTGACAATCTTGCCCATCCGCGAAGGCGCAACGCCCGACGCCAGGTGCGCGGCCACCGGCGCGAAAATATCGCGNNTATCCGGCGCCACGAAATACTGCCCGGCGGCTTCCATCAGAATCGGCCGGCGCGACGTTCCCACGCCCGGGTCCACCACTACCACGTGAACCGTTTTCCGGGGAAAGTAGCGGTACGCCTGCGCGATGGCGTAGGCCCCGCCGCCGATCTCGAACGGCGTTACGTCGTGGCTGATATCCACAATCTGCGCCTGCGGGCAGATGGTTAGAATCACGCCTTTCATGGTCCCCACGTAGTGGTCCGAGAGGCCGAAATCCGTGGTCAAAGTAAGGATCGGTTTCCGCATTGCTAAGATTAAGTATAGGCAGGATGCCCAACTCCCGAAGCTAGAAAGCCGATCGCCGAAAGCTGTTTTTCATGCCTTTTTATTTCGACCACAATGCCACTACGCCCGTCGCTCCCGAAGTGTTGGAGACCCTGGCGTCGTGCCTTGGCGAGGTGTACGGCAACGCCTCGAGCATCCACTATTTCGGGCAATCCGCCAAACAGCGCATGGAAGCCGCCCGGCGCCAGCTTGCGTCCCTGATTGGCTGCCAGCCCGGGAGCCTGGTTTTCTCGAGCGGCGGCACCGAAGCCGACAACATGGCGGTGCTGGGCGTGGTCCGGGCCGCGCCGGCGGCGGCCAGACATGCCATCGTCAGCGCCATCGAGCACCCCGCCGTGCTCGGTCCCTGCGAGCAATTGGAGCGCGAAGGGGTCGTGGTGACCGGTCTGCGCGTCGGCGCCGATTGCCTGGTGGACCCGGACGACGTGCGGCGCGCGTTGCGGCCCGAGACCGTGCTGATCTCCATCATGCACGCCAACAACGAGACCGGGACCATTCAGCCCGTCGCCGAAATCGCGCGCATCGCCCGCTCCGCCGGCGTGACTCTGCACGTGGACGGCGTTCAGGCGCTGGGGAAGATTCCGGTGGACGTGGAAGCGCTGGGCGTGGACCTCTACAGCATGAGCGCCCACAAGCTCTATGCCCCGAAGGGCGTGGGCGCGCTCTACGTCCGCAAGGGGACCGCGCTCGCCCCCATCGCCTACGGCGGGCATCACGAGCGCGACCGGCGGCCCGGCACCGAAAACGTGCCTGGCATCGCGGCTTTCGGGGCCGCCGCCGAACTCGCCACGCGGACTCTTTCCGCCGAATCCGAACGGCTGGGCGCCCTGCGCGACCGCCTGGAAAACGCCCTCCTGGAGCGCATTCCGCGCGCCGGCGTGAACGGCTCCCGCTCGCGCCGCACGCCCAATACGGCCAACCTGTACTTCGACGGGATCGATGGCGAAGCCCTGGTGATCGCACTCGACCTCGCCGGCTTCGCCGTCTCTACCGGGGCCGCCTGTTCGAGCGGCGCCATCGCGCCTTCCCACGTGCTCATGGCGATGGGCCTGTCCGCGGAAAGGGCCCGCGCCAGCATGCGCTTCTCGCTGGGGCGGTCCAATACGGAGGAACAGGTGGACGCGTTGGTGGAGGCGCTCGCCGGCGCGGTCGCGCGTTTGAGGAGCATCGCCGGGCATGCCTGAGCCTCCCATTGCCGTGGCCATGAGCGGAGGCGTGGATAGCTCCACCGTCGCCGCCATGCTGGTGCGCGAGGGCCGCTCCGTGGTGGGCCTCACCATGCAGCTCTGGAACCAGCGCCGCTTGCCGGGCCTGTCGGTGGAAGGCGCCACCGGGCGCTGCTGCTCGCTCGACGACGTTTACGACGCCCGCCGCGTCGCCGAGCAGATCGGCATCCCCTACTATGTGGTCAATTTCGAGCGCGAGTTCGAAGAGCATGTGATCAAGCCGTTCGTAGAGGATTACCTGGCCGGCCGCACGCCCATCCCGTGTACGCTCTGCAATAACTACATCAAGTTCGACCGCTTCCTGGACATGGCCGATTCGGTCGGCGCCCGCCAGATCGCCACCGGCCATTACGCGCGCATCCGCTTCGACGGGGCTTCGGACCGCTGGCAAATGCTGCGCGGCGTGGACCATTCCAAGGACCAGACCTACTTCCTCTTCGGCCTGACGCAGGAGCAATTGGCGCGCACGCTGTTTCCGCTGGGCTCGCTTGCCAAGCCAGAAGTGCGCGAGCTGGCACGTTCCATGGACCTTGCCGTGGCCGCCAAGGGCGATAGCCAGGAGATCTGCTTCGTGCCCAACGGCGACTACGCCGCATTTCTGGACGCCTACTTGAAGGAGAGCGGCATGGCCCCGAGCGCCACGCGCGGCGAGATTGTCACCGCCGAAGGCCGAACCTTGGGCGAGCATCAGGGAGTCCACCACTTCACCATCGGCCAGCGCCGCGGTCTTGGCGTGGCCACCGGCGAGCCGCTCTACGTGATCTCGACCGATCCGCTGACGCAGCGCGTAACGGTGGGCGGCAATGACGATCTGTTGCGTCCGCGCTTCCACGCCCACGCCGTGAACTGGGTTTCCGCCGCCGGCCTGGATGCGCCCGCGCCCGCGCAGGTGAAGATCCGCAACAAGCACGCCGCCGCGCCCGCCCTGCTGCGCCCCACGGGAGATCCCAGCCGCGTGGAAGTGGTCTTCGAAGAGCCGCAGCGCGCCGTAACCCCCGGCCAAGCCGCGGTCTTCTACGACGGCGAACTGGTCCTGGGCGGCGGCTGGATCGAATAGGCACGGCGGCCTGAGCGCGCGCGAAATGGGGGCGTCAGTTCACGATGACGAGTCCCCAGCGCCGAAATCGTCACCAGCCTCATTGTTCAGCCTAGCGATGACGTACGAGTTCAGGCTCTTGCCACGCCGCCGCGCTTCGAGGGCGACGCGGCGATGCAATTGGGACGGCAGGCGTACCGTAAAGGATCCCGAAAACGGCTTTTCAGGCTTCTCGCCGCGCGAGGCGCAGAACTCCAGATAATCGTCCACGGATTCTTGAAATGCGCGCTTCAATTCCCTGACCGAAAGCCCTTGGAAAGTGATCACGTCACGAGTGTTCATCACTTCGCCGGAGAATATTCCAGCGTCTTCATCGAATCGCACGATCCCCTCATATCCCTTATACGTCACGTTTCTCTCCTTTCGCGAGGCCCGCTTCCACCAGGAAGCGCGCATCGCGGCGACCGCCGTGTGATACCAATGTAGCGTCTCTCCACACGGCAGGATATTCGGGTTCCCAACTCTCTGAATTTGGCTACAATACTCTCGGAGGCATTGCCTATGCTCGATACGCTCCTGGCCGCCCTGGTTTTTGTGTTAGGGGTTTCGCTTCCGATTTATCTCCTCTACCATTTTCGTCCGCTGGCGTGGCCCTGGCACGTTCTGGCGGTGATCGCAGCCCTGGCCATAGGGTTTGCGCCTGGAACGGCCCTGCTGAACACCGTTCCGGGCACATTCCTGTTCGGTTTTGCGATTGGCTTCCTGGGGATTTGGGGCCTCGGCGGGCTGCTGGGCTTCCGCCGCAAGTCCGTGACGAACAAAGCCGGTTAGCGGGGCGGGCGGCCGGCGTCGGCCCCACGCTACAATGCGGTTGCATGCGCCAGCGCTCCGCGGTCCGCAACGTGGTTGAGTACGCGGCTGCGCTGTGCGTGGTGAAGTCGCTCGAATGGACGCCGCTGCCGGTGGCCAACCGGTTGGCTCGCGGTTACGTCCGCTTGCTCGATCTTGCCCTGCCCCGCTTGCGCGCCGTGGCGGATCGCAATCTCTCGCTGGCCATGCCGCAACTGGGCGCGGCCGGGCGCCGCGAAATCGCCGACGGCGTTTTCCGCTCCATCGCACGCGTGATGGTCGCCTTCGCCCGCTTTCCCTCCCTCCGTCGCAACAACCTGGCGCGCACCATTCGCTGCGAGGGTTCCGAGTACGTCGAAGAGGCCTTTCGGAGCGGCCGCGGCGTGCTATTCGCCACCGCCCATCTGGGCAACTGGGAGCTGAGCGCCTTCGCCCATGCGCTGTTCCGCGCCCCCATGAGCGTGGTTGTCCGGCCGCTCGACAACCCGCTAATCGACCGGCTGGTGGAACGCCGCCGCGCACTCTCCGGCAATCGCCCCATCTTCAAAAAGGACTTCGCGCGCGCGATTCTTAAGGCCCTGGCGGCGAATGAGGCGGGGGGCATTCTCATCGACCAGAACGCGTCCGCCGATTCCGGCGTTTTCGTCGATTTTTTCGGCTTCCCGGCCTGCGCCAGTACGGGGCTGGCAAAGATTGCCGCGCACAGCGGCGCGGCCGTGATTCCGGGCTTCGCTTTGTGGCGCGAAGACGAGCAACGTTACGTGCTCCGATTCTACCCGCCGGTGGCGATTTCGGGCGACGCGGCGCGCGATACGCAAACGCTGCAGACCCGCCTGGAGGAGGTCATTCGCGCCGATCCTGGCCAGTGGCTCTGGCATCATCGCCGCTGGAAAACCCGCCCACCCGGTGAGCCGCCGCTCTATGGCTGAGGCGCGCGCTCAAGCGGCGCGATGGCCGGAAGTATCCGGAACGCGCCGCTGCTAATCCTCCAGACACCTAAAAATCTCCCGATAGAACTCGGGGTGCGCCGTCCAGCTCTCCGCCGTGATCAATTTGCCGTCGCGCACGGCGGGCTTCGAAACGTAATGCCCGCCATCCCTTTCCACATCGACCTGCACGTGTTCGTGGCAGGTGACGGTGCGCCCCTTGGTGAGGCCCGCGGCCGTCAGCACCTGGATGCCGTGGCCAATGGCGCAGATGCATTTGTCCTGGGCCGCGAACTCCCGCGCCAGCGATAGCAGGCTGGCATCGTTGCGCAGGTACTCCGGCGCCCGGCCGCCCAGAATGACGACCGCCGCAAACTCCTTGGCTGCCACCGCCGTGATGGCGACTTGCGCGTCCACCGAATGGCCGGCGCGTTCGGTATAGGTGTCCCAGCCGGGCTCGACATCCTGGATCAGCATGTGCAGCCGCCGGCGCGCCGGCGCCGCAATGATCGGCTCCCAACCGGCCTCCAGAAACCGATGGTACGCGTACAGCGTTTCGTAGCTATCGCCGCCATCGCCCGTCACAAGAAGGATCTTCCTGCTCATCGCGAGCCTCGCTTCCATCGCCAGCATAGCAGTGCTGTCAAGGGAGTGGGGGGGACGCCCGCCGCCGACGTTTGTTTTTGAACCGCCTCGCGCTGCGGCGATGGCCGCCCGCTGTTTGTCGGCCGCCGCCTTCATGAGGACGCGCATGGCCGGGGGGCGACGGGTGGGGCTTTCGCAGGCGCCGCGCCCGGCGCAGCCTGGACCGGCGCAATCGCCGAGTCTTGCGCCATGCCCGCGCCCACCATCAGGACCCAAGCCAGCGCCAACCCGGCGGCGCGAATTGTGGGGGCCGGACAGGACCGGCCCCTGAGGGAGCAGGATGATTACCTTCTGTATCGGCGGAATGCCGCCGCGACTTTAGCGGAATGGGGACCGCCGGCGCGCCATGCTAGCATGGAATTTCCAACCACCTTGATTAAAGCCGTCAAAGGAACCAGGGACTTACTACCTCCATCGACCGAGGTGTGGAACCGCGTGGAGGCCGCGGCCCGGGCGGTTTTCCACGCCTATAATTACCACGAAATCCGCACGCCGATTCTCGAAGAGACGCAGTTGTTCGCGCGCGGAGTAGGCGCCGAGACCGACATCGTCACCAAGGAAATGTACACCTTCGAGGACCGCGACGGCAGCTCCCTCACGCTGCGGCCCGAAAACACCGCTTCGGTCATACGCGCCTACATCGAGCACCGTCTGGACCAGCGTCCGGGCGTCCAGAAGCTATACTACATCGGCCCCATGTTCCGCCGCGAGCGCCCGCAGAAAGGGCGCTACCGGCAGTTCTATCAGATCGGCGCGGAGGCCATCGGCTCGGTATCGCCCGTGGTGGACGCCGAGGTGATTGAGATGGTGGTCGAACTCCTCGGCCGCGCCGGGCTGGCGGGATTCGAGCTTCTGATTAACTCCGTGGGCGACCACAACTGCCGCCCGCCATACGTCGAACTGCTCCGCCGGGAGCTGAAAGGCGTCGCCGGCTCGATGTGCGGCGATTGCCAGCGCCGCGCGGAGACCAACCCTCTGCGGGTGCTCGATTGCAAAGTGGAAGCCGACCAGCCCATCATCGAGAGGCTGCCGGCCCTGGTCGACCATCTCTGCGCCGAGTGCCGCGCGCACTTCGACGCCGTGAAGCAGTCTCTGGACAGCCGCGGCATTGCCTACCAGGTGCGCCCGCGCCTGGTGCGGGGCTTGGATTACTATATGCGCACCACGTTCGAAGTGGTGCATGGCGGGCTGGGCGCGCAGAATTCGGTGCTGGGCGGCGGCCGGTACGACGGCCTCGCCGAATCGCTCGGCTCGAAGATGGCTGCGCCGGGCATCGGTTTCTCCATCGGCGAAGACCGTCTGGTAATGAGCGTGGAATCCGCGCAGGCCGCCGCGCCGCTGGAGCTGCTGATCGCGCCCTTGGGGGAGCCCGCCCTGCGGCAGGCCGCCCTGATGGCGCGCGAGTACCGCCGCCTGGGCCTTTCCGTGGAGCTCGCCGAGGGCAAGCTGAAGCGCCTTATGGAACTGGCCAATAAGCTGGGGGCCCGCTTCGTCCTGATTGTGGGCGAGGACGAAATTGCCGCCGGCCGCTACGCTCTCAAGAATATGTCCACCGGCGAACAGGAAAGTCTCGCGGACCATGAGATCGCCGCCAGGCTGACTGCCGCCGCCCGGAACGAAGAAGAGATCGATATGGAAACCTCCGTTGCATTGGATTTTCTCGGTGAACTCAGACGAACGCATCACTGCGGGGAATTGCGGGCGGCGGACGCCGGCAAGACTGTCGTGCTGATGGGTTGGGTCCACCGCCGCCGCGACCACGGAGGCGTCATTTTCGTCGACCTGCGCGACCGCTTCGGCATGACGCAGGCGGTCTTCCACGCCGACGTGGATCCCGCCGTGCACCAGCGGGCCGAGGAGGTCCGCCCGGAGTATGTCATCGCGGTAGAAGGCCTGGTCGCACTCCGCGGAGAGGGCGCCGTCAATCCGAACCTGGCCACCGGCGAGGTCGAAGTGGTGGCTTCCAAGATCTGGATTCTGAACGAATCGCGCACGCCGCCTTTCCCCATGGAGGACGACGCGGAGGTGGCCGAAGACGCGCGCCTGAAATACCGTTACGTGGATCTGCGCCGCCCGCGCATGCAGCGCAACATCGTTCTGCGTTCGCAGATTGCCTTCGCCACGCGCCAGTTCCTGCATGACTTGGGGTTTCTCGAAATCGAAACGCCCTTCATGACCCGCTCCACGCCGGAAGGCGCGCGCGACTACCTGGTGCCCAGCCGCGTGCAGCCCGGCAGCTTCTACGCGCTGCCGCAATCCCCGCAGATCTTCAAGCAGCTTCTGATGATCGCCGGTTACGAGAAGTACTTCCAGATTGTGCGCTGCTTCCGCGACGAGGACCTGCGGGCCGACCGCCAGCCCGAGTTCACACAGATCGACCTGGAAATGTCCTTCCCCCAGCAGGAGCGGATTTTCGAAGTGGTCGAGCCGCTAATCGTTCGCCTGTGCGAAGTGGCCGGCTATCGCGTCGAGGCGCCGTTCCCACGCCTGACTTACGCCGAGGCCATGCGCGGCTACGGCAGCGACAAGCCCGACTGCCG
>PLGA01000438.1 GCA_003139735.1 Bryobacterales bacterium | reverse complement strand
TATCTCCGACAGACTCCTAGGCGGACCCCTTCAGGAGCCTAGCGCGTTTCCCGTTACCGATCCGGTCCGACCCGCGCAACCGCCCGAATTGTCACGGCTTCCGGGTCACCGCCGGTCACGCTGCTGGTATGGGCGTCTTCTCGTCCAGTTGACGTGACGGCGACTATACACCCTTGTGGATTCGTAGACCCTTCGGCGTTAGGGAGGGGTGGAGCCGGTCCAACGGTTCAATCTACCGCACACGGGGCATATTGGTTAAACTCACGCTATGCGGCTCGCTTTCGGAACTTGTCTTGCTTTTCTCGCTGCCGCTTCGGCTACGAGGCCGGAAATCACTCTGGTTGCTTACCTCGGCGGCGCGGGAACGGATGACTGCGACGGCATCACGCTGGATCGGTCAGGCGACATCTACCTGGCTTGCCACTCGGACTCGCCGGACTTTCCGCACCTGCCCGCTAAGGCTGCGCCGCAGCCCCGCGATATGGATGCGGTGGTTTTGAAGATCCAGGCTCGCACAGGCCGAATCGTGTGGGCCACGCGTACTGGCGGCAGCAAGTGGGACGCCGCCGGCGATCTCGAAGTCGGGAACGACGGGTCCGTCTACGTGTTGGGTCAGACGGAGTCTGCCGACTTCCCCACCACTGCTGACGCGGTACAACGTCAGTTCGGGGGGCCGCGTCGCGATGTGTTTGTGCTGAGGTTGGACGCCGCCGGAAAAATTGTATACTCCACCTTTTTGGGCGGTACGAAGAACGACGAGCCCACGTCCATGGCCGTCGCTGAAGACGGAACGGTTTATGTCGGCGGAGTAACGATGTCGTCAGATTTCCCAGGCACGCGGGTCGGCCAATTTGGACCCGGCGGCCCGCCGGATGGGTTTGTCGCGCGCATGCGGCCTGGCGATCCGAAGAGTCTGCAAACGGTTTTGATTGGCGGGACGGGAAGGGAGCAGGTCACCGGCGTGGCGCTCGATAAGTCCGGTAACCTCTTCGTCGCGGGATTCACCACCTCCAGCGACTTCCCAATAAAGAATGGCCGGCAGCCGCGTTTTGGCGGTGGAGGCGATGCCTTCCTGGCGAAACTTCGGATCTCCGACTGGAAGTTGCTGTTTTCCACCTACCTGGGAGGCTCAAAGATGGATGCAGCCTACGGGTTGTCGCTGGACTCTTCCGGCAATCCGATCGTCTCCGGAGTAACCGAATCGGGCGATTTCCCGAGTACGCAGTCCGCGTTCCAACAGCGGCTGCGCGGCTCCGTCGATGCCTTCGTGACGAAACTCAGCGCTGACGGTAGCCGCCTCCTCTGGTCGACATACTATGGAGGCTCCAAGGCCAACTCCGATCGATTCTTAGGAGGCAGCCTGGCGGTTGACGGGACCGGCCGCGTCTGGTTCACGGGCATGACCAATTCGCCGGATCTGCCCGTGCGAAATCCATCGCAGGCAGCGTACGGGGGCGGCGACTTTGACGGATTCCTCGCGGCCTTGTCATCCGACGGCGCGAAACTCTGCTATGGGTCGTATTTCGGCGGGAACGGCCATGACACCTTGGAAGGACTGGCCGTCGGAGATGGGAGAATCTATGCCTCCGGCATCACTTCATCCACGGACCTCCAGCAGAAGCGTTCGCAAATCCAGCGAGGCTACGGAGGTGGTCCCTATGACGCAATTATCATCGGCTTGGACGCAGCTGTCGATCGCAGTTGTCACTAGATTCAAGAATGAATCGAGCGGATCAGTTCATTCGGACCAATTCGCCGCAATTCCGAGCGTCGACAACGGACTTCCCGGCTGGCTCCCTCCTGGTCGCCAAGCGTAGAGCTAAACGGCCACAAGGACGAAAAACGCCCGTCACGGAAATAGGGAACGGTAAGTCGCCATCACGCCCTTGAATCCCGCGTCGGCTGCGGTCCTCTTGCGCGTTGTGTCAGGTAGTGTTGATCCAGGGCCTGCCTGACCAGTGTCTTAATGACCGCCTGGCGGCTTACGTTGAGGTCCTNNCCTCCAGCATGCTGGCAGTGACGGAATACAGCCGGTCACCGGGGATTCGCCCTGAGGCGCTTGCTCTTTCGAACGTCGAAGCTGAAACGCACCTGATATGACCGTTATACCACTCTGAGCCGTTCGGCGGTCAGGGAACAGCGGCTGGAGCGTGGCATGCGGGGATCATCAGCCGGATTAGCGCCGCCGGGTTCCCGTGCGCGACCACCAGCAACGTGAACGTGATTGTAGGGGTCGGGCATGCCCGACCCCTACGTCCTAGTGTGCAGGCCCCGGGCAAGCGCGTCGTCGTCGCCTGCCCGCCGGGCCGCTTTTCCCGGAGCCTCTGCAAAGCCGCGCACGCATACCTGAAAATCGGCCACGGCGCGATCGAAAAAAGCCAATTCCCTGAGCCAGTGGGAACGCCCTCGGGCTTCGTTCTCACCCGGCCGGCCTCGTGGAAGTAGCCGCGACCCTCCGGTCTTCCTCTCCGCGGTGGGCGAACCCTCCCCCTCCCTCGCCCTCAAATCCTTGGGTGCGCGACACAGTGGAGATTTCCGGCGTTCTCA